>NZ_JAERRA010000002.1:354643-709287 GCF_016735685.1 Piscinibacter lacus
AGCCCACGCCATGGCCGGTGCCGTGGCCAAAGTCCAGGCGCTCGGCCCACAGCGGCGCGCGCGCGAGGGCATCGAGCATGGGGCTGGGCGTGCCGCGTGGGAAGACCGCGCGCGAGAGCGCGATCGTGCCCTTGAGCACCAGGGTGAAGTCGCGCTTCATGGCCGCGCTGGGCCTGCCGATCGGCCAGACGCGGGTGATGTCGGTCGTGCCGCCAAGGTACTGGCCGCCCGAATCGATCAGCAGCAGGCCGTCGGCCACCACGCCCTGCGGGGTGGAGATCAGGGCATGAGCCTGCTCGGTCGCGCGGTAGTGCGGCATCGCGCCATTGGCATTGAAGCCGGCGATCACCGGGAAGCTCAGGCCGCGGAAATCGGGCTGGCGTGCACGCTCGGCCGACAGGCGGTCGGCGACCGTCAGCTCGCTGATCGCCTCGCGGCCCAGGGCCTGCTCGAACCAGGCATAGAAGGCGCACATGGCCAGGCCATCGCGGACCATGGCCTCGCGCACATGCTCGGCCTCGGCGGCGGTCTTGCGGCTCTTCGCCAGGGTGCTGGGGTTGATCGCCTCGACCCGCTTCAGGCCGGGTGGCAGGGCCTCGCGGAAGGCCAGGGTGACGCGCTTCGGATCCAGCCACAGCACGGCCCCGGGCGGCAGCGCGGCCAGGGCCTCGCGCAGCGCGCCGTAGGGCGCAAGCTGCACGCCATCGGCCGCCAGGCGGTGGGCCAGGGCGGCATCGACCTTGCCCTCGCCGACGAAGAGGGTGAGGCCGCGCAGGTCGACCAGGGCATGGCCCAGGAAGACCGGGTTGTAGTCGACATCGCTGCCGCGCAGGTTCAGCAGCCAGGCCAGGTCGTCGAGGGTGGAGACGAGGTGGTGGGTGGCGCCGCGCGCGACCATCGCCTCGCGCAGCCGCGCCAGCTTGTCGGCCCGCGCGGTGGCGGCCTGCGGCGGCAGGTGCTCGACCACCGGCGCGGCCGGCAGCGGCGGGCGCTCGGGCCAGGCGCCGTCGAGCGGATCGCGATCGGTCACCAGGCCCAGGCCGGCCTCGGCCAGCGCGCTGCGCAGGGCCTGGGCCGCGGCCAGTCCGAGCACCGCGCCGTCGACCCCGACCCGCCCGCCCTGGGGCGTGTGGCGGATCAGCCAGTCCACCGGCGCCTGGGCCATCGAGCCGCTCACCTTGACCAGCTCGATGCCGCTGCCGGCCAGCTCCTGCGCGGCCTGGGTCCAGTAGCGGCTGTCAGCGCACAGCGCGGCGCGGCTGGCCGTCAGCACCAGGGTGCCCATGGAGCCGGTGAAGCCGCTGAACCATTCGCGGCCCTGCCAGTGGCCGGGCAGGTACTCGGACAGGTGCGGGTCGCTGGAGGGCAGCAGCACGCCGTCCAGACCCTGGGCGGCCATGGCCTCGCGCAGGCGGATCAGTCGTTCGCGGGCGGGGTGGGTGCGGGTGTCCATCGGCGGGATCGATTCAGGCGGAGGGCTTCAGCATGGCACGGGCGATCGGACCGCGCAGGCATCGGGGCGAAGGCCGTGCAGGGGGCCAGTAGGTCGGCCGCACTCAGGCCGGCACCGGCCGCTGCGCCCCCAGGGCCAGCAGCTTCTTGCGGACCATGTGGATGTGGCTGCGCAGGGCGTAGAGCTCGTCGGCATGCGAGAGCGGCACGCTGATCTGCGCGACGCGGCGTTCCAGGGCCTCCAGTTCGCCGAGGAGTTCGTCGGGCGGCTGGCCGGGGCTTTCGGGCTGCTCCAGCGCGTCCTCGATCTGGCGCAGCTTGCCGTACCAGCGGAAGACGCGCGAGCGCACGCGCAGCTCGTAGAGCGGCGGCACCACCCGGCTGAGCGGGATGAGCACGACGATCAGCGAGGCCAGCAGCACCCACATGCGGTCGATCAGATTGGCCAGCCAGAAGGGCAGGTAGCGCTGCAGCAGGCTGGGGCCGGACTGGTAGAAGCGTTCGGCCTCCTTGCCCAGCGGGTATTCGGTGCTGCGCGGGTTGGGGAAGTCGCCGCGGCGCTGGAACCAGCCGGCCTCGCCGTGGATGGCGCGCGCGGCCTGCACGAAGAGCTGTTGCAGCGCCGGATGCGCCGTCTCGTGGGCGACCAGCATGGCGGTGGGCGCGACGAGGTGGATGTCGCGCGGCGGCTGGTCGCGGGCCAGGTCGATCACGCCGCGCGGCAGCAGCACGGGGGTCAGCAGCGGCAGGCGGCGGGTGTAGGCCTCGGCTTGGCGGAAGTCGAAAAGCGCGATGCCGGGCGTCTGCAGCAGCATCTGCACCAGGGGCGATTCGGGCGCCGAGGTGAAGGCCACGGCATCAAGGCGGCCGGCCAGCAGATCGACCACCGCCGGCGTGGCCGACAGGCGCGAGAGCGTGAGCGATTCGGGCGCGACGCCGTTGAGCTCCAGCAGGCTCAGCATGAGCTGGGTGACGCCGCTGCCGGGCGCGCCGATGTTGAGCTTCCAGCCCTGCAGGCCGGCCAGGCTGGCGAGCGGCGGCTTGCCGCCGGCCTGGCGGGCGCGCGCCTCGCGGTAGAAGATCCAGACCGGCTCGTAGAACAGGCTGCCCAGGCTGAGCAGGGGCGAGGCCTCGCCGTCCTCGGCGGCGGGCTGCGGGCCGTCGGCGCCGCCCTGGACGAAGGCGAACTCGACCGGGCTGTCCATGTCGCGCAGCAGGGCCAGGTTCTCGGCCGAGCCGGCGGTCTCGCGCAGCACCACCTCGATGCCGTACTTGGCAAGCTGCTCCTTGTAGCGCTTGCCGAATTCGCCGTAGGCGCCCTGGGCCGGGCCGGTGGCCAGCACGACGCGCTTGGGCGGGGTGGGGTTGACCAGCCAGTAGGCACCCACCAGCAGGACGATGGCCAGCAGGGCCAGCGGGCCGGCGGTGATCAGCAGATCCCGGACGGAAAGCAGGGTCTGGCGCAGGGCTTGGGGCATGGCGGGCAAGGCAGCGAAGGCCGCTGGATTGTGCCGGGCGGCTGCGCGCCCGGGCCGGCCTCAGCGGCGCCGGGCCGCCCAGCGGTCTTCCAGGCTGTAGAGCGCCAGGCCCAGCCAGATGGCGGTAAAGCCGAGCTGGCGCTCGGCGCCGAAGGGCTCGCCGAACAGCAGCACGCCGATCGCAAGCTGGGTGCTCGGCACCAGGTACTGCAGCAAGCCCAGCAGCGAGAAGGGAATGCGCCGCGCGCCGGCCGCGAAGAGCAGCAGCGGGATGACGGTGATCGGCCCGGCGGCCATCACCAGGGCCTGGGTGAGGCCGGGCAGCGCGTCGTACTGGCTGGTGCCGGCCAGCGCCAGGCCGCCCAGGGCGAGCAGGGCCAGGGGCAGCAGCAGCAGGGTTTCCAGGGCCAGGCCCTCGACCGGGCCGAGCGCGGCCGTCTTGCGCAGCAGGCCGTAGCCGGCAAAGCTGAAGGCCAGGCCCAGGGCGATCCAGGGCAGGCCGCCGCTGTGCAGCGCCAGCCACAGCACGCCGGCCGCCGCGCAGGCCGTGGCCGCCCACTGGCCGGGCCGCAGCCGCTCGTGCAGCAGCCAGGCGCCGAGCAGCACATTGACCAGGGGGTTGATGAAGTAGCCGAGGCTGGCTTCGACCACCCGGCCGGTGGCCACCGCCCACAGGTAGATCAGCCAGTTCAGCCCGATCAGCGTGGCACTGGCCAGCGCGCCCCAGGCCACCCGGCGGTCGGCCAGGGCCGGGCCGATCCAGGCAAAGCGGCGCTGCCAGCCGAGCAGACCCAGCACGAAGACGGCCGACCACAGCACCCGGTGGGCGAGCAGCTCGAAGGCCGGCAAGGCGCCGACCGCGCGGAAGTAGAGCGGGAACAGGCCCCAGACGGCGTAGGCGCTCAGGGCCAGGCCGATGCCGCGGCGCCGGTCGGCGGCGGCTTGCGCGTCGGGGCTCAAGCGCGCGGCATCAGTTCAGGCCGAGCAGGTCGACTTCGAACAGCAGGGTGGCGTTGGGCGGGATCACGCCGCCCGCGCCGCGCGCGCCGTAGCCCAGGTCGGCGGGAATCAGCAGGCGGCGGGTGCCGCCGATCTGCATGCCGGCCACGCCCTCGTCCCAGCCGCGGATGACCATGCCGGCGCCCAGGTTGAAGACGAAGGGCTGGCCGCGGTCCTTGCTGGAATCGAACTTCTTGCCGGCCTGGCCGTCCTGCCACAGCCAGCCGGTGTAGTGCACGGTGACGCGCTGGCCGGCGCTGGCGGTGGCGCCGCTGCCGGCGATGGTGTCTTCGTATTGCAGGCCCGAGGGGGTGGTGATCATGCTGGCGCTCCGGTGCGGGGGTGGGCCGGGCGCAGGCCCGGTCCCGAAGGCCGCGGCATCCGCCCGAAAGGCGGCGAGCATAGCCGGGCGCAGACCTCGGTCGAACAAGCGTCATGCCGCGCAGGCATGCTGCGCTGCTTGCGCAAAGCCCGCCCCTGGGCCTGCGCCGCGCCACGCCCGCCCCGCCCCGCCCTGCCCGAGCCCCCATGTCCGAGTCCGACCGCCCCACCGACCCGCAGCGCCGCCGCCTGCTGCACTGGCCGCTGGCCGCCGGCCTGGCGCCGCTGCTGCCGGGCTGTGCCACCCGCGAGGAAGCGGTCCCCGCCGCGCCAGTCGCGGCCGCCGCTGTGCAGGTGCCGCCCTTTTCCACCGCCCCGGCGGGTTCCAGCCTGCCCCCGGGCTGGTCCCCCTATGTGATCTACCGCCAGCGGGCCAAGACCGAGTACCGCCTAGCCGAGCGCGAAGGCCGGCGCGTGCTGCATGCACGAGCCGACCGGGCGGCGAGCGCGCTGCAATGCGCGCTGCGGGTCGATCCGCAGCAGCAGCCGCGGCTGCGCTGGCGCTGGCGGGCCGATCGGCTGGTGGGCGGCGCGCGCGGCGACCGCGAGGACCGCGACGATGCCGTGGCCCGCGTCGGCGTCGGCTTCGACGGGCCGCTGGCCGAACTGACGCTGCGCGAGACCCTGGTGCATGAGCAGGTCAAGCTCTTCGCCGGCCTGGACCTGCCCTTCCAGTCCCTGCTCTACACCTGGGACGACCACCTGCCGGTGGGCAGCGTCTGGCGCGACCGCCGGCTCAGCGGCGTGCGCCACCTGGTGATCCAGAGCGGCCCGGACCAGCTCGGCCAGTGGGTCGAGCATGAGCGCGACGTGCTGGCCGACCACCGCATGGTCTTTCCCGAGTTCGCGCAGCGGCCGGTCGGCACCCTGCTCTCGCTGGGCTGCTTCACCGACAGCGACGACCTCGGCCATGTGGTCGAAGCCTGGTACGACGACCTGAGCCTGAGCGCCTGAGCGCGGCGGGCCGCCGCCGGGCCGCCCCTACACTGAGGCGCATGGATACGGGCACCAGCCTTGGCCTGATCGCGCTGCTGATCGCGGCCTGCGCTTTCTTCTCGATCAGCGAGATCGCGGTGGCCGCCTCGCGCCGCCTGCGCCTGCGCCAGATGGCCGACGAGGGCGAGCCACGCGCCGCCCGCGTGCTGGCGGTGCAGGATGCGCCGGGCAGCTACTTCACCGTCGTGCAGATCGGCCTGAATGCGGTCGCCATCCTGGGCGGCATCGTCGGCGAAGGCGCGCTGAGCCCGGCGCTGACCGAGCTGCTGCGGCCGCTGGCGGGCAGCGAGGAGCGGGCGCAGACCCTGGGCTTCCTGCTGTCCTTCGCGCTGATCACCGCGCTCTTCATCCTCTTCGCCGACCTCTTCCCCAAGCGCCTGGCGATGAGCCAGCCCGAGCGGGTGGCCGTGCATGTGGTCGGCCCCATGCTGGCCCTGGCGGCCCTGTTCAAGCCCCTGGTCTGGGCCTTCGACCGGGCATCCGATGCCATCTTCCGCCTGCTGGGCCTGCCGCCACAGCGCGACGAGATCGTCACCCATGCCGACATCCTGGCGATGACCGAGGCCGGGGCCGCGGCCGGCACGGTGGATGCCCAGGAGCAGCAGGTCATCGTCAACCTCTTCGAGCTGGACACCCGCACGGTCGAAAGCGCGATGACGCCGCGCGACCACATCGTGCACTTCCGGCTCGACGACCCGCCGGAGCTGATCCGTGCGCGCATCGAGGCCGAGCCGCATTCGACCTACCTGGTCTGCGACGGCGGCATCGACAAGCCGGTCGGCTATGTCGATGCCAAGGACCTGCTGCTGCGCGAGCTGGCCGAGCAGCCGATCGCGCTGAGCGACCGCGCCCACCTGCATCCGGTGCTGGTCATCCCCGACCGGCTGACGCTGCTGGAGGTGCTGGAGCAGTTCCGCAGCGCCCGCGAGGACTTCGCCGTCATCCTCAACGAGTACAGCCTGGTGGTCGGCATCATCACCCTGAACGATGTGATGAGCACGGTGATGGCCGGCCTCGTCACGCCGCTGGCCGAGGAGCAGATCTGCCGCCGCGAGGACGGCTCCTGGCTGATCGACGGCCTCACGCCCATCCCCGACGTGCTGCGCGCCCTCGACCTCGACGAACTGCCGCAGCAGGGCAAGTACGACACCCTGGCCGGCTTCCTGATGGTGATGCTGCGCCGCATCCCGCGCCGTACCGACCGCATCGAGGCGGCCGGCCACCGCTTCGAGGTGCTGGATGTGGACGACTACAAGATCGACCAGGTGCTGGTCACCCGCCTGCCGGCGGACGGGGCGCGCTGAGGCTGGCGCGGCTCAGGCGCGCAGCAGGTCCGCATGCTGCGGATGGCGGCGCAGGTAGACGGCCACATAGCTGCACACCGGATCGACCCGCAGGCCCTGGGCCCGCGCATGGGCCAGGGCCGCCTCGACCAGCGCGGCCGCGATGCCGCGGCCTTGCAGTTCCGGCGGCACCACGGTGTGCGGCAGCACCAGCACGCCGCCCTGCACGCGGTAGTCGCAGATCGACAGCAGGCCGTCGACCCGCACCTCGAAACGCGAGGCAGCAAGGTTGTGGACGATGGGGGGCAGCTCGGTCTTCATGCGGGCATTGTGCGCAAGGCACGGCTCAGACCCAGCCCAGCACCCCCAGCAGAGCGCCGGCCGCGATCAGCAGCAGCAAGTGCACCCGCGTGCGCCACACCAGCAGGGCGACCGCGCCGGCCAGCAGCAGGCCGGGCGCCGAGCCCCAGGGCGCCAGCACGAAGCCGGTGGCCAGCATCAGGCCCAGGGTGATCGGTGCCATGCCGGCCTTGAAGGCACGCAGGGCGGGATGGCGGGCGTGGGTCTGGCCCAGGCGCAGGGCGGCCAGGGCCAGGGTGGTCGAAGGGATCAGGATGCCGACCAGCATGGCCAGCGCGCCCGGCAGGCCGGCCACCTGGTAGCCCAGCACCGGGATGAAGAGCAGGTTGGGCCCGGGCGCCGCCTGGGCGATGGCAATGGCATGGCCGAACTGGGCGTCGTCCAGCCAGGCCTGCTGCGCGACCATCACGCGGTGCAGGTCGGGCGCGACGGTGATCGCGCCGCCGATGGCCAGCAGCGAAAGCAGCAGCGCCTGGCCGAACAGCGCGGCCAGCAGCGGCAGGTCGAGATCCGGGCTCATGGCTTGCGCCCGGCCCGCAGCCGGCGGTGGGCCCACAGGCAGGCCGGCAGGCCCAGGCCGGCCAGCACGGCGCCCAGCGGCAGCTTGAGCAGGGCGATGGCGATCAGCGTCGCCCCGCCCAGGCCGGCCACGCCCAGGGTGCCGAGGGGGCTCTCGCGCAGCGGCCGGGCGAGCTTCAGGCAGGCGCCGACGATGAGTCCCGCCGCGACGATGCCCATGCCGCGCAGCGCGTCCTGCAGCCAGGCCGCGCCGGCCTGGTCGATCACCCAGGCGGTGGCCGCCAGCACCAGCAGCAGCGGCAGGGCCAGCATGCCGGCCAGGGCCGCGAGCGCGCCGCGCAAGCCGAACCAGCGCTGCCCGACGGCCAGCGAGAGGTTGCAGACATTCGGCCCCGGCAGCACTTGGGCGAAGGCCAGCATCTCCAGGAATTCGGCCGCGCTCAGCCAGCGGCGGCGCTCGCAGAGCTCGCGCTGGGCCACGGCCAGCACGCCGCCGAAGCCCTGCAGGGCCAGGCCGGTGAAGACGAGGAAGAGCTGGGTGCAGGAGCGCGGCGCGGCAGGCGGCTCGGCACCGGGCGGCGGGGAGGCGTCGGACATGGCGATCGCTCGGCAGACCGGTCCGCTGCCGCAGCGGGACCGGAAGCGGTCCTGAAATGCAGAACGGCCCCGAAGGGCCGTTGTGGGCAATGCGGAAGCAGTGGGCGCCCTCAGGCGCCCGACAGCATCACAGCTTGCGGATGTTCGCGGCTTGCGGGCCCTTCTGGCCTTGCTTGACTTCGAACTCGACGCGCTCGTTTTCGGCCAGGCTCTTGAAGCCATTGCCCGTGATGTCACGGAAGTGGGCGAAAACGTCGGGGCCGCCGCCGTCCTGGGCGATGAAGCCAAAGCCCTTGGCGTCGTTGAACCACTTGACGGTACCGGTTTGAACTGACATGAACATTCCTTGAGAGAAAACGCGGCGGCGACATGCCGCAGCGCGTGCGCCAGCGCAGCGGCTGGCGTCTGCAGGGACACGCAAGAAACGTCACGCAGGGGATCGAACCGGAACGATGTCGACTGGATTTCAGCCGCACCGGATGGAGCACAACCTCGACGAAGCACGAACTTGAAGCATCACCACAAGTGACGCAGTGTAGCGGCATGCAAGCGCCGCGCTGGCTTCATCGCTCGACGAGGGCCGCAGCGGCCGCTTCAGCCTGCGCCGGCCGGGCGCGCGGCAGGTGCTCGGTGGAGGTCACGCCCATCGACACATAGAGGCTGCTGAGCGCGTCGATGCCGATCTCGGCCGGCCGGACCCAGTCCTCCGGCACATAGAGCAGGCCGCCGCCCACCGGCACCGGCGCGGTCGGCAGCAGCACGGCCAGATGCGGCCGGCCGGCGATCAGCACGGCTTCGGGCGCCGACAGCAGGCCCAGTACGGCCACGCCGGGCCGCTCGGCCCCGCCGAAGTGGCACCACACCGCGCTCATCGAGGCCATGCCCGAGCCCTCGCGCTGCGCCAGCAGGCCGACGAAGCGCTGGATCAGGCCGTAGACATTGCGGACCAGGGGGATGCGCTGCACCAGGGCCTCGACGGCGCGTTGCAGGCCGCGCTGCAAGCCGGTCTCGGTCAGCAGGCCCAGGGCCAGCAGCCCCAGCAGCACCAGGCCGATGCCGAGCAGGTAGCCCAGCTTCTCTGATTCGCCCGCGCCGAAACCCAGGCGGATCAGGCCCTGACCGACCGCGCTCTGCGGCCCGACCCAGGTGACCAGCAGGCGCCAGGCCCAGGCGAAGATCGCCACGGTGGCCGCGAGCGGCAAGGCCGCGATCAGGCCGGTCAGCAGCAGGCGCAGCAGGGTGCGGGGGGCGGTCTTCACGATGGGGCAGGCTCCAGGGCATGGGCCGCCGCGCGCGGCCTGCGGCAACTCTAGCGGTCGCCTTCAGCGCAAGGGTCGCGAGATCGCGACAATCAGCCCATGCTGGATCTGCTTGCGGCCCTGGGCCGAACCCTCTTGCGCGTGATCGCCCTGCTTCTGGGCCTGGCCTTCGGCCTGGGCCTGCTGCTCATGGGCCTGTGCATCGCGCTGATCGTGATCGCCTGGAGCCTGCTGCGCGGCCGGCGGCCGGAGGTGCAGTGGACCGCCCACCGCCAGCGGGCAGGCGCAGCCTTCCGCCGCGGCTTTGGCCGGCCGGCCTCGGCCGAGGACATCGTCGATGTCGAACTGCGTGAGGTGCGCGAACCGCGCGAGGACACGCAACTGCCGCCGCGCTGAACGCAGGCCTCCCGGCCCGCGCCCGGCGCGGCGGGCGACCTTCAGGCCAGCATGTCCGACCAGATGTTGCGCGCCCAGCCCAGGGCGTAGGAAGCTTCCAGCTCGTTGCGCCCAGCCGAGACGCCGCCCGAGCCGGCGACCGTCTTGAAGGTCTTCTCGGCGGCTTCGTAGCGGTGCACGCTGGCGACGTGGATGACTTCCTTGTCGCCGACGAAGCTGTAGCAGGTGTTGGTGAGCATCGGCACCGGATTGATCTCCAGGCCCGAGAGCTCGGCCACCACCGCGGCCGCCGCAACCTTGGCATGGCTGTTGGCCATGTGACCGCTCTTGGGCATCAGCGGAGCGACCTGGATCGAGTCGCCGAGCACATGGATGTCCTTGGCCGCGGTCGACTCGAAGGTCTGGTAGTTCACATTGCACCAGCGGCCGTTGCTGTTGGCCAGGCCGGAGTCCACCGCGATCTTGCCGGCGCGCATCTGCGGCAGCACGTTGAGCACATCGGCCTTCACGTCTTCCTGCACGTCGAACTTGACGGTGTTGGTCTTGGCATCGACAGCCACGGCCTTGTGCTGGCCGCGGAACTCGACCATGCCGGGATAGAGCTCGTTCCAGGCCTTCTTGAACAGCGGGCCCTTGGAGGTCACGTCCTGGTTGGCATCGAGGATCAGCACCTTGCTCTTGGGCTTGGCGCGCTTGAAGTAGGCCGCGACCATGCTGGCGCGCTCGTAGGGGCCGGGCGGGCAGCGGTAGGGGGCCTCGGGCACGGTGATCGCGTAGGTGCCGCCGTCGGGCATGGCTTCGAGCTGCTTGCGCAGCGCCATCGTCTCGGGGCCGGCCTTCCAGGCTTGCAGGATGGTGCCGGCCTGCTGGGCCGCGGCCAGGCCCTCGATCTTGTCGAACTGCAAGTCGATGCCGGGCGAGAGGATCAGCTTGTCGTAGCGGATGCTGCTGCCCGAGGCCAGGCGCACGGTCTTGGCTTGGGCGTCGATGCCGGCGGCGTAGTCGCGCACCACGGTCACGCCATGGGACTTGCCCAGGGCGCCGTAGCCGGTGGTCAGGTCGTCCAGGCCCTTGAGGCCGGAGACGACGAGGTTGGAGATCGGGCAACTGACGAAGGCCGCATTCGGCTCGATCAGCACCACCTCCAGGCCCTGGTTCGACAGCAGGCGCACGTACTTGGCAGCGGTGGCGCCGCCGTAGCCGCCACCGATGACGACCACGCGGGCGCTGGTCGGCACGCTGGCGCAGCCGCTCAGGCCGGGGATCAGGGTGGCGAGCAGGCCACCGGCCGCAGCACCTTGGAGAAGACGACGACGTTGCATGGTGGGAGGCCTCCGGCTCACTGGGTGGGCAGGGCGGCGAAGTAGCCGGCCACTGCGTCGATCTGGGCGTCGGTGTAGCCCTTGGTCAACTGGTGCATCACGGTCGCGGGGCGCTTGCCGTCGCGGAAGGCCGTGAGCTGCTCGACGATGTAGGTCTTGCCGAGGCCGGCCAGGTTGACCATCGATTCGCCCGACACGGCACGGCCGTCGGTGCCATGGCAGTTGGCGCAGGTGGCAGCCAGGCTGCGCAGGTGCAGCCGCGCCGACTCGGCGGACTGGGCCTGGGCGCTGCCGAGGGTGAAGACACCGAGTGCGGCCGCGGCAAGCAGCGAACGCAGGGGATGGGTGGGGATGGCAAGGGGCATGAAACAAGCTCCAGACGATAGATCAGCCGACATTGATATATCTTGGCATGCGGGTTCCCGGCGACCCCCGAGGGTTAACGCCGGTCTGGTTTGCAAGGCCAGGGTCAGGCTGCACGGGTGGGCTTCGGGCGTGCAGGGTCGGCCAGCCCGCCGGTGGCAGCTTCCCGCCCCGGGGCCGCGCGCAGCGCCCGCGCGGGTTCAGGGCTGCAAGCGCTTGGCGATCTCGCCCAGGTCGTCCGCGCCCAGGGCGCCGGCCGCCTGGCGCAGGCGCAACTGGCCCAGCAACACGTCGTAACGCGCCCGGGCCAGGTTGGCCTGGGTGGTGTAGAGCTGGGTCTGCGCATTGAGCACGTCAAGGTTGACGCGCACCCCGACCCGGTAGCCCACCTGCGTGGCCTCCAGCGCCAGGCGGCTGGAGGCCTCGGCCGCCTCCAGCGCGCTGACCTGGGCCTCGGCCGACAGCAGGGTGAAATAGGCCTGCCGCGTGGTCTGGGCCAGGTTGCGGCGGACGTCCTCAAGCTCCTGCCGGGTGCGCTCGCTGAGCGAGACCGTCTCGCGCACCCGCGCATCGACCCGGCCGCCAGTGAACACCGGCCAGTTGAACTGCAAGCCCACGCTGGCCGTGGTGGTGGTGCCCACGCCGAAGGTGCCCGCAGCCGTACCGGTGTTGCGCGATTTGCCGTAGCTGCCGATCAGGTCCAGCGTGGGCTGCACGCCGCTGCGGGCGAGCCGGGTTTCCAGCTCGGCCACCTCCAGCGCCAGCCGGGCGCGCCGCACCGCGGGCGAGGATTCGCTGCGCGCAGCCCATTGCTCCACCTCGCCCGGCTTGAGCGAAGGCAGGCGTGCCGGCTGCTGCAGCGGGCGGGGCTGCACCCCCTCGCGGCCGACGAGCTGGTCCAGCGCGATCTGCGCCGTGCGCAGGGTGTTCTCGGCCGCCAGCCGCTGGGCGATGGCCAGGTCGCGGCGGGACTGCGCCTCGCGGGTGTCGGTGATGGTGGCCGTGCCGACCTCGAAATTGCGCTGCGCGGAGGCCAGTTGCTCGCCGATCGCCGCCTCGTTCTGGCGGGCGGTGGTCAGCGTGTCCTGCGCGGCCAGCACCGCGAAGTAGGCGTCGGACAGGCGCAGGATCAGGTCCTGCTCGGCATCTTCGAGCTGGGTCTGGGCGACCAGCAGATTGCGCTGCGCCTGCTCGATCTGCACCGTGCTGGCCGGGTTGATCAGCGGCTGGGTGGCGCTGAGCTGGGCATTGGGCCGGGTGTTGTAGATGGTCTCGTCACGGCCCGGCGCGTCGGTGGCGCTGCGGTTGATCGAGGCCGACACCGCGGCGCTGGGCCGGCGCAGCGCGCTGGCCTGGTCGAGGCGGTGGCGGGCGGCCTCGGCGCTGGCGCGGGCGGCCAGGGTGCGGGCGTCATAGGCCTGGGCGACGGCATGCAGCTCTTGCAGGCTCTGGGCCGGGGCATTCGCAAGCAGGCCCAGCCACAGCAGCCCGCCGATCCCGATCCGGCCGCAGGACAGACGCTTGCGCGCACCGGAGATCGTGGGCATCGGGAAGGGCATCGGCTCGGGTCCTTGGGGATCGGCAAGAGGCAGCGCCGCGGGGCGGCCGCTGCCGGGTTCAGAAACGGAAGGCCGACGGTTCGGGAAAGCCCACCAGCCGCGGCGCCACGGTGTCGAAGATCTCCTCGCGGTCGTAGGCCTCGGGACCGCGGCGGGTGACCAGCAGGGCGCGCATCACCGGCTGCGTGCCGACGATGGCCACCAGCCGGCCGCCGATGCGCAGCGAGGCCAGCAGGGCCGCCGGCAGCTCGGCCACCGAGCCCGAGAGCACGATGGCGTCGAAGCTCTCGCCGGGCACGCCCTGCGAGCCATCGGCGCAGCGCACCTCGGCATGGAGCACGGCCGCGCGCTGAAGGTTCATTCGGGCCCGCTCGGCCAGGGCCGGGCGGATCTCCAGGCTCAGCACCAACTGGGCCTTGTGCGCCAGCAGCGCAGCCATGTGGCCCGAGCCGGCGCCGATCTCCAGCACCCGCTCGTGCTTGCCCAGGTTCAGGGCCTGAAGCAGGCGGGCCTCGACCTTGGGCGCCAGCATGGACTGGCCCTCGGGCAGCGGCACTTCCAGGTCCATGAAGGCCAGGCCGCGGTGCTCGTGCGGAACGAAATCCTCGCGCTTGACCACGGCCAGCAGGCCGAGCACCGAGCTGTCCAGCACATCCCAGGGCCGGATCTGCTGCTCGATCATGTTGAAGCGGGCGTGTTCGACATTCATGGTGGAAGGGGCGAACCAAGAGTTGCGGGATTCTAGGAGCGGGCTTTCCCGGGGCGCTGGCGCGGGGGTCTCAGGCCGCATCGGGCGCCGGGCGGCGCAGGCGACGGGCCAGGCATTCGCCCAGGCGGTCGAGGTAGACATAGACCACCGGCACCACCACCAGGGTCAGCAGCGAGGAGGTGATGACGCCGCCGATCACCGCCTGGCCCATGGGCGCGCGCTGCTCGGCGCCCTCGCTGAGCGCAAAGGCCAGGGGCAGCATGCCGAAGATCATCGCCAGCGTGGTCATCAGGATGGGCCGCAGCCGCACCCGGGCGGCCAGCAGCAGGGCGGCTTCGCGGTCCAGCGGCCGGGCGGGCTCGCCCTCGGCCGCCACCTCGCCGCGGCGGGCGCGGTTGGCGAAGTCAACCAGCAGGATGGCGTTCTTCGTCACCAGGCCCATCAGCATGACGATGCCGATGACCGAGAACATGTTCATCGTCGAGTTGAAGAGCAGCAGCGCCCCGACCACGCCGATCAGCGTCAGCGGCAGCGAGCTCATCAGCGCCAGCGGCTGCAGGAAGCTGCGGAACTGCGAGGCCAGGATCATGTAGATGAAGATCACCGCCAGCAGCAGCGCGCCGATGGCATAGCCGAAGCTCTCCTGCATGTCCTGCGTGGCCCCGCCGAAGCGCCAGCGCGCGCCGGGCGGCAGGTCCAGCCCGGCCATGAGCTGGCGGATGTCGGCCGAGACCTCGCCCAGCGCCCGGCCGGCCACGTTGGCGGTGATCTCCAGCTCGCGGTTCAGGTCGCGGCGGTTGATCTGGGTGGGGCCCAGGCCGGGGCGCAGCTCGGCCACCTGGTCGAGCCGCACCAGGCGCGGGCTGCCGTCGGCCTCGCTGCCGACGACGAGGCGGATGCGGCCCAGGTCCTCCAGGCTGTCGCGCGCCTCGGACGCCAGGCGCAGGCGCACGTCGTAGCTCTGGCCATCGCGCGCCCGCCAGTCGCCGACGATCTCGCCGGCCACCAGCAGGCGCAGGCTGTCGGTGAGCTGGCCGACCGACAGGCCGAGCGCGGCGGCCACATCACGCCGCACCCGCACGTCGACGGTGGGCCGCTCGGTCTTGAGGCTGCTGTCGAGATCGACCACGCCCGGGATGCGGGCCATGGCCTCCAGCAACTGCGGGTTCACGCGGCGCAGCAGGTCCAGGTCGTCGGACTGCAGCGAGAGCGAGATCGGCTTGGCGCCGCCCACCGCATCGAGCAGGCCGACCTGGGTGACGGTGATGCCCGCCACCTCGGCCAGCCGGGCGCGGATCGGGCCGGCGAGCTGGTCGGCGCTGCGGCTGCGGCTGCGTCGATCGCTCAGCCGCACCAGCACCGTGACCTGGTGGCTGCCCTGGGCCTGGCCGCTGTTGATCGTCGCCAGGGTCTGGCGCACCTCGGGGAAGCTGCGCAGCACGGCTTCGACCGCCTCGGTGCGCTGCTCGGTCAGCGCCAGCGCGGTGCCCGGCGGGGTGTTGAAGCTGACATAGGTTTCGCCGAAATCGGCGCGCGGCACGAATTCCGTGCCCAGCCGGCCGGCCAGCAGCACGGCCAGCACCATGCTGGCCAGGGCCAGCAGCAGGGTCAGGCGCTTGTGGCGCAGGGCGCGGGCCAGCAGGCGCTCGTAGCCCCGGGCGCTGGCTTGCAGGCCGCGCTCGATGCGCCCGCTCAGGCCATGCAGGCCGCGCCGCAGCCAGCCGCCGCGCGCCGCGGCCGCGGCCGTGCCGCGGCGGTCGATCGCCGGGTCGTGCCAGACGCTCGACAGCATGGGGTCGAGGGTGAAGCTCACGAACATCGAGATCAGCACCGCCACCACCAGGGTCAGGCCGAACTCGTGGAAGAACTTGCCGATGATGCCGCCCATGAAGCCCACGGGCAGGAAGACGGCAACGATGGACAGCGTCGTCGCCAACACGGCCAGGCCGATCTCCTCGGTGCCGTCCAGCGCCGCCTGGCGGGGCGACTTGCCCATCTGCACATGGCGCACGATGTTCTCGCGCACGACGATGGCATCGTCGATCAGCAGGCCCACGCACAGGCTCAGGGCCATCAGCGTCAGCATGTTGATCGAGAAGCCCATGGCCTGCATGAAGGCGAAGCTTCCGATCAGCGCGATCGGCAGGGTCAGGCCGGTGATGACGGTCGAGCGCCAGGAATTGAGGAAGAGGAAGACGATGGCCACCGTCAGCAGCGCGCCCTCGATCAGGGTCTGGCGCACGTTCTTCACCGCCACGCGGATGGGCCGGGCGCCGTCGCGCACCACCTCCACCGTCATGCCCGGCGGCAGCTCGGCGCGCAGGGCGGCCAGGCTGCGGTCGAGGCCGTCGACCACCTCGACGGTGTTCACGTCCTGCGACTTCAGCACCTCCAGCGCCAGGGTGCGCACGCCGTTGTAGCGGGCGATGCTCTCGGTCTCCTGCGGCCCGTCGACCACCTCGGCCACCTGGCCCAGGCGCAGGGCCTGGGCACCGCGCTGGGCGACGACGATCTCGCGCAACTGCTCGGGCCGCTCGACCCGGCCCTGGATCTGCACCAGGTCCTCGCGGCTGGCCGAGCGCAGGGCGCCGGCCGGCAGCTCGCGGTTCTCGGTGCGCAGGGCCTGGCGCACGGCCTCCGGCGTCAGGCCATGGGCGGCCAGGGCCTCGGGGTCCAGGCGCACCTGGATCTCGCGCCGCACCGCGCCCACCAGGCTGACCGAGCCGACGCCGCGCACGTTCTCCAGCCGCTTCTTGAGCACCTGGTCGGCATAGTCGCTGAGCGCGACCGGGTCGTGCTGGCCGCCGGGCGCACTCAGCGCCACGGTGTAGATGGGCCGGCTGGCCGGGTCGAAGCGGATGACCCGCGGCTCCTCGACCTCCTCGCGCAGCACCGGGCGCAGCGCGGCCACCTTCTCGCGCACATCCTCGGCGGCGCGGCGGCTCTCGGTGTCCAGGGTGAACTGGATCACGACGATGGACTGGCCCTCGTAGGACCGCGAGCTGAGCTGCTTGATGCCGGCCAGGGTGTTGACCGCCTCCTCGACCTTCTCGGTCACCTCGGCCTCGACGATCTCGGGCGAGGCGCCGGGGTAGGCGATCTGCACGACGACCACCGGAAATTCGATGTCCGGGAACTGGTCGACCTTCAGGCGTTGCAGCCCGAACAGGCCCAGCACCACCAGCGCCAGCATCACCATGGTCGCAAGGACCGGGTTGGCGATGGAGACGCGGGTGAACCACATGCTCAGCGCGCTCCGGTTGAGGATGCGGCCGGGGCGGCAGCCGCGGCCGGCGTCTCGAAGCGCACTGTCGTGCCGCCACGCACCCCGCCCACGCTGCCGGCCAGCACGCGCAGCGGCGCGCCGACGGGCGCGGGCGGCAGGCCTTCGACGATCTCGACCAGGGCTTCGCCGCCGGCGGCGCCTTCCTGGCCGCGCCGGCCGGTCTTGACGCTGGCCTCGACCAGGCGGTCGCCGTCGATCCACAGCACGCGCGGCGGGCTGCGGTCGCTGCGCAGCGCCGACAGCGGCAGGGCGAAGGCCGTCTCGCGGGCCAGCTCGATCTGGCCGCTGACGAAGAGTCCGTGACGCAGCGCCGGATGCGGCTCCAGCGCCAGGTAGGCAATGGCCGAGCGGGTGGCCGGGTCGGCCGCCGGGTTGAGGCGGACCAGCCGCGCCGGCAGCTTCTGCGCCAAACCTTCGACCTGCAGGAGCGCCGGGGCGCCGAGCTTCAGTTCGGACAGGGCCTGGGGCGGCACGGCAACCACGGCCTCGATGCGGCGCAGATCGACGATCTCGACCACCCGGGCATCCAGCGCCAGGCGCTCGCCGGGCTGGGCCAAGCGCTGCGAGACCTGGCCGCCGATGGGCGCGCGCAGCAGCGCATCCTCAAGCTGGCGGCGCGACAGGTCGGCAGCCGCCTGGGCGGCCTGCAGCGCGGCGCGGGCCGCGGCGGCATTGGCGACCGAGGTGTCGAGCGCATTGCGCGAAATGAAGCCCTGGCCGACCAGGGCGCGGTTGCTCTCCAGCGCGGTCTCGGCGATCTGGAGCTGGGCGGCGGCCTGGCCGGCCTGCTCCTCGGCCTGGCGCAGGCGCAGGCGGCTGTCGCGCTCGTCGATGCGGCCGATCACCTGGCCGGCGCGGACGGTGTCGCCTTCGCGCACGTCCAGGCGCAGCAGCTCGCCGGCCAGGCGGGCCTTGACCAAGGCGGTGTCGACGGCTTGCAACGGGCCGGACACGTCGAGGCTGCGCACCAGCTCGCGCGGCCTGGCCTCGACCCAGTCACCGGGCTGCAAGCGCAGCACGGCCGCCGCGGGGGCGGAGGCCGCGGTCGCCGCCGTGCCCGACGGGGTCGCGGGCTTGCAGGCGGCAAGCAGCAGGCCCAGGGCCAGGCTGGCGGCCAGCCGCAGGCCGGGGCGCCGCAGGGCGGCGCGGCAGCGGGGCGCGGCGCTCACGCGGGCCGCCGATCGGCGTCGGACGGGGCGGCGGCGGGCCGGCACAGGCCGTCGAGCATCAGCTCGGCGACGCGCTCGACCACCTCGGCCGGATCGACCGGCGAGCCGAGCTGCGGGCAGCTTGTCGCGGTGTGGCGCTGCATCACGAGGAAAAGCATGGGGGCCATCAGGGCGGCGATCGTGCTTTCGACCGGCATGGGGCGGAACTCGCCCCGGGCCATGCCGCGCTCCAGCACCGCGCGCCATAGGCTGCGGGCCGGCTGGATCACCTCGGCCTCGTAGAAGCTGGCGAGCTCGGGGAAGTTGCCCGCCTCGGACATCATCAACCGGCAGATGCCGCCGCAGCTTGCCTCGCCGGCATTGGCCCACCACTCGCGCAGCATCAGGCGCAGCAGCTCGGCGCTGCTGCCCTCGAAGCGCAGCACGCGGTCCATGCTTTCGGCGATTTCGCGCGAGATGTTCTGCGCGATCACGGCCTTGAGCAGGTCTTCCTTGCTGGGGTAGTAGAGGTAGAGCGTGCCCTTGGACACGCCGGCGCGCTCGGCCACTTCCTCGGTGCGGGTGGCAGCGAAGCCCTTCTCGACAAAGAGCGCCAGGGCGGCGTCGAGCAGCTCCTGCGGGCGGGCGGCCTTGCGCCGCTGGCGGGCCGGCATGCCTTCGGCGGCTCGCTCCGCAGCGGGCTGCGAGGCGGCGGACGGTGGGGCGGACAGGCTCATGGGGACGGGACAGTCTCAAGATGTGGCGGCACAAGGCGACCACCGGCTGACGATTTACTGACTATTTGGTCAGTATGGTGCCCTGCGCGCCGGCCGGGGTCAAACCGTCATGCTTGCGGCCCAGGGCCGCGCAGGGTCAAGCCGGCGGGGGGGCTTGCAGGGGCTTCCTAGAATGGACCGACCATGAAAGGCCGTGCATGAGGAGCTGGACCGCGAAGTTGGGAGGCCTGTTGCTGCTGGTCGCCCTGGGGCTTGCCGCATGGTGGGCCTGGCCCGGCCCCGCCGGCCCGGTGACGGACTGGCGCACGGCAGCCGTCGAGCGCGGCCCCCTGGAAGCGGTGGTCTCGGCCACCGGCACCGTTAATCCGGTGTTGTCGGTGAACGTCGGCAGCCAGGTGTCCGGCCAGCTCGCCGAGGTGCGGGCCGACTTCAACACCGAGGTGCGCGAGGGCGAGGTCATCGCCCGCATCGACCCCAAGACCTTCGAGCTGCGGGTGCAGCAGGCCCGTGCCGACCTGGAAGCCGCCAAGGCCCAGGCCGGCACCGCCCTGGCCGGCGTGGCTGCCGCCGAGGCCAATGCCGCCCGCGCCCGGCTGGAAGCGCAGAACGCTGAGCGCGACCTGGCCCGCCGCCGCGGCCTGCTCGACCAGGGCTTCATCTCGCCGGCCGAATTCGACACCGCCGCCAACCTGGCCGCCACCCTGGCCGAGGCCGCCCGCGCCGCCGAGGCGCAGACCGGCGTCGCCCGCGCCCAGGCCGACAGCGCGCGGGCTGCGATCCGCCAGCGCGAATCGGTGGTGGCCTCGGCCGAGGTCGACCTGGGCCGCACGGTGATCCGCTCGCCCGTCAATGGCGTGGTCATCAAGCGCAGCGTCAGCGTCGGCCAGACGGTGGCCGCCAGCCTGCAAGCGCCCGAGCTGTTCATCATCGCCCGCAACCTGCGCGACATGCAGGTCGAGGTCTCGGTCGACGAGGCCGACATCGGCCGCGTGCAGCCCGGCCAGGCGGCCAGCTTCACCGTCGACACCTACCCCGACCAGACCCATCTGGGCGAGGTGGCCCAGGTGCGCAAATCGGCCAACAACGTGCAGAACGTCATCACCTACACGGCGGTGGTGCGCTTTGCCAATCCCGACGGCCGCTTGCTGCCCGGCATGACGGCCAATGTGCGCATCGCCACCGACCGCCGCGATGCCGCGCTGAAAGTGCCCAATGCCGCGCTGCGGGTGAAGGTGCCCAAGGCGCTGCTGCCGCCTGTCGCCTCCTCGGCCGGCGCCTCGGCCCCGGCCCGGCCCGGCCGTGCCGAGCGCCCACCGGCCGAGCCGAGCCGCGGCAGCCTGAACCGCGGCCGCGTCTGGCGCCTGCTGCCCGACGGCACGCCGCAGGAAGTGCGCGTGCGCCTGGGCCTGAGCGACGGCAGCAGCACCGAGGTGCTGCCCATCGAGCCGGCCCCGCCCGGCGCCCCGGCGCCGCTGCAGGAAGGCGATGCCGTGCTGGTGGCCTCGCCGCCCGCGCCGGAGAACGCGCCCGGCCTGCTCAACCAGCTCTTCGGCGGCCAGGCCGCGCAGGCGCCCCAGCCGGCCGGCGCGCCGCGGGTGCGCTTCTGAGCCCGGCCATGGCCCTGATCGAGCTGCGCGGCATCGGCAAGGTCTACCGCCCGCCCGGCGGCAGCGCCGAGCAGACCGTGCATGCCCTGCGCGAGGTGAACCTCGACATCGAGGCCGGCGAATTCGTCGCGATCATGGGCAGCTCGGGCTCGGGCAAGAGCACGCTGATGAACCTGATCGGCGCGCTCGACCAGCCCAGCAGCGGCCACTACCGCTTGGACGGCGAGGCGGTCGAGCACCTGTCCGGCGAAGCCCTGGCCACGCTGCGCAACCGCCGCATCGGCTTTGTCTTCCAGCAGTTCAACTTGCTGCCGCGCACCACGGCGCTGGAGAACGTCGAGCTGCCGCTGGTCTATGCCGGCGTCGCGCCGGCCGCGCGGCGCGAGCGGGCGCGAGCCTGCCTGGAGATGGTCGGCCTCGGCGCGCGCGCCGATCACACGCCGGCCCAGCTCTCGGGCGGCCAGCAGCAGCGGGTGGCGATCGCTCGCGCCCTGGTCAACCGCCCCAGCCTGCTGCTGGCCGACGAGCCGACCGGCGCGCTCGACAGCGCAACCTCCGAAGAGGTCATGCGCCTGCTCGCCCGGCTCAATGCCGAGGGCATCACCCTGGTGCTGGTCACGCATGAGACCGACATCGCCGCCTGGGCGCGGCGCATGCTCGTCGTGCGCGATGGCCGGCTGGTCGAGGACCGCGCCCTGCCGCCGCACGACCCGGCGGCCGGCGCGCAGGCCGCAGCGGCTTCCGCGGGGCTCAAGGCATGAGCCTGTGGGCCGCCTTCCGCGCCGCCTGGCGCGCGCTGCAGGCCAACTGGCTTCGCAGCGCGCTGACCATGCTGGGCATCGTGATCGGCGTGGCCGCCGTCATCACCCTGGTGGCGATCGGCGGCGGCGCGCAGGCGCGGGTGGCCGAGCACATCCGCTCGGTCGGCGCCAACCTGCTGCTGATCGTGCCGGGCGCGCTCAACACCGGCGGCGTGCGCGGCGGCGCGGCCACCAGCCCGCGGCTGACCGAGGACGATGCCCGCGCCATCGCCCGCGAGGTGCAGGGCGTGGCCGTGGCCAGCCCCTCGGTCTCGGGCAATGTGCAGGTGGTGGCCGGCAATGCCAACTGGGCGACGCGGGCGCATGGCATCGGATTCGGCCACCTGGAGGCACGCGACTGGCCGCTGGCCGAGGGCCGCATGTTCGACGTCGGCGAGATGAACGGCTCGGCCAAGGTCGCGATCCTCGGCCGCACGGTGGCGCGCGAGCTGTTCGGCGAGGAATCGCCCATCGGCCGCAGCCTGCGCGTGAACCAGGTGCCGATGCGCATCATCGGCGTGCTCGACCGCAAGGGCCAGAACGCCAGCGGCGAGGACCAGGACGACACCGTGCTGCTGCCGATCTCCACCTTCCGCAACCGCATCCACCGCTGGCTGGCCGGGCCGCAGAAGCGTGTCTACGTGATCAGCGTCAAGGTCGAGGAAGGCTGGAGCTTCGACAGCGTGCAGCAGGAAATCGCCAGCCTGCTGCGCCAGCGCTACAAGCTGCAAGCCGGCGAGCCCGACAGCTTCGTGCTGCGCAACCTCAGCGAGGTGCTGGAGGCCGAGCAGGCCTCGGGCCGGGTGATGACGCTGATGCTGGCCGCGGTGGCCGGCGTGAGCCTGCTGGTGGGCGGCATCGGCATCATGAACATCATGCTGGTGAGCGTGACCGAGCGCACCCGCGAGATCGGCCTGCGCATGGCCGTGGGCGCGCGCAGCCGCGACATCCTGGCGCAGTTCCTGATCGAGGCGGTGGTGCTCAGCCTGGCCGGCGGCGCGGCCGGCATCCTGATCGGCGCCGGGGCCAGCGCGCTGATCGGACAACTGGCCGACTGGCCCATCGTGCTGGGCGGCGGGCCGGTGCTGCTGGCCGTCGGCTTCTCGGCGGCGGTCGGCATGTTCTTCGGCTACTACCCGGCGCGGCGGGCGGCGGCCCTGCTGCCGATCGAGGCCCTGCGTCACGAATGAGCCGGCGCAGGCCGCGGGCGCCGCCCCGGCCCATCCCATAATCGGCCGCCACCCCGAGGAGAGCCCCATGGCGACCACGCGCAAAGCCCGCAGCACCGCACGTCCCGACGAAGAGGCCGGCGAGGACAGCCTGCCGCCCGAGGCCGAAGCCCCCGGCGCCGAGGCCGCCGCAGGCGACCTGCGGGTGCTCAAGAAATACCCCAACCGCCGGCTCTACGACACCCGGATCAGCGGCTACATCACCCTGGCCGATGTGAAGCAGATGGTGCTCGACCATGAGCGCTTCATCGTGCGCGACGCCAAGACCGGCGAGGACCTGACCCGCAGCATCCTGCTGCAGATCATCCTGGAAGAGGAATCGGGCGGCCTGCCCATGTTCAGCGAGCAGATGCTGGCCCAGGTGATCCGCTACTACGGCCACACCATGCAGGGCCTGATGGGCAACTACCTCGAACAGACCATGCAGTCCTTCGTCGAGTTGCAGAACCGCTTTGCCGATCAGCTTCGCGCCGGCGGCCCGCCGCCCGGTGCCGAGGCCTGGGCGCCCTTCATGAACCTGCAGAACCCGCTGATGCAGAACCTGATGGGCCCCTACCTGGACTCGTCCAAGACCCTGTTCCAGCAGATGCAGGAACAGATGCAGAAGCAGACCGAAACCCTGTTCGGTGGTCGCTTCCCCGGCGCGCCCGGCGGCAGCGGGCGCTGAAGGCGCCGGGCGCCGGCCGGATCAGCGCTCGCTCAGCTTCTTGAGGTTTTCGAGACCGGCCTTGAAGACGCCGGCGATGGCGGCCTTGGCGCTGTCATCGTCCTGGCCGGCGGCCGGGGTCTTGCCCGGGTCCTTGCGCTTGAAGGTGCTGCGCCAGGTGACGACGGTCTTGCCGTCGACGGCCTTCAGGCTCAGCGTGGCCGCGTAGTCGCGCACGGGCAGCACGCTCTCGGTGATCTTGTAGCGCAGGCTGAAGGCCGCGGCGTCGTACTCGGTCAGGATCTCGTCGATCGTGCCGCCGTCCTTCAGGGTGATGCGGCGCGCGGCGCCGACCTGGTTGTTGCTGCCGGCGGTGATCTCGGTCTTGCCCACGGCCGGATGCCAGCCCAGGTCGCCGAAGTTGCCGGCGCGGCTCCAGACCGCCTCGATCGGGGCATTGATCTCGATCGAGTCCTTGTAGCGGATGGTTTCGTCGACCGCCGCCTGGACCAGCCAGGGCAGGGCCAGCATCGTCAGCAGCATCGCGGCACGGGTGAGTTTCATCGGGGTCTCGTGGGAAGTTCTGGGTGGGGAAGGCCGGCCGGCCGCCAGCGCGGCCGGGCGGGGCGCAATCTACCCTGCCCCTGCGTGGGAGGCCTTCCCGCCGGGCCTCAGGACGAACCCGGAGGCCAGCCCAGCCGCAGGCCGCGGACCGTGCACGGCGGCCATGGGCCCGCCTCGGCCAAAATCCCCCGATGCCTGATGCCGACGCCCCCCTCGCCCCCACCCCGGCCCCCGTGGCCGGCCCGACGCCGACCATCGGCTTCGTCAGCCTCGGCTGCCCCAAGGCACTGACCGATGCCGAGCTGATCCTGACCCGGCTCTCGGCCGAGGGCTACCGCACCAGCAAAAGCTATGCGGGCGCCGACCTGGTCATCGTCAACACCTGCGGCTTCATCGACGCGGCCGTGCAGGAAAGCCTGGACGCCATCGGCGAGGCCCTGGCCGAGAACGGCAAGGTGGTGGTCACCGGCTGCCTCGGCGCCAAGGCCGGCGCGGACGGCGGCAACCTGGTTCAGCAGGTCCACCCCAAGGTGCTGGCCGTCACCGGCCCGCATGCCACCGACGAGGTGCTGGACGCCGTCCACGCCCACCTGCCCAAGCCGCACGATCCCTTCATGGACCTGGTGCCCCCGCAGGGCATCAAGCTGACCCCCCGGCACTACGCCTACCTGAAGATCAGCGAAGGCTGCAACCACCGCTGCACCTTCTGCATCATCCCCAGCATGCGCGGCGACCTGGTCAGCCGCCCGATCGGCGATGTGCTGAACGAGGCCCGCGCCCTGTTCGAGGGCGGCGTGAAGGAGCTGCTGGTCGTCAGCCAGGACACCTCGGCCTACGGCGTCGACACCCAGTACCGCACCGGCTTCTGGGATGGCAAGCCGGTCAAGACGCGGCTGCACGACCTGGTCGAGCAGCTCGGCCTGCTGGCCGAGCCCTATGGCGCCTGGGTGCGGCTGCACTATGTCTATCCCTATCCGCATGTCGACGGCGTGCTGCCGCTGATGGCCGGCGGCCGCGTGCTGCCCTATCTGGACGTGCCCTTCCAGCACAGCCACCCGGACGTGCTCAAGCGCATGAAGCGCCCGGCCAGCGGCGAGCGCAACCTGGAGCGCTTGCAGGCCTGGCGCGAGGCCTGCCCGCAGCTCATCGTGCGCTCGACCTTCATCGCCGGCTTCCCCGGCGAGACCGAGGCCGAGTTCCAGCACCTGCTGGACTTCCTGCAGGACGCGCAGATCGACCGCGCCGGCTGCTTCGCCTACTCGCCCGTCACCGGCGCCGCGGCCAATGCCCTGCCCGGCGCCCTGCCGGATGCCCTGCGCGAGGAGCGCCGCGCCCGCTTCATGGCCGTGGCCGAAGCCGTCTCGGCCGCGAAGCTGCAAGCCCGGGTGGGCGCCACCATGCAGGTGCTGGTCGACCAGGCCAAGGCCCTGGGCAAGCAGGGCGGCCTGGGCCGCACGTATGCCGATGCGCCGGAGATCGACGGCGTGGTCCACCTGCTGCCGCCGGCCAAGGCCAGCAAGAGCTACAAGGTCGGCGACTTCGTGAAGGCGCGCATCGTGTCCACCCGCGGGCACGACCTGGTCGGCGAGATCGTCTGAACCGCGCCTGCCATGGCTGACACCCTGCCGCCGGATCAGCCGGCCAATGCTCCGGCCGACCCCGCGGCCGACCCCACGGCGCCCGGCCCGGCCACCCGCCTGATCCACCACCCCTACCGCGCGCCGGCCGGCTTCGAATCGCCGGCCGTGCCGGTGGCCAAGGCCTCCACCGTCTTCTTCGACAGCGTGGCGGCGATGCGCTCGACCCGCTGGGCCGACAAGTCCGGCTACACCTACGGCCTGCACGGCACGCCGACCAGCTTCACCCTGGAAGCGCGGCTGGCCACGCTGGAGGGCGCGTCCCATGTGCTGCTGGCGCCCAGCGGCCTGGCCGCCATCGCCCTGGTCGATCAGGCCCTGCTCGGCCCTGGCGACACCCTGCTGCTGCCGGACAACGTGTATGCGCCCAGCCGCAACCTGGCCGAGCATGAGCTCAAGCGCTGGGGCATCACCACCCTCACGTACGACCCGCTCGATGCCGAGGCCTTCGGCCGCCTGCTGGGGCCTTCGACCCGGCTGATCTGGCTGGAGGCGGCCGGCTCGGTGACGCTGGAGTTCCCGGACCTGCGCGGCCTGCTGGCCACGGCGCGGCGCCTGGCGCCGCAGGCCGTGATCGCGCTGGACAACACCTGGGGCGCCGGCCTGGCCTTCGATGCCTTTGACCTGGGCGAGGGCCTGAGCGCGGACCTCACCGTGCACGCCCTCACCAAATACCCGGCCGGCGGCGGCGATCTGTTGATGGGCTCCATCGCCTGCCGCGATGCCGAGCTGCATGCGCGCCTGGCCGCGGCCCACGGGCGACTGGGCCTGGGCGTGGGCGCCAACGATGTCGAGGCCGTGCTGCGCGGCCTGCCCAGCCTGCCGCTGCGCTATGCCGCCCAGGACGCCACTGCCCGCGCCCTGGCCGCGCACTGCGCGGCGCAGGCTGCCCGGCCCGGCAGCCTGATCCGCCGCGTGCTGCACCCGGCCCGGCCGGACAGCCCCGGCCATGCCCACTGGGCCGCGCTGTGCCGCGCGGCGGCCGGCCTGCTGACGCTGGAATTCGCGCCCGAGGCGGCCGAGGGCCCGCGCCGTGCCGAGCGCTTCGTCGAGGCGCTGCGCCACTTCCGCATCGGCTATTCCTGGGGCGGGCCGCTCAGCCTGGCCGTGCCCTACGAGCCGGCGCAGATCCGCCCGGCCGGCTCGCCCTACCGCGGCCCGCTGGTGCGGCTGTGCATCGGCCTGGAAGACGTGGCGGACCTGATCGCCGACGTCGACCAGGCCCTGGCCCAGGCCGCGCGGTGAGGCCCGCGCCCGCCGAAGCCGCCGCCCGCCAGCCCCTGATCGACGCGCTGAAGGTGGGCGCGGCCCAGCTCATCGTGCTGCATCACCTGGCCTTCTACGGGCCGATGTCCGAGCATGCCGCCGTGCTGGCGCCGGCCCTGCTGGCCTGGCTGGGCGACCCTGCCCGTCAGGCGGTGCAGGTCTTCCTCGTCGTCGGCGGCGCGCTGGCGGCCCGGGGCCTGGCGCCGGGCGGCCGGCTGGCGGCGGGCGGGCCCTCGCTGCCGCGGCGCCTGCTGCTGCGCTACCTGCGGCTGGGCTGGCCACTGGCCGTGACCCTGATGCTGGCCCTGGTCTGCGCGGCCCTGGCGCGGCGTCTGGCCGATCTGGACCATGTGCCCGATGCCGCCGAGCTGGGCGAGATCCTCGTCCACCTGCTGCTGCTGCAAGACCTGCTGGGCGTGGAGGCGCTCTCGGCCGGCGTCTGGTACGTGGCCATCGACGTGCAGCTCTACGCCCTGCTGCTCGCCGCCCTGGGCCTGGGCGCGAAGCTGGATGCCGCCTGGGCCGCGCGCGCGCCGGCCGCGGCCTGGCGGCCGGCCACCGCGCCGCTGCTGATGGCGGCCGGCACCCTGGCCTCGCTGCTGGTCTTCAACCGCGACAGCGACTGGGACGTGGCCGCGCCCTACTTCCTCGGCGCCTACGGCCTGGGCGTGCTGGCGGCCTGGTGGGGGCCGGGGCTGCGCGGTTCGTGGCGGCGCCAGCTTGGCCTGGGCCTGCTGGCCGGCGGCGTGGCCCTGGCGCTGTGGCTGGACTTCCGCAGCCGCCTGGCCCTGGCCGCGGCCGTGGCCCTGCTGCTGGTGCTGGCGCCGGTGCTGCGCTTGGGGCTGGACCGGGGGCGGCAGCGCGCAGGGGCCGGCTTGGCGGAGTGCGGCCGGCTGGGCGCCCGACTGCGCCGCTGGCTGGCCGCGCAGTCGGGCGCCAGCTATGCGCTCTTCCTCGTCCACTACCCGGTGCTGATGCTGGTCGGCGCGGCCTTCGCGCGCTGGGTGCCGGCGCAGTCCGCCGGGCTGCATGCCCTGGGCCTGCTGGCTGCATGGGGGTTGAGCCTGGCGCTGGCGCCGCGCTTCCACCGCCAGGTCGAGCAGCCGGGCCTGCGCTGGATCGGCCGCCACCTGGCCGCGACGCGGGCGGCCTGAGGGCGGGACAGCTGGCTGCCCTCACCGCCGGCACCCTCCGCCCGGCAGCGCCGGGAGCCGGCCTCAGTCTTTGGACGCGCTGCCGTTCGACGAGACCTTGGTCCGCATCAGGCGGCCCTTTTCGCGCTCCCAGTCGCGGGTCTTCTCGGTCTCGCGCTTGTCGTGCTGGGCCTTGCCCTTGGCCAGGGCCACGGCGCACTTCACGCGGCCGGCCTTGTAGTACAGCTCCAGCGGGACGAGGGTGAAGCCCTTCTGCTCGACCTTGCCGATCAGGCGGCGGATCTCGTCCTTGTGCATCAGCAGCTTCTTGGTGCGGTCGGCCTGCGGATGCACATGGGTGGAGGCCGTGCGCAGCGGATTGATGCGGCAGCCGATCAGGAAGAGCTCGCCGTCCTTGATCACCACATAGCCATCGGTGAGCTGCACCTGGCCGGCGCGGATGGCCTTGACCTCCCAGCCCTCCAGCACCACCCCGGTCTCGTGAGACTCCTCGATCAGGTAGTTGAAGCGGGCTTTCTTGTTCTCGGCGATCTTGTTGCTTGCAGCGGCCATCGTGACGGGCCCGGCAAGGGGCTCCCTAGAATCGGCCATTCTATGAAGCATGTCCGCAAGTCCGTCCTGCTTTGGTACTCGGCGCACGAGATGTACGCGCTGGTCACCGACGTCGAGGCCTATCCGCGCTTTCTGCCCTGGTGCGAGCGCGCCGAGACCCTGAGCCGCCACGAGGACGGCGTGACCGCGCGCCTGCACCTCAACTACCACGGCGTGCGGCATGCCTTCAGCACCCGCAACACCCATGAGGCCGACCGCAGCCTGACCATGGCCCTGGTCGACGGGCCTTTCTCGGTGCTTGAAGGCCGCTGGGATTTCACGCCCCTGGGCACGCCGGCCTCGGCCGATGACCATGCGATCGCGCCGCCGCCGAGCGCCTGCCGCATCGAGTTCGAGCTGCGCTATGCCTTCAGCAGCAAGGCGCTGGAACTGGTCGTCAGCCCGGTCTTCGACCGCATCGCCGCGACCTTCGTCGAAGCCTTCGTGCAGCGGGCCGAGCAGGTCCATGGCCCCCGCTGAGGCCGAGGCCCTGGCGATCGAGCTGGTCTGGAGCCCCCGGGCCGGCGAAGTGCAGCGCCTGCCCCTGCGCCTGCCGCCCGGCAGCACGGTGCGGCAGGCCCTACAGGCCGCCCGGCCGCTGGCGGCCGAGCTGCCCGGCGACCCCTCGGCCCTGGGCATCTGGGGCAAGGCCTGCGGGCTGGACCAGGCCCTGCAGGCCGGCGACCGGCTGGAGCTTTACCGCCCGCTGCGCGTCGACCCCAAGGAAGCCCGCCGCCAGCGCTTCCGCGCCCAGGGCAAGCGCCGCCGCGGCTGAGCCCGCGACCCGCCCGGGGCCGCAGCCGGACTTTCTATAATCTTTTTTTGGGTCCGGAGTTTCCCCATGCGCCTACTCGGCAAAGCGCTCACCTTCGACGATGTGTTGCTGGTGCCCGCCTTCTCCCAGGTCCTGCCGCGCGATGCCTCGCTCGCGACCAAGCTGACCCGCAACATCGCGCTGAACCTGCCGCTGGTCTCGGCGGCCATGGACACGGTGACCGAAGCCCGCCTCGCGATCGCGATCGCGCAGGAAGGCGGCATCGGCATCGTCCACAAGAACCTCAGCCCCAAGCAACAGGCGGCCGAGGTGCTGCGCGTCAAGCGCTATGAAT
The DNA here is from genome assembly GCF_016735685.1 of Piscinibacter lacus. Taxonomy (NCBI): domain Bacteria; kingdom Pseudomonadati; phylum Pseudomonadota; class Betaproteobacteria; order Burkholderiales; family Sphaerotilaceae; genus Aquariibacter; species Aquariibacter lacus. The sequence goes on from NZ_JAERRA010000002.1 coordinate 384,091, forward strand.
CCGGCCTGCTGCGCGACCCCATCACCATCGCCCCCGGCGTGCGCGTGCGGGATGTGATCGAGCTTTCGCGCCAGCACGGCATCTCGGGCTTCCCCATCGTCGAGAACGGCCGGGTGGTCGGCATCGTCACCGGCCGCGACCTGCGCTTCGAGACCCGCCTCGATGCCCCGGTGCGCGAGATCATGACCCCCCGCGAGCGCCTGATCACCGTCAAGGAAGGCGCCTCGCTGGCCGAGGCCAAGGCCCTGATGCACCAGCACAAGCTGGAGCGCGTGCTGGTGCTGAACGAGGCCTCCGAGCTGCGCGGCCTGTTCACGGTGAAGGACATCACCAAGCAGACCAGCTTCCCGAATGCCGCGCGCGATGCGCAGGGCAAGCTGCGCGTGGGCGCCGCCGTCGGCGTGGGCGAAGGCACCGAGGAGCGCGTCGAGCTGCTCGTCAAGGCCGGCGTCGATGCCATCGTGGTGGACACCGCACACGGCCACAGCAAGGGCGTGATCGACCGCGTGCGCTGGGTCAAGCAGACCTATCCGCAGGTCGATGTGATCGGCGGCAACATCGCCACCGGCGCCGCGGCGCTGGCCCTGGTGGAGGTGGGTGCGGACGGCGTGAAGGTCGGCATCGGCCCGGGCTCGATCTGCACCACCCGCATCGTCGCGGGCGTCGGCGTGCCGCAGATCACCGCCATCGACAACGTGGCCACCGCGCTCAAGGGCTCGGGCGTGCCGCTGATTGCCGACGGCGGCATCCGCTACTCGGGCGACATCGCCAAGGCCATCGCCGCCGGCGCGCACAGCGTGATGATGGGCGGCATGTTCGCCGGCACCGAAGAGGCGCCGGGCGAGATCGTGCTGTTCCAGGGCCGCAGCTACAAGAGCTACCGCGGCATGGGCTCCATCGGCGCGATGAAGGCCGGTTCGGCCGACCGCTACTTCCAGGAAACCGACGGCAACAGCAACCCGAATGCGGACAAGCTGGTGCCCGAGGGCATCGAAGGCCGCGTGCCCTACAAGGGCTCGATGCTGGGCATCGTCCACCAGATGGCCGGCGGCCTGCGCGCCTCGCTGGGCTACTGCGGCTGCGCCAGCATCGAAGCCATGCGCGAGGAAGCCGCCTTCGTCGAGATCACCTCGGCGGGCATGCGCGAGAGCCATGTCCACGATGTGCAGATCACCAAGGAAGCGCCCAACTACCGCATGGAGTGAGCCGGCACCTGCCGCCCTCGCAACCCGCCCGGCCCCGGCCGGGCGGCGTCGTTTCAAGGCCCCCTCGTCCGCCCCTTCCGAGCCTCGTCCCTTGAGCGCAAGCCCCTCCGCCGCGCCGCGCCGCGCGGCCATGCCTTTCATCCTGATCGCGGTGCTGATCGACATGGTGTCGATCGGCCTGATCGTGCCGGTGCTGCCGCCGCTGGTGGGGCTCTACACCGGCAGCCAGGCCGACCAGGCCTTCTGGTTCGGCGCGATCAGCCTGGCCTTCGGCCTGGCCAACTTCTTCGGCGCGCCGGTGCTGGGCGCGCTGTCGGACCGCTTCGGCCGCCGGCCGGTGATGTTGCTGGGCTTTGCCGGCCTGGCCATCAGCTTCTTCGGCAGCGCGCTGGCGCCTTCGCTGGCGGTGCTGCTCGTCGTGCGCCTGGTCAGCGGCGCCATGCAGGCCAATGCCGCCGTCGCCCAGGCCTATGTGGCCGATATCTCCACGCCCGAGGAAAAGGCCAAGCGCTTCGGCCTGCTGGGCGCCATGTTCGGACTCGGCTTCGTGCTGGGCCCGGTGATGGGCGGCCTGCTCGGCGACATCGATCTGCACTTGCCCTTCTGGGTGGCCGGCGGCCTGGCCGTGGCCAACAGCCTCTACGGCCTCTTCGTGCTGCCCGAATCGCTGCCGGCGGAGCGCCGCCAGGCCTTCGCTTGGTCGCGCGCCAACCCGGTGGCCTCGTTGCGGCGCCTGGGCGCGCTGGAGGGCGTGGGCCCGCTGGTCGCCACCCTGGCCCTGGCCAGCCTGGTGCAGTTCACCATGCACAGCACCTGGGTGCTGTACACGCAGTTCAAGTTCGGCTGGGGCCCCAAGGAGAACGGCTGGTCGCTGTTCGCCGTCGGCCTGATGGCCACCCTGGTGCAGGGCGGCCTGATGCGGCCGCTGCTCAAGCGCTGGGCCGCTCCGCGGCTGGCGGTGCTGGGTCTGGTCTCCTCGGCCTGCGCCTATGCCCTGTGGGGCGCGGCCACCGAGGACTGGATGATGTACGCCGTCATCGGCTTCAACGTGCTGGGCTTCACTGCCACGGCGGCGCTGCAAAGCATCGTCTCCAATGCCGCCGACGCGCGCAGCCAGGGCCAGACCCTGGGCGCCGTCGCCTCACTGCAAAGCCTGATGGCCGTCATCGCGCCGATGATCGGCGCCAGCCTGCTGGGCCTGGTCTCGCACCTGCCGCTAGGCGACTGGCGCATCGGCCTGCCCTTCTTCTTCTGCGCGCTCGCGCAGGCCCTGGGCGCCTTCCTCGCCTGGCGGCACTTCCGCGCCCAGCGCCGGGCCGTGGCTTCGGCCGCCGCCTGAACCCCTTCCCCGATCCACCCGCCGGCCCGACGCCATGCAGCACGACAAGATCCTCATCCTCGACTTCGGCTCGCAGGTCACGCAACTGATCGCCCGGCGCGTGCGCGAGGCGGCGGTGTATTGCGAGATCCACCCCAACGACGTCGGCGACGACTTCATCAAGGCCTTCGGCGCCAAGGGCATCATCCTCAGCGGCAGCCACGCCAGCACCTACGAAGACCAGCAACTGCGCGCCCCGCAAGCCGTGTGGGATGCCGGCGTGCCGGTGCTCGGCATCTGCTACGGCATGCAGACCATGGCCGTGCAACTGGGCGGCAAGGTGGAATGGAGCGACAGCCGCGAGTTCGGCTACGCCCAGGTGCGCGCGCGCGGCCACACCAAGCTCTTCGACGGCATCCAGGACTTCGCCACCCCCGAAGGCCACGGCATGCTGGAGGTGTGGATGAGCCACGGCGACAAGGTCACCGAGCTGCCGCCCGGCTTCAAGCTCATGGCCAGCACGGCCAGTTGCCCCATCGCCGGCATGGCCGACGAAGCGCGCGGCCTCTATGCCGTGCAGTTCCACCCCGAAGTCACCCACACCAAGCAGGGCGAGGCCATCTTCCGGCGCTTCGTGCGCGAAATCTGCGCCTGCCAGGGCGACTGGATCATGGGCGACTACATCGCCGAAGCCGTGGCCCGCATCCGCGAGCAGGTGGGCGATGAAGAGGTCATCCTCGGCCTGTCCGGCGGCGTCGATTCCAGCGTGGCCGCCGCGCTCATCCATCGCGCCATCGGCGACCAGCTCACCTGCGTCTTCGTCGACCACGGCCTGCTGCGCCTGCACGAAGGCGATGCCGTGATGGAGATGTTCGCCGGTAAGCTGCACGCCAAGGTGATCCGCGTCGATGCGAGCGAGATGTTCCTCGGCGCGCTGGCCGGCGTCACCGACCCCGAGCGCAAGCGCAAGATCATCGGCGGCCTCTTCGTCGACGTCTTCAAGGCCGAGGCCGCCAAGCTCAAGGCGGGCGGTGCGGGTCACAAGGGCGCGACCTTCCTGGCCCAAGGCACCATCTATCCCGACGTGGTCGAAAGCGGCGGCACCAAGACCAAGAAGGCCACCACCATCAAGAGCCACCACAACGTCGGCGGCCTGCCCGAGCAGCTCGGCCTGAAGCTGCTGGAGCCGCTGCGCGAACTGTTCAAGGACGAAGTGCGCGCCCTGGGCGTGGCCCTGGGCCTGCCGCCCGAGATGGTCGATCGCCACCCCTTCCCCGGCCCCGGCCTGGGCGTGCGCATCCTCGGCGAAGTGAAGAAGGACTACGCCGAGCTGCTGCGCCGCGCCGATGCCATCTTCATCGAAGAACTGCGCGCCACCCTCGACCCGGCCACCGGCAAGAGCTGGTACGCCCTGACCAGCCAGGCCTTCACCGTCTTCCTGCCCGTCAAGAGCGTGGGCGTGATGGGCGACGGCCGCACCTACGACTACGTCGTCGCCCTGCGCGCCGTGCAGACCAGCGACTTCATGACCGCCGACTGGGCCGAGCTGCCCTACAGCCTGCTGAAGAAGGTCTCGTCACGCATCATCAACGAGGTGCGCGGCATCAACCGCGTGACCTATGACGTGAGCAGCAAGCCGCCGGCGACGATTGAGTGGGAGTGAGGCGGGGGCCCTCAGCGGGGCGAGGCCAGGAAGGTGGCGGCGGACAGGCTACAGGTTTGACCGATGGCGCCCGGCAGGGTGTAAAGCTTGGGCGCGCGCTGGAAGTTGAAGAGGCGATAGACCTGATAAAGCTCGGCCTGGCGCGCCGAGGTGTTCACTTCATTGCGGCTGACGAAGAAGGGCGTCTCGGCACCGTACTTCGTCGTCTTGACCTCGATCAGCCGCTCGGCGCCGCTGGCTTCGAAAGACAGGATGTCGTAGCCCTCGTGGTCGCCTCGAACCTTTGCGGTGTGCTCGATGGCTGCTGCGAGCCGCTCCTGTCCACTGTGGATGAGTCGCGCACGCTCGTCATTCAGCACGAACAGTTCGCCTGCTGCACCAAGTGAGCGGTTGCGGGCCTCGCGCTCGACGTAGTTGGTCGTCAGACGCAGCGGTGGCGGTACCGCCTCCCGAACAGAGCGCGTGTCGGCGGAGCGTCGGGGCGCTGACGCCAGCACGGCGAGGATGTCTTCGACCTCGGGAACGACGATGGGTCGATCGGCGTCGTCGGCCGCCACTGCCTGCAGTTGCGAGGCCTGAGACAGCTCCTCTCCCAGCACATCGATAAGCAGACCCTGGTAGTTCGACCGGGGCTTGTACCCTGGGATGTAGGGAAAGCCGGCATCGAGCAGTGTCGCGCTGATGTTCGCGTGCTTGAACTCGATCGAGGCGTGCGATCGCCCTTCAAGTCGATCTGCCAGCGCGCGGCGGTGCGCGGTCTTGCTGTAGGCGGTACCAGCCAGTTCGGACGCCAACATCGACAGATAGTCTCTGACGATGAGCTCGACTTCAATCCTTGACCAATCCGTCCCGGCCATGCGCCACGCTCTCTTGTCCTTGACGCGGAGAGCATAGGTCAGCGCCCGCCCCCGAGTTCAGGGGCGGTGCAAGCCTCAAACCCGGTTGATCGACAAGCCCGCCGTGCTGCGCAACTGCTCGGTCAGCGCCTCGGCGATCTGGCCCAGCGGCAGCACGGCATGGGCCGCGCCGGCGGCGATGGCCTCGCGCGGCATGCCGAAGACGACGCAGCTCGCTTCGTCCTGGCAGACGTTCCAGCTGCCGGCCTCGCGCATGGCGCGCATGGCGCGGGCGCCGTCGGCGCCCATGCCGGTCAGCATCACGCCCAGGGCATTGGGGCCGACGACGCGGGCGGCGCTGTGGAACAGCACGTCGACGCTGGGCTTGTGGCGGTTGACGGGCTCGCCGTCGTGCACGCGGGCGATGTAGTTGGCGCCGCTGCGCTCCACGCTGAGGTGCAGGCCGCCCGGGGCGATGTAGGCATGGCCGGGCAGCACGCGCTGGCCGTCCTCGGCCTCGGCCACACGGATGCGACACAGGCTGTCCAGGCGCCGGGCGTAGCTGGTGGTGAAGCCCGGCGGCATGTGCTGGGTGATCATGACGGCGGGGAAGTCGGCCGGCAGGCGGGTCAGCACCTCGCGGGTGGCTTCGGTGCCGCCGGTGGAGGCGCCGAGGAAGACGATCTTCTCGGTCGACAGCCGGCCCATGGGCCGCGCCGCGGCGGCCGGGGCCGCGGGGGCCGGTGCGGCCACGGCGGGCAGCGGCAGCGGGGCCTTGCGGATCTGGGCGCGGGCGGCGGCGCGGATCTTTTCGCTGATGTCGGCGCCCAGCTGGCGCAGGCCGTCGGCCACACCGATCTTGGGTTTGGCGACGAAGTCGACCGCGCCCAGCTCCAGCGCGCGCAGCGTGGTCTCGGCGCCGCGGGCGGTGAGGGTGGAGACCATCACCACCGGCATGGGCCGCAGCCGCATCAGGCGGGCCAGGAAGTCCAGGCCGTCCATCTTGGGCATCTCGACGTCGAGGGTGATCACGTCGGGGGCCAGGCTGCGGATCATCTCGCGCGCGACCAGCGGGTCGGCCGCGGCGCCGACGCAGCGCATGTCGGGCTGGCGGTTGATGATCTCGGTGAGCAGGCTGCGGACCAGGGCGGAATCGTCGACGACGACGACACGGATGGGGTTCATGCGGGGTCTCCTCGTCCGCGGGCTCAGAACAGGTCGATCGAGCCGGCGGCGCTGGCGGCCGGCACCGGGGCCTTGGCGGCGGCGCGTTCCTGGGCCAGCAGGTCGGGCGCGGCGGTGGCGGCCAGGCGCTTGACCATGGCGCGTCCGCTGGCCGGGAAGAAGGCCACCTTGCGCGGGTAGATGTCGAGCACGTCCTGGCTGATCACGGGGATGCGCTCGGTCTTGAGGTAATCGAGCACGAAGCGGGTGTTGCGCTCGCCGACGTTCATCGTCGTCATGCCGCCCAGCACGGCGCCGCCGCCGAAGACCTTGGCCTCCAGCGAGAGGCGCGAGGCGCCGCGCTTGAGCATTTCGTTGATCAGCAGCTCCATGGCGAAGCTGCCGTAGCGGCCGCCGTCCATGCCGGCGCCCACGCCGTTCTGCTCGGGCAGCATGAAGTGGTTCATGCCGCCGATGCGGCGCTCGCGGTCCCACAGGCAGGCGGCGATGCAGGAGCCCAGGGTGGTGACGATGAGGATGTCCTCGTCGTAGACGAAGTACTCGCCGGGCAGCACCTTCACGGCCTCGATGCGGAAGTGCGCGTCGTAGAAGAAGAAGCCGGCCTGGCCGGGCTTGCGCGGCAGGGCCTTGAGGCGCTGCAGGCGCTCGTCGGAGCGGCCGGTCGGCGGGGGGGCGGTGGCAGCGGCCAGGCTCATCGGGGGGGTCCGTTCATCGCAGGGGCGGTGGGGCTTCAGCCGTCCACCCGGTCGTAGATGGTCTTGCCGCGCAGGCGGAAGAGGTCGCGCGAATCGCCGAAGTTCTCGGAATGGCCGGCGAACAGCAGGCCGCCCGGCTTGAGCACGCGGTGGATGCCTTCGAGCACGCGGCGCTGGGTGGGCGCGTCGAAATAGATCATCACGTTGCGGCAGAAGACGACGTCGAAGGGCTCGCCCAGCGACCAGGCGCTGCTCATCAGGTTGAAGGGGCGGAAGTCGATCAGCCGCGCCAGCTCGGGCTTGATGCGGATGCGGCCGGCGTTGGCGCCGGTGCCGCGCAGGAAGTGGCGCGCGCGCCGCTCGGGGCTGAGGCCGCGGGCCTCATGCTCGTAGACGCCGCGCTGGCCGGTGGCCAGCACGCGGGTGTCGATGTCGGTGGCCAGGATGCGGCCGCCGGTGCCGGGGCCCAGGGTCTCGACCAGGGTCATGGCCAGCGAATAGGGCTCCTCGCCGGTCGAGGCCGCCGCGCACCACAGGCGCGGCGTGCCGCGCAGCGCGCGCAGGCGCTCGGCAAGCACGGGGAAGTGGTGTTCCTCGCGGAAGAAGGCGGTCAGGTTGGTCGTCAGGGCATTGACGAAGGCCTGCCACTCGTCCTCGGCGGCCGGGCCGCTGGCCTGCTCCAGCCACAGCAGGTAGTCGGCGAAGCTGTCGTGGCCGGTGTCGCGCAAGCGGCGCGAGAGGCGGCTGTAGACCATGGCCTGCTTGCTCTCGGCCAGGCTGATGCCGGCGCGGGCGTAGATCAGGCGGCGCACGCGCTCGAAATCGGCCGGCGCGAAGACGAACTCCCGCTCGGCGGGATGCGGCGGTTCGCGAACGCTCAGGTCTAGGCTCATCGGGCGGGTCCAGGGCAGGCCGAGGGAGACGGCATCGCCCTCTTATCGGCAGCCAGTCTGTCCGGCTTGATGGCTGCGGCAGGCCGGGAACTGCGGGGTGGCGCCGGGCCAGATTGGCCGATGCGGCGGGGCGGCCGGTCCTAGACTGGCTGCGGGATCCGGCCGGGCCGGCGCCCCGGGACGGGCCATGGCCCGGCCGCCCCCCTGCCCCTTCAAGCCCCGCCTTCCCCTTGGCCGACACCCCCCCGCCCGCCGATGCGCCGCGCGCCCTGCACCTGGCCCATGCCCTGGCCCTGTTGCAGCGTGCGGGCATTGCGCTGCCCGAGCCGGCCACGGCGGGCGAGATCGCCTGGCTGCAAGCCCTGGTCGACGGCCTGTGCGAGCTGTCGAGCCGCGATGCGCTGACCGGCGCGCTCAACCGCCGCAGCTTCGAGCTGGCGCTGGACCGCGAGCTGGACCGCGTGGCGCGCAGCGGGGAATCGGCCCTGCTGCTGCTGCTGGACCTGGACCACTTCAAGCGCGTGAACGACCTGCACGGCCATCCGGTCGGCGACCGCGTGCTGCAAACCGTCGCCCAGACCCTGCAACAGGCGGTGCGGCCGATGGATACGGTGGCGCGCATCGGCGGCGAGGAGTTCGCCCTGATCCTGCCGAACTGCCCGCCGGCCTTCGGCGAGACGGTGGCCGAGCGGGTGCGTGCCCGCCTGGCCGGCCGCAGCCTGCCGCTGCCCGGTGGCGGCCATTTGCGCATCACCGTCAGCGTCGGCGGCGCCTATGCGCCGGCCTGGGTGCGCTCGGCCGCGCGCTACTGGCTGGCGCGGGCCGATGCCCAGCTCTACCGCGCCAAGGCCGAGGGCCGCAACCGAAGCTGCTTCGAGCCGACCGACTTGCAGCCGGCGCTGACGCGGGTGAGCGCCGACGAGCGGGCGCTGCTCTTCGGCACGCCCCCGCCGCCCGCGGCGCGCGACGCGCCCGAGGTGCCCGGCGGGCCGCCGGAAGCCTCCGACTGATCGCCCCCCTCCCCCACCCCCTGACGCCCGAATCCACCTGCCCACCATGCCTGCCGTGCCGACCGACCTTGCCCGCCCCGCCGATGCGCCGACGGAGGGTCCGACCGCGCGCTTCGCCGAGCTGGGGCCGGGACGGCCGGCCCGCGTGATCGCAGTCACCAGCGGCAAGGGCGGCGTGGGCAAGACCTTCATCAGCGCCAACCTGGCCGCCGCGCTCAGCCGCCGCGGCCTGCGGGTGCTGGTGCTGGACGCCGACCTGGGCCTGGCCAACCTCGACGTGGTGCTGAACCTTGCGCCGCAGCGCACGCTGCACGATGTCTTCACCGGCGGCAGCAGCCTGGTCGAGGCCCTGCTGCCCGCGCCCGGCGGCTTCACCGTGCTGCTGGCCGGCTCGGGCCTGGTCGAGTACTCGCGGCTGACGCCGGACCTGCGCGAGCAGCTCTTCGGCGTGATCGAGCAGGTGCGGCCGATGTTCGACGTGGTGCTGCTCGACACCGGGGCGGGCATCTCGGACGTGGTGCTCTACACCGTCTCGCTGGCCGACGAGGTGCTGGTGGTCGCCACGCCCGAGCCGACCGCGCTGACCGATGCCTACGCGACGATCAAGGTGCTGGCCCACCAGCAGCAGCGCGAGCGCCTGGGCCTGGTCGTCAACCAGGTCGCGCGCAGCGGCGACGGGCGCGGCATCGCCGCGCAGTTGCAGGCCGTGGTCGACCGCTATGTGCTGCCGCTGACCGGCCATCCGGTGCGGCTGCAACTGCTGGGCGACCTGCCCGCCGACCCGGCGGTGCGCGAGGCGGTGCAGCGCCGCGAGCTGCTGATCGAGCGCCTGCCGGGCTGCCCGGCCGCGCAGGCCTTTGCGCCGCTGGCGCGGCGCCTGGCGCCCGACTGAGGCGGCCGGCCGCGCGGGGCTGGGCGACACTCCCGCCCATGCTGCCTAACCACGACGACCGCCCGCTGCACCAGCACACCGCCTTCGAGCTGCTCGGCGGCGAGACCCCCGTGCGCCTGCTGGTGGACCGCTTCTACGACCTGATGGACCTGGAGCCGGACTACGCCGCGCTGCGCGCGGTGCACCCGCCGACGCTGGAGAGCGCGCGCGACAAGCTGTTCTGGTTCCTCTGCGGCTGGCTGGGCGGGCCGGACCTGTATGTGCAGCGCTTCGGCCATCCGCGCCTGCGGGCGCGCCACCTGCCCTACCCCATCGGCATCCGCGAACGCGACCAGTGGCTGGCCTGCATGGCCCAGGCCATGCGCGACTGCGAGGTGCCCGAACCGCTGCAACCGCGCCTGGCCCAGGCCTTTGCGCAGACGGCGGACTGGATGCGCAACGTCGGCGGCGCCTGAGCCGCGGCCGGCCGCTCAGGCCGCGCGCTTGAGGCGGATGGTGGCGACCAGGCCGGCCGGCTCGCCGTTGTCCAGGCGGAAGCGGCCGCCCATGCGCTGCAGGGTCTTGTCGACGATGGTCAGGCCCAGGCCGGCGCCGGTGGCCGCGGTGCGGGCCAGGTCGCCGCGGAAGAAGGGCGTGGTCAGCCGCTCCAGCACGGCCGGCGGCACGCCGGGGCCGCGGTCGCTGACGGTGATCTCCACCCAGGGGCCGCTGCGCGCATAGGCCACCGTCACCTCGGCGATGCCGCTGTCGGCGCTGCGACCGTAGCGGCGCGCGTTCTCGAACAGGTTGGCGAAGACGCGGGCCAGTTCCAGCTCGTCGGCCAGCACATGGGTGTCGATCGCCACCCGCGACTCGACACGGATCAGCGGGCTGTCGCGCAGCGCGGCGATCTCGCGGTCGATCACGCCGGCCAGGTGGACCGGTTGCAGGCGCGCGCCGCCCGGGCGGGCGTAGTCCATGAACTTGTCGATGGTCGCGTCGAGCTGGTCGATGTCCTCGGCAATGTGGCGGCGGGCCTCGTCGTCGGCCACGCTCATCTCGGCCTCCAGCCGCAGCCGGGCCAGGGGGGTGCGCAGGTCGTGGCTGATGCCGGCCAGCATGACCGTGCGCTCCTCCTCGACCCGGGCCAGCTCGCGGGCCATGCGGTTGAAGCCGCGGTTGACCTCGCGGACCTCGCGGGTCGGGGTGTCCTCGTCGAGCCGCGACTCTTCGTACTCGCCACCCCGGAGGCGGCTGGCGGCAAAGGACAGGCGGCGCAGCGGCCGGTTGATCAGCACCGCGATCAGGGCCGAGGCCAGCACCGTGCCGAGCAAGGCCAGCAGGCCGGGCAGCCAGGTCCAGGGGCTGTCGGGCAGTTGCGGCGGCGGCGGCATCTCGCTGCGCAGCCACCAGGGCTCGCCGCCGATCATGAAGCTGACCCACAGCCCGGGCTGGTCGTCGACCGAGCGGGCGATCAGGGTCTCGGGGCCCAGCCGCGCATGCAGCGCGCGCACCAGGGCGCGGCTGTCGCGGTCGATGGCATAGGGCTCGATGCGGTCCAGCGCCTCGCGCGGCCGCACCCGCAGGCCGGCGCCCGCGCCCAGGGCATGCAGGCGGGCGACGCGGTCGATCGGGTCGGTGTCGCGCAGCGCGGCCTCGGTCAGGTGGACAAGGCTGGCAATGTGCTGCGCGGCCAGGGCGCGGCGCGGCTCGTTGTCGAGCGAGCGCAGCGCCGGCAGCCAGAAGGCCAGCTCGGCCACCAGCAGCAGGCCCAGCAGGACGAGGGTGCGGACGAAGAGGCTGAAGCTGCGCGGCAGGCCCAGGGCCAGCGCCAGGCGGCGCAGCGGCCCCAGGCGTGGCACCCGCGGGCTGGGCAGGGCCTCGACGCCGGGCGGACGCGTGAGTCCCTCGCCGGTGGGCGGAACCTGGGGGCGGGCCGGGGCCGGCGCGTCGGCCATGCCTCAGGCCCCGTCAGGCCGAGCCGTCCGGCACGAAGACGTAGCCCACGCCCCAGACCGTCTGGATGTAGCGCGGCTGGGCCGGGTCCGGCTCGATCAGCTTGCGCAGGCGCGAGACCTGCACGTCGAGGCTGCGGTCGAAGGGCTCGAACTCGCGACCGCGTGCGAGCTGCGCGAGCTTGTCGCGGCCCAGGGGCTGGCGCGGGTGGCGCACCAGGGCCTTGAGCATGGAGAACTCGCCGGTGGTCAGCGGGATGCTCTCGCCGTCGCGGGTGAGGCGGCGCAGGGTCAGGTCGAACTCGAAGGGGCCGAAGCTCACCGTCTGCGCTTCGCGCGAGGGCGCGCCGGGCGCCTCGGGCGCCGGCCGGCGGCGCAGCACGGCATGGATGCGGGCGAGCAGCTCGCGCGGGTTGAAGGGCTTGGGCAGGTAGTCGTCGGCGCCCACTTCGAGGCCGACGATGCGGTCCACATCCTCGACCTTGGCGGTCAGCATGATGATGGGCGTGGAGTCGTTGGCGGCGCGCAGGCGGCGGCAGATCGACAGGCCATCCTCGCCCGGCAGCATGAGGTCGAGCACGATCAGGTCGACCGCCTCGCGGGTCAGGGTGCGGGTGAGCACCTTGCCGTCCTCGGCCAGCAGCACGTCGAAGCCCTCCTGGGCCAGGTAGCGGCGCAGCAGATCGCGGATGCGGGCGTCGTCGTCGACGACGACGATGCGGTTGGGACGGGTCTTGGCTTCGGCGGTCATTGTTCGGGCGGACCGTGCAACCCGGGATGGGCGCAAGGGGCGCGAAATGGTATGCAGTGGCGGGCGCGCCCATGCCGACGGGAGCGGCCTGTTACATATCTTGCCACCCCGGGCGGCTGCGGGTGAAGGCAGGATGCGAAGACGCTCACGGAACCGGCGGGTCGGAGGGCCTGTCGACCGTGCACCCCCATCCGCTGCCGGAGCCCCGCATGCCCCCGTCCCTCGTCTGCCTTCCCCGCCCCCTGCTGCTGGCCCTGGCCCTGCTGGGCAGCAGCGCCGCCAGCGCGCAGGCTACGCCGCCGCGCAACCTGGTGCACTTGCAGGCCGAGGCGCAGGTCGAGGTGGTGCAGGACTGGCTGACCCTCACCCTGCAAGCCGTGCGCGAAGGCGGCGAGGCCGCCCAGGTGCAGACGGCGCTGAAGCAGACGCTGGACGCTGCGCTCAAGACCGCCCGGGCCGCCGCCGAGGGCGAGGCCCTGATCGTCCGCACCGGTGGCTTCAACCTGAGCCCGCGCTACGGCAAGGATGGCCGCATCAACGGCTGGCAGGGCCAGGCGGAGCTGGTGCTGGAGGGCCGCGACAGCGCGCGCATCGCGCAGACGGCCGGCAAGCTCAGCGGACTGAATGTGATCGGCGTCAGCCCCTCGATCGCGCGCGACACGGCGCGCCGCCACGAGGCCGAGGCCAGCGCCCAGGCCATCGCCGCTTTCCGCCAGAAGGCGGCCGACACCGCCCAGGCCTTCGGCTTCTCGGGCTACGCCCTGGGCGAGTTGCGCTTGGAGGCCGGCGGGAGCACGCCGCCGCCGCGGCCGATGTTTCGCCGCGCCGAGATGGCCGTGATGGCCGCTGACGCGCCGGTGCCCGTGGAGGCCGGCAAGGGCCTGGTCGGCGTCACCGTCAGCGGCAGCGTGCACCTGCTGCCTTGAGGCGGGGCGGCGCCCTCACTGCGCCGTCCAGCCGCCATCCATGGCCCAGGACTGGCCCTTGACGTTGGCTGCGGCCGGCGAGCAGAGGAAGACCGCCAGCTCGCCGAGCTGGGCCGGCGTGGTGAATTGCAGCGACGGCTGTTTCTCGCCGAGCAGTTCCTGCTCGGCCTGGCGCAGGGGAATGCCCTCCCGGGCGGCGCGGTCGTCGATCTGCTTCTGCACCAGCGGGGTCAGCACCCAACCCGGGCAGATGGCGTTGACGGTGATGGCGGTGGTCGCGGTTTCCAGGGCGACGGCCTTGGTCAGGCCCACCAGGCCGTGCTTGGCCGCCACATAGGCGCTCTTGCCGGCCGAGGCCACCAGGCCGTGGGCCGAAGCAATGTTGACGATGCGGCCCCAGTTGCGGGCCCGCATGCCGGGCAGCGCGGCGCGGATGGTGTGGAAGGCCGAGCTGAGATTGATGGCGAGGATGGCATCCCACTTCTCGACCGGGAAATCCTCGACCGGCGCGACATGCTGGATGCCGGCGTTGTTGACCAGGATGTCGACCGCCCCGAAGCGCTGCTCGGCAAAGGCGATGAGCGCGGCGATCTCGGCCGGCCGGCTCATGTCGGCCCCGTGGTAGTCGACCTGCGCGCCGGCGGCGGCCAGGCTGCGCACCTCGGCCAAGGGCGTGGCGCTGTCGCCGAAGCCATTGAGCACCACGTTCGCGCCCTGGCGGGCCAGCTCGATCGCGATGCCCAGGCCGATGCCACTGGTCGAGCCGGTCACGACGGCGGTCTTGCCTGACAACATGGGAACACTCCTGTCGGGGGTGGATGCGAAGGGCGGCGACGCCGGTCTCGCGGTGAAGGCCCGGGATTATTCCCGCTGCGCGTTGCAAGTCGCCTGCCACCCTGTCCCGGAGCGGCCGGCCGCTTGATGCACCATGGCGCCTGAGCGCAGCCGCCGCCCCCGCGGCCGCTGCCCCATCCGCCGCACGCCGCCGCCATGCCCGCCACCGAACCGACCCTGCACCACCTCCTCTGCGCCGACCCGCGCGGCCTGCATCGCATGGCCTGGTGGGACTGGCCTTGCACCGGCCCGGCCGGTGCGGCCGCGCCGGTCGCCGTCTGCGTGCATGGCCTGACCCGGCAGGGCCGCGACTTCGACGCCCTGGCCCGCGCCCTGCAGCCGACGCATCGCGTGGTCTGCCCCGACGTGGTCGGCCGCGGCCGCTCCGACCGCCTGGGCGATCCGGCCGGCTATGGCCTGCCCACCTATGCCGCCGACTTGGTGGCCCTGCTGGGCCGCCTGGCGGTGGGGCCGGTGGACTGGGTCGGCACCTCGATGGGCGGGCTGATCGGCATGGTCGTCGGCGCCATGCGCGACGGCCGCGGCCAGGGCCTGATCCGGCGCCTGGTGCTCAACGATGTCGGCCCCGTGCTGGCCCCCCAGGCGATCGCCCGCATCGGCGATTACGTCGGCGAGCGGCCGAGCTTCGCCAGCCTGGACGAGGGCGTGGCCTGGCTGCGCAGCATCGGCCTGGGCTTCGGCCCGCACAGCGAGGCCGACTGGCGCGCGCTGAGCCTGCACCAGTTGCTGCCCGAGCGCCTGCGCGACACGCCGCCCGCCGAAGCCGCCGCCCTGCGCGCGGGCGAGGCCGCCAGCGTGCAGCCCCGCACCGCCGCCGACGACCCGCAAGCCGCCGGGCCTTGGACCACGCAGCACGACCCGGCCATCGCCCTGCCCTTCCGCGCGGTGGCGCCGCAGCAGGTCGCAGCGGTGGAGGCCTGGCTCTGGAGCTGCTACGAGCGCCTCGACATGCCGACGCTGCTGCTGCGTGGCGCCGAATCCGACCTGCTGAGCCCCGAGACGGCGCAGGCCATGACCCAGCGCGGCCCGCGCGCCCGCCGGGTGGACTTCGCCGGTGTCGGCCATGCGCCGACCCTGGTGGATCCGGCCCAGCAGGCGCAGGTCATCGACTTCCTCCGCGCCGCCTGAGGCGGCCATCCCGCAGGGCATGCAGCCTCCCCTTCCTTCTCCCGCGGCCGCCGGCCGGGCCAGCGCAGCCATCGTCCAACTCGCCGACGTGCAAGGGGCCACTGGGCCCGGCACGCCGGCTGCCGAACAGGCGGACGAGCTGCTGGCCCGCGCCCGCGCCTTTGCCGCGCCCCTGCTGAGCGGCCAGGTCTTCGACACCGGCGAAGCCGCGCTGGACCATGCCGACGGCGTGGCCGGGCTGCTGCTCGGCCTGGGGGCCGCACCCGGCGTGGCCGCCGCGGCTTATCTGGTCTATGCCGGCGAGTACCTGACCCGGCCCGAGGAAGTCGTCGCCAAGACCTTCGGGCCGGGCTATGCCGGCCTGGTCAGCCACACCCGCAAGCTGGTGCAGTTGCAGCGCAGCGCGCGCGACGCGCTGGCCGATGCCCGCGAAAGCAGCAGCGCGCCGCACCGCGCGGCGCAGATCGAACGCGTGCGCAAGATGCTGCTGGCCTTCTCGCGCGATCTGCGGGTGGTGCTGCTGCGCCTGGCCTCGCGGCTTCAGACCCTGCGCCACTACGCCGCCAGCAGGCAGCCCTGCCCGCGCGCCCTGGCCGAGGAGACGGCCCAGGTCTTCGCGCCGCTGGCCAACCGCCTGGGCCTGTGGCAACTGAAGTGGGAGCTGGAGGACCTGGCTTTCCGCTTCCTGCAGCCCGAGGCCTACCAGCACATCGCCCGCCTGCTCGATGCCAAGCGCGGCGAGCGCGAGGCGGGCGTCGAGACCGTCCGCGCCTGCCTGGCCGAGGCCCTGGCCGCCAGCGGCGTGCAGGCCGAGGTGCAGGGCCGGCCCAAGCACCTCTACAGCATCTGGAAAAAGATGCAGGGCAAGCGCCTGCCGATCGACCGCATCTTCGACTTGCAGGCGCTGCGGGTGATCGTGCCGAGCGTGCGCGACTGCTATGCCGCGCTGAGCCGCGTGCACGAGCTGTGGCAGCCGCTGCCCGAGGAGTTCGACGACTACATCGCGCGGCCCAAGCCCAACGGCTACCGCTCGCTGCACACCGTGGTGCTGGACCCGGCCGACGGCCTGCGGCCGATCGAAGTGCAGATCCGCACCCGCGAAATGCACGATCAAGCCGAGAGCGGCCTGGCTGCGCACTGGGCCTACAAGGAGGCGGGCACCCGCGGTTATGCCGGCGTGCAGGCCGACGACAGCCTGCAGGCCCCGCTGGCCCAGGCCCGCAAGGCCGTGCTGCACCAGTTGCTGGCCTGGGAACGCGAGCTGGCCGCGCCCGCGCCGGACGCCAGCGGCGCCGAGGCCGCCACCGTGCCGGACCGCTGGTTCGACGAGCGCATCTTCGTCTTCACCCCGCAGGCCGAGATCGTCGAGCTGCCGGCCGGCGCCACCGCCATCGACCTGGCCTACACCCTGCACACCGAGCTGGGCCACCGCTGCCGCGGCGCCAAGGTCGACGGCGTGATGGTGCCGCTGGTCACGCCGCTGCAGAGCGGCCAGACGGTGGAGATCATCGCAAGCAAGGACGGCGGCCCCTCGCTGGACTGGCTGAATCCCGAGCTGGGCTACCTGGCCAGCCCGCGCGCGCGGGCCAAGGTGCGCGCCTGGTTCAATGCCATCGCCCAGGCCCAGACCATCGCCCGCGGCCGCGACACCGTCGAGAAGCTGCTGCAGCGCGAGGGCCGCACGACCGTCAAGCTCGACGAGCTGGCCGCGCAGCTCGGCTTCCGCGATGCCCAGGCCCTGTTCGAGGGCGTCGGCAAGGACGAGTTTCCGCTGCGCCCGATCGAGCTGGCCCTGCGCCCCACCGAACCCGCGCCCGACGCCGACGCGCTGCTGGCCCAGCGCCTGGCGCGCGGCGCCAGCGAGGCGGCCGTCGAGGGCGGCGGCGTGCTGGTCGTCGGCATCGCCTCGCTGCTGACCACCCTGGCGCGCTGCTGCAAGCCGGCGCCACCCGACCGGATCGGCGGCTACGTGACCCGCGGCAAGGGCGTGGCCGTGCACCGCGAGGGCTGCAGCAACTTCCGGCAGATGAAGCAGCGCGCGCCCGAGCGGGTCATCCCCGTGACCTGGGGCAAGCCAGGCTCAGGCGATGAGGCTGCGGTCTACCCGGTCGATGTCTTCGTTCAGGCGCATGACCGGCCAGGCCTGCTGCGCGACATCACCGAGGTCTTCGCGAAGGAGAAGACGAATGTCGTCGGCGCCTCGACCCACAGCAACAAGGGGGTCGCGGCGATGACTTTCACCGTCGAGGTGGGCGATGCCGCGCGGCTCGACGGCACGCTGCTGCAGGTGCGGCAGATCGCCGGCGTGACGGTGGCGCGACGGGCCTGAGGGCAGGCGCCTGGAATGCTGCTATAGTTGTTGGCTTGCAGGCGCGTAGCTCAGCTGGTTAGAGCACCACCTTGACATGGTGGGGGTCGTTGGTTCGAGTCCAATCGCGCCTACCAACACTGCATGGCGAGAGCCCGGTTCCGGAAGGAACCGGGCTTTTTGCTTTGCGGGGTGCGCGCTGCTTCGGACGGATCCGGGCGCGAGGTGGGGCAAATCCCTTGTCGCCAGGCCTGCGCCGCGACCGGGCAGCTCACCAGTCCGGCCGGAAGGCCCATTCGCGCAGGGTCGCGACATCGACCACGCCCTGCCAGGGCCGACCGTCGATGTGGCCGCGGCCGGGGTCGCCGGGCTCGCCGAGCTGGTCCAGCTCGGCCCAGGCGCCGGAGAAATCCTCGCCCTCGGTGTAGAGCGCGCGGGTGACGATGCAGCGCAGGCCGGCCGCCCGCGCAGCGGACAAGCCGAGGTGCGAATCCTCCAGCGCCATCACCTGGTTGGCCTCCAGGCCCAGGTGCTCCAGGGCATGCAGGTAGATGTCGGGCGCGGGCTTCTTGCGCGGCACCATGTCGCCGGCGCTGAGCTGCTCGATCCAGCCCGGCGCCTCGGGGCCGATGGTCAGCCGCAGCAGGGTCTCGACATTGGCCGGCACCGTGGTGCTGGCGATCGCGATGCGCATGCCGACCCGGTGGGCTTCACGCAGCAGCCGCGCAATGCCCGGCCGCAGGCGCACATGGCCCAGGGCGACGCGGTCGGCATAGCGCCGGGTCTTCTCCTGGTGCACGGGGCGCAGGGCCTCGCGCATGGCCGCGATCGCCTCGGGCCGCGGTGCCTGGGGCTGCAGGCTGGCCCACCAGGCAAGCATGCGCTCCATGCCGCCAGTCACGCCGAGCAGGTGGGCGTAGGTGGCATCGTCCCAGTGCCAATCGAGGCCGCAGACGGCGAAGGCCTCGTTGAAGGCGACGCGGTGACCGTCGCGCTCGGTCTCCGCCAGGGTGCCGTCGACATCGAAGATCAGCGCGGCCAGCGGCGGACGCGGGATGGGGCGAAAGCGCATCGGAAGGTGCCCCGCCTAGATGCGGCGCTTGAGGTCCATCAGCCGCAGCACCATGGGCGTGAAGATGAGCTGCATCGCCAGGCCCATCTTGCCGCCGGGCACGACGATGTTGTTGGGCCGGCTCATCCAGCTGTTCTGCAGCATGGACAGCAGGTAGGGGAAGTCGATGCCCTTGGGGTCGGCGAAGCGGATCACCACCATGCTCTCGTCGGCGCTGGGAATGTCCGCGGCGATGAAGGGATTGGAGGTGTCGACCGTGGGCACGCGCTGGAAGTTGACATGCGTGCGGCTGAACTGCGGGCAGATGTGATGCACGTAGTCCGGCATGCGACGCAGGATGGTGTCGGTGATCGCCTCGCGCGAGTAGCCACGCAAGGTGCCGTCACGATGCAGCTTCTGGATCCACTCCAGGTTGATGATGGGCACGACGCCGATCAGCAGGTCCACATGCTGGGCGATGTCGGCATCCGGCCCGACATAGCCGCCGTGCAGGCCCTCGTAGAACAGCAGGTCGCTGCCCGGCGTGATCGGCCGCCAGGGCGTGAAGGTGCCGGGCGGCGCGCCGTGGATCTCGGCCTCGTCCTCGTCGTGCACATAGTTGCGGATCTCGCCCTGGCCGCTGCGGCCGTAGTCGGCAAAGCAGGCGGCGAGCCGGGGCAGCAAGTTGGCATCCGGCCCGAAGTGCGAGAGGTAATGCTCGCCCTCGGCCTCGGACGCGCGAACCGCCTCGCGCATGGCGGCGCGGTCGTGGCGGTGGAAGGCATCGCCTTCGACGATTTGCGCCTGCACGCCCTCGCGCCGGAAGATGTGCGCGAAGCTGTTCATCACGGTGGTGGTGCCCGCCCCGGAGGAGCCGGTGACCGCGATGATGGGATGGCGACGAGACATTTCGAGGATGGGTGGATCGGATCAGGGCTGGCGGCCGAAGCCGCGGGACGAACCGCGCCGGACCTCGGCACGGTAGAGCGAGCGCTGGTTGAAGAGCGGGCTGACGTAGGCCTCGTCGGTCCCGCTGTCATGCTCGGCGTGGTAGCGCTCGATGCGCTCGATCTCATCGCGTGAGCCCAGGATCACGGGCACCCGGGCATGCAGGGCCTTGGGCTCGACCTCAAGCACCCGGCCGCGGCCGGTGGATGCCAGCCCGCCCGCCTGCTCGATCAGCAGGGCCACGGGGTTCACGCCGCAGAGCTGGTGCAGGGGCAGGGTGTCCTGCGGAAGCGCCTCGTCGACCGGGGCATCGGGATCGGCCCGCATGCGCGGCACCATGAACACGCCACCGACGGTGAGCACGCGGTGCACCGCGGCCACGGTGCTGTCGATCCAGCGCAGCGAGAAGTCGCGGCCGCGCTCGCCCGCGCGGCCGGCCTTGCACTCGCGCACGTAGCGGCGCAGGGGCGGCTCCCAGAAGCGTTCGTGGCTGGTGTCGATCGCGCATTCGCCGCCTTCGGCCGGGATGCGCAGGTCCGGATGGGTCAGGATGAAATTGCCGACCTCGCGGTCCAGCGTGAAGCCGTGGGTGCCGCGGCCCACCGTCAGCACCAGCATGGTCGCCGGACCGTAGAGGGCATAGCCGGCCGCAAGCTGCTGCACGCCGGCCTGCTGGAAAGAGGTCGGCTCGGGCGGGGCCCCACCCGCATGGCGCAGCACCGAGAAAAGGGTGCCGACTGCGGCATTGCCCAGCCGGTCGCGTGAATCCTCGAGCGCCTCGAAGAGCAGCAGGAAGGGGCCGCGCTGGTACTGCGGCGGCAGGGTGTAGGGCGCCTCCAGGGCCGGCGCGGCCATGCCGGCGACGAGGCCGCCCCATTCGCAAGCCTGCAACAGGGTCTGGCGGGCCTGGTCGGACGGGTCGATCGGGGCCACGGCAGCCCCCGGCGCAGCCAGGCCCTGCGAACCCAGCGCACCCTTGCCCACCATGGCTGCGATGGCCTTGACGGCGGCAGCGACGTCGACGAGCAGGGCGCCGAGGTCCGAGTCCCCACTGCCACCGCGCAGTTCCTCGATCAGGAACTTCGACAGCGTGGTGCGGCCCAGGTACATGCGCGGTCTCCTCCTCGCGGGCACCGATGCGGCCCGACGGCGTCTAGCGTAACGGATGCGGGACACCGGGCGGTGGACCGCCGGGCCGGGATGCGCCTGCATCCACGCCCGGCCGATCGGAAGAAAACGTGCCTGGACCACGGCCCGGCGGGGGTGACCCGACGGTCGTGCTGGCAGGGATCCAATGAAGTCGTGGTGGGTGACCAGCGACGGGACCCGCAACCAAGTTCCTCACGGCACGACCGGATGGTCCTTGCCGAGGCTTGCAGCTCCCTCCCGACACCGGGGAGTGCAAGGCGACCGCGGGCGATTGCCGAAGCCGGAACAGGCACAAAAACTGGCGCCGGATCGTTCCACTTCCGGCATGACGCAACCATATGTCCGCGGAAGGCTTAGGTACAGTCAGAAGAAGTGCACGGTCACTTAAGAGCGACTGACCGGTACACCTTCTGAAGCGCCATCGGCGTCTTCCTGCCGGCCGAGCTGCCGGCCCCCCCGAGCCCGAGCCCTGTACCGATGCGCAACGTCACCCTCCGCCAGCTGCGCTGCTTTGCGGCCGCTTCGCGGCTGGGCAGCTTCGCCAAGGCCGCTGAAGAGCTGCACCTGACCCCGCCCGCGGTGTCCATGCAGATCAAGGAGCTGGAAGGTCAGGTCGGCCTGCCGCTCTTCGACCGCTCGGGCCGCAGCGTCTCGCTGACGGTGACCGGCGAATACCTGCTGGTCCATGCGCGCAAGATCCTCGCGACGCTCAAGGACGCCGAAGACACCGTGGCGCGCTTCCGCGGCCTGCGCTCGGGCCGGCTGGTGATCGGCATGGTCAGCACCGCCGAATACTTCCTGCCGAAACTGCTTGCACGCTTCCGCAGCGAGCATCCCGAAATCGACATCCGCCTGCTCGTCGGCAACCGCGAGACCCTGGTGGCCGCGCTCAACGACAACGAATGCGATCTGGCCGTGATGGGCCGCCCGCCCAAGGAGCTGGCCACCCGCGCCGAGCCCTTCGCCGTGCATCCGCTGGTGGTGGCCTGCCCGGTGGACCATGCCCTGCTGGCCCACGGCCGCCTGCCGCCGGTGGCCCTGGCCAACCAGGGCTTCATCGTGCGCGAGCCCGGCTCGGGCACGCGTGCGGCCATGGAGCAGTTCTTCGACGACGTCCGCATCAGCCCCTCGGTGGTGATGGAGATGTCGAGCAACGAGACCATCAAGCAGGCCGTGATGGCCGGCATGGGCCTGGGCTTCCTGTCCCTGCACACCATCGGCCTGGAGCTGCGCAGCAAGCGCATCGCGGTGCTGGACATCGAGGGCCTGCCGCTGGTGCGGCGCTGGCATGTGGTCCACACCCTGGCCAAGACCATGTCGCCGCTGGCCGAGGCCTTCCGCTACTTCATCCTCGAACACGGCGAGGCGCACCTCGCCCGCGAGTTCGGCGATTTCGCCGCCGAGCAAGCCGCCCGCCAGCGGGCCCAGCAGCTCGGCTGAGGCCGGCGGCACCGCGGGGCGCCGCCCCGCGAAGGCTCAGCGCAGCGTCGGCAGGCCGCGCATCGCCTCGACCACCGCCCCACCGGCCGCCGCGCCGAAGCGGCGCGCAAAGCGCTCGGCCAGGTTTTCCTTGGGCGTGTAGTCGATGATTTCCTCGGCGCCGATCACCTCGCGGGCGAGCTGGTCCAGGCTGCCGATGCGGTCGACCAAGCCCTGTTCCAGGGCCGACTGGCCGTTCCAGAACAGGCCGCTGAAGGTGTCGGGCGTGATCTTCAGCCGCTCGCCCCGGCCGGCCTTGACCGCCTCGATGAACTGCTGGTGGATCTGGTCCAGCGTGGCCAGCGCGTAGGCGCGGTGGGCCTCGCTCATCGGCGTGAAGGGATCGAGGAAGCCCTTGTTGGCCCCGGCCGTCAGCAGGCGGCGCTCGACGCCGAGCTTGTCCATCACGCCGGTGTAGCCGAAGCCGTCCATCAACACGCCGATGGAGCCGACCAGCGAGGCCTTGTCGACGACGACCTCGTCGGCCGCCGCCGCGATGTAGTAAGCGGCCGAGGCACACAGCTCCTCGCAGACGGCGTAGAGCTTCTTGTCGTGCAGCTTGCGCAGGCGCTGGATCTCGTCATAGACCAGGCCCGCCTGCACCGGGCTGCCGCCGGGCGAGTTGATGCGCATGACCACCGCGCGGGCGCCCCGGTCCTCGAAGGCGCTACGCAGGGCCGCATTGATGCCGTCGGCCGTCGCCTCGCCCTCGGCATCGATCACGCCGCGTACCTCGACCAGGGCCGTATGCGGGCCGCTGGGCGCGGCGCTGCGGCGGGCATCGGCCAGGGTGCCGAGCAGGACGGCCGTGGCCAGCAGCAGCCACAGCAGGCGCCAGATCGTGCGCCAGCGGCGCTCGCGCTTGCGATCGGCCAGCCAGACGCGGGCCATCTCGTCGAAGGGCGAAGCCGCCGACCCGGGCGGGGTCGGGGAGGGGGAGGAGGCGTCGTCAGCTTGCATGGCCGGAGGGTCTCGAAGGGGTGTCGGGATTGTCGTCGTCAGGGGCCGGGGCGGCATGCGGCGGGCCGTAGACCCAACCGCCGGTTTCCATCACGTCCACCGGCTGCAAGCGGCCGCGACCGCAGGGCCCGCCCAGGCAGCGGCCGCTGTGCGGCTCGTAGGCGGCGCCGTGCAGGGCACAGACGAGTTCGCGGCCCTCGGCATCCCAGAAGGCGCCGGGGGTCCAGTCCAGCTCGGCCGGCTGGTGCGCGCAGCGGTTCAGGTAGGCGCGCAGCACGCCGTCGACCCGCAGCACGAAGGCGGCTTGCGGCAGGCCGTCGGCAAGAAGCAGCTCGAAACGCTGGGCCTTGCCGCGCTCTGGCAGCTCGTCGCTTCGACACAGAGGCTTGCCGCGAGAGTGCACGCTCACTTGAACAGCCTCAGGCCTGCTCGCGCAGCCACTGGCTGAGGGCCTGCATCGTGGGCAGCACGGCCAGCGGCGACAGGGCGCGCAGTTGCTCCGGCGGATGGGCGCCATAGCCCACGGCCAGGGCGGCGGTGCCGGCATTGGCCGCGAGCTGCAGGTCGTGGCTGGTGTCGCCGACCATCAAGGTGTGCTCGGCACGCACACCGCAGTGCTCGATCAGCTCCAGCAGCATGCGCGGATGCGGCTTGCTCTGGGTCTCGTCGGCGGTGCGGCTGGCCTCGAAGTAATGGCCGAGCCGGCGGTCGGCCGGCGCGCCCTGGCCGGGCGGCAGGGCCAGCACCTCGTCCAGGCCGCGGCGCGACTTGCCGGTGGCAATCGCCAGGCGATGGCCACGCGCGCGCAGGCCGTCGAGCATGTCGATCGTGCCGGGGAAGAGGCTCAGGCCGTGCTGCTGGGCCAGGTAGTGCACCCGGTAGGCGGCCACCAGTTCGGGAATCTGCGCGGCCGGCAGGCCGGGGGCGACCTGGCGCAGGGCCTCGTGCAGGCCCAGGCCGATCACATGGCTGGCGGCCTCGGGGCTGGGCACCGGCTGGCCGACGTCGGCGCAGGCCGCGCGCAGGGCCTGGACGATCAGCGCGGTGGAGTCGTAGAGCGTGCCGTCCCAGTCGAAGACGATCAGCTCGAAGCGGCGCGGGGCGGGGCTCATGCGGCCTCCGGCCGGTCGGCGGCGGGCGGCAGCGCGGCGAGCAGGGCGGCGCAGGCGGGCGGCAGCGGGGCCTCCAGATTCAGGGTCTCGCCTTGGACCGGGTGGGTGAAGCTCAGGCGTCGGGCGTGGAGGAACATGCGTTCGAAACGGAGGGCGACGCCGGGCTGCTCGCCCCGCGCCAGGGCCTTGTTGAGGGCGAAATCGCCGTACTTGTCGTCGCCGACGATGGGGTGGCCGGCGCTGGCCAGGTGCACGCGGATCTGGTGGGTGCGGCCGGTCTTGAGGGTCACGTCGAGCAGGGTGTAGCCGGCAAAGCGTTGCATCACCCGCACCAGGGTGATCGAGCGCTTGCCCCCGGGATCCTCCGGCGTGGTGGCGCGCACGCGGCGCTCGCCCTCGCCGTCCAGGTATTTGTGCAGCGGCACGTCGATCACCTTCAGCCGCGCCGGCCAGTCGCCCTGCACCAGGGCGGCGTAGGTCTTGCCGGTCTCGCGCTGGCGAAGCTGCTCTTGCAGCAGGGCCAGGGCCTGGCGCTTCTTGGCGACGATGAGCAGGCCGGAGGTCTCCTTGTCGAGCCGGTGCACCAGTTCCAGCATCGCGGCGCCGGGCCGGGCGCGGCGCAATTGCTCGATCACGCCGAAGCTCACGCCGCTGCCGCCGTGCACGGCCACGCCGGCCGGCTTGTCGATCACCAGCAGGGCCTCGTCCTCATGCACGACCGGGAACTCGCGCGGCGGGGCCGGGGCCTCGCCGGCCGCCTCGCCGCGCTGGGCCACCCGCACCGGCGGCAGCCGCACGCTGTCGCCGCGGGCCAGCCGGGTGTCGGCCGAGGCGCGGCCCTTGTTCACCCGCACCTCGCCGCTGCGGATGATGCGGTAGACATGGGTCTTGGGCACGCCCTTGAGGGTACGGATGAGGAAGTTGTCGAGCCGCTGGCCGTCGCCCGCCTCGCCCACCTCGACCCACTGCACCGCAGGCTCCGGCGCGGCGGTGCGCGGGGCGGCCGGGGCCTGCGCCCGGGGCGCGGGCGGGGCGGAGGACGCCCCGCGCGACACCGTATTCAGCGGCTTCGAACGGGCGCTGCGGCCACCTATAATCCGTCGGTCCACAAGCGCGCCGTAAGTGTTTGATTCGCCTGAGTTTACCGGCGCTCGCGCCGCGCCCCGGACACCGCGCCACCGCTGGTGGCGCCACTTTGAGGTGATGCAACGCTGCGTCGGCCCGGTCAGACCGTCTCCCAAAGCGAACGGTGGATCCGGTGCCGCAGCGGCAGAACCGATGCCCAGACCCTCCGAAACAAGGTTTCCCGGCGGCAGCCGCGCCGCCCCGGCCCACCCGGCCGGTTGCATGCGGCTGCCGCCCGCGTCCCGCCCCCGAACCGGATCCATCCGGATGAAGTCGACCCACCCCCTCCTCGCGCCTGCCCGCCGCCCTGCCCCGCCCCGTGCGGCGCGGGGCGCCGGCATTGCGTCGCGCCGGGATGCGGGCCGACCCGACGCCGCCGAGCCGCACCGCGTGCCCGGCCGCGCATCCTGATCCCACCGCCCCGGGGCGACGCTCGTGCCAACGCGATCCGGTCGGGCCTTGCGGCCCGCCGGCTCGTCCAGGGCGATTCCTTCCGGCGTCTGACGTCGTTTCGTGCATCGACGGGCCTGCCCCTGTCCGCATTCCGCGGACAGGACCGGCAGGCCGCCCACCCCGTTCCGCCTGCTTCGGCAGCGGCCGGGGCCGAGTCGGCCGCCCCCCGAGGGCGGTCGGGAGATGTCAGATGAAACGCATGCTGATCAATGCCACGCAGCCGGAAGAGCGGCGCCTGGCCATCGTCGACGGGCAGAAGCTGCTCGACTTCGAAACCGAGATCGAAGGGCGCGAACAGCGCAAGGGCAACATCTACAAGGCCGTCGTCACCCGCGTCGAGCCTTCGCTGGAAGCCTGCTTCGTCGACTACGGCGAGGACCGCCACGGCTTCCTGCCCTTCAAGGAAATCGCGCGCAGCTATTTCAAGGAAGGCGTCGAGGCCAAGAACGCCCGCATCCAGGACGTGATCAAGGAGGGCCAGTCCCTCGTCGTCCAGGTCGAGAAGGAAGAGCGCGGCAACAAGGGCGCCGCGCTGACCACCTTCGTCAGCCTGGCCGGCCGCTACCTGGTGCTGATGCCCAACAACCCGCGCGGCGGCGGCGTCAGCCGGCGCATCGAGGGCGAGCAGCGCGAGGAGCTCAAGGAGAACCTCGAACAGCTCGATTACCCCAAGGGCATGAGCCTGATCGCCCGCACCGCCGGCATCGGCCGCACGGCCGACGAGCTGCAGTGGGACCTGAACTACCTGCTCAAGCTCTGGACGGCGATCGACGATGCCACCGGCGGCAAGGGCGCCTTCCTGATCTACCAGGAAAGCTCGCTCGTCATCCGCGCGATCCGCGACTACTTCACCGCGGACATCGGCGAGATCCTGATCGACACCGACGACATCTACGAGCAGGCCAAGCAGTTCATGCTGCACGTGATGCCGGACACCGCGCATCGCGTCAAGCGCTACCGCGATGACGCGCCGCTGTTCAGCCGCTTCCAGATCGAGCACCAGATCGAGACGGCCTTCAGCCGCACCGTCAACCTGCCCAGCGGCGGCGCCATCGTCATCGACCACACCGAGGCCCTGGTCTCGGTCGACGTGAACTCGGCCCGCTCGACCCGGGGCACCGACATCGAGGAAACCGCGACGCGGACCAACCTCGAAGCCGCCGACGAGATCGCCCGCCAGGCCCGCCTGCGCGACCTGGGCGGCCTGATCGTCGTGGACTTCATCGACATGGAGGAGTCCAAGAACCGCCGCGAGGTCGAGACCCGCCTGCGCGATGCGCTGCGCAACGACCGCGCCCGCGTGCAGTTCAGCCCCATCAGCAAGTTCGGCCTGCTGGAGATGAGCCGCCAGCGCCTGCGCCCCGCGCTGAGCGAAGGCAGCCACATCACCTGCCCGCGCTGCAACGGCACCGGCCACATCCGCGACACCGAATCCTCGGCGCTCCAGATCCTGCGCATCATCCAGGAAGAGGCCCTGAAGGAAGGCACCGCCGCCGTCCATGTGCAGGTGCCGGTTGAGGTGACCAGCTTCCTGCTCAACGAGAAGCGCACCGAGATCACCAAGATCGAGCTGAAGCAGCGCACCACCGTGCTGCTGGTGCCCAACAAGCACCTGGAGACGCCGAACTACAAGCTCGAACGCCTGCGCCACGACGATCCGCGCCTGGAGAACTTGCAGGCCAGCTACACCATGATCGAGGAGCCGGAGGACGAAGTCTCGATCAGCCGGCGCGAGAAGACCAAGGCCAAGCAGGAGCCGGTGCTCAAGGGCGTGCTGCCCGACCAGCCGGCGCCGGTCGCGGCGCCCGCGCCGGCCCCGGTGGCGTTTGTTGCCCCCGCCCCGGCGCCCGCGCCGATCGTGGCGGCTGCGGCGGCTCCGGCCGTGGTGGCAGCCGCTTCGGGCGGCGGCTTCTTCGGCTGGCTCAAGCGCCTCTTCGGCGCCCCGGCGGCCACGCCGGACGCCGCCCCGGCTGCCGCGCCGGCCCCGGTCGGCAGCCCGGCCCCCGCCAAGCCGGCTGACGGTCGCGAAGGCCGCGAGGGCCGCAACGGCGACCGCCGCGGCGGTCGCGAGGGTCGCAATGGCGAGCGCGCGGGTGAGCGTGGTGAACGTAGCGAACGGGGTGAACGGGGCGATCGTCCGGAGCGCGGCGAGCGTCCCGAACGCGGCGAGCGCCCGGACCGGGCCGAACGCGGCGAAGCCCGCGGCGGCCGCCCGCGCGGCCCGCGCAGCGAAGCCGAGGGCAGCGCGCAAGCCGCGCCCGAGGCCCGCTCGGGCGAAGACCGCCGCCCGCCGCGTGGTGAGCGCCCGGAACGGGGCGAACGTGGCGAGCGCGGTGAGCGTGCCGAGCGCAGTGAGCGTGCCGAACGCGGCGAGCGCCGCAGCGAAACCGCCGCCCCGGTCGAGGCCCTGCAGGACGGCAGCCCCGTCGCGCTGGACATGCTGAGCGCCGTCGGACCCGCCGCCGAAGGCGCCGACGCCGCCGCCCAGGCCGAGGCCAGCGAGCGCAACGGCCGCCGTCGCCGTCGCGGCGGCCGCGGCCGTGGCGAACGCAGCGAACGTCCGGAAGGCAGCGAGGACAGCCCGATCACCGAAGGCGCCGAAGCCGCGCTGGACGGCCAGCCGGCCGAAGCCGCGCAAGACGATGCCGGCCCGCAAGCGGGTGGCGAGGCCGAGGGCAGCGAATCCGGCGAAGCCCGCCGCCCGCGCCGCGGGGGCCGTGGCCGCCGCCGCGACGGTGAAGGCCGCCCCGAAGGTGATCGTCCGGCCGAAGCCGGCAGCGACGGCGCCGTCGATCGCGCGGAAGCTGCCGAAACCGCCGACACCGCGGCACCGGCGCAAGCCGCCTCGCCGGCCCCCGCTGCCGGCGCCTGGTGGGACGATCGCGGCAGCGCCTCGGCCGAGCCGGCTGCGTCGCCGGCCGCTAAAGAAGCGCGCATCCCGGCTGCGGAGCCGGTCCCCGCGCCGATCGAAGCGCCCGAGCCCGCGCCCCTGGCCGAGCCGGTACCGGTCCAGGCGGCTGCTGCGCCCGCCGCTGCCCCGGTCGAGGCCGTCGCCGAAGCGCCCGCCGCAGTGGCTGCGCCGGTCGCCCAGGCCGCACCCGCCCCGGCGGCCCCCGCCCTGCCCCGCTACACGCTGCCCATCGAGCAACTCGAAGGCGTGGCCCGCGGGGCTGGCCTGGAATGGGTGCAGTCCGACGCGGCCAAGATCGCCGAGGTGCAAGCCGCCATCGCCGCCACCCCGGCGCCGGTGCATGTGCCGCGCGAGCCCAAGCCGCCGGTCCTGCTGGACGAAGGTCCGCTGGTCCTGGTCGAGACCCGCAAGGACCTCGGCGAGCTCAAGCTGCCCTTCGAAAGCTGATCCGCTGCCGCCGCCGCCCCGCGGCGGCCCGCTCGCTCCAAGGCCCCGCTTGCGGGGCCTTGTTCTTTGGGGGGACAGGTTCCGGCGCGAAATCCCGCGCCGGGCAAAGGCAGGGGGTGGGCCGCATCATCGTGGCACCCATCCACTCCCGGCCCCGCCACCCCTGCCATGCAACGTCGCCACCTTCTTGCCGCCGGCCTGTCGGCCGCCGCCGCCTCCCCGCTGGCCTGGCTCGCAGCCCCGGGCGCCTGGGCCCAGGCGGCGGCCGAGCTGGGCACGCCCAGCCTGCCCACGCCCGGCTTCCGCCGCATGAAGGTGGGCGAGGCCGAGGTGATCGCCCTCAACGACGGCATCGCCCGCCGCCCCCTGGGCGAGGAGTTCGTGAAGAACGCGCCCCTGGCCGAAGTGCGCGAACTGCTGGCCCGCCAGGGCCTGCCGACCGGGCACATCGACATCCCCTTCACCGCCTTCCTGGTGAACAGCGGCGGCCGCCGCATCCTGCTGGACACCGGCTTCGGCGAGCACGGCGGCCCGAGCACCGGCCGCCTGCTCGGCCACCTGGCCGCCGCGGGCTTCCAGCCCGGCGACATCGACACCGTGCTGATCAGCCACTACCACGGCGACCACATCCAGGGCCTGCGCCGCAAGGACGGCAGCCTCGTCTACCCGCGCGCCCAGGTGCTGGTGCCCGAGCCCGAGCACGCCTTCTGGATGGACGAGGCGGCGATGAACGCCCGGCCCGAGGCCCAGCGCGGCGGCTTCCAGGTCGCGCGGCGCGTCTTCTCCGACCTGCCGGCCGGGCAGCTCCAGCGCTTCACGCCCGGCAGCGAGCTGGCGCCGGGCCTGCGCTCGGTCGCCGCCTTCGGCCACACCCCGGGCCACACCCTGTTCGAGTTGCAGTCCGCCGGCCAGACCTTCGTCTACGTGGCCGACCTCACCAATGTGCCGGCGCTCTTCGCCCGCAACCCCGACTGGGCCGTCAGCTTCGACATGGACGCCGAGGCCGCACGCCGCGTGCGGCGTGCCACCCTGCAGCGCGTGGTTGAAAGCCGGGCCCTGGTCGGCGGCTACCACTTCCCCTTCCCGGCCTTTGGCCGCATCGTCGCCCAAGGCGAGGGCTATGCCTTCCAGCCGGCCTGAGCCCCGCGCGGCCGGCCGCCGCCGCCTGCTGCGCGCCGGCCTGGCCGCCGGCGGCGGCGCCTGGCTGGCCGGGCTGCCGCTGCGCGCCGCAGCGCTCGGGCCGGACGAGCTGGCGGCCCGGCTGCGCGAAGGCGGCGTGGTCATCGCCTTCCGCCATGCGCTCGCGCCCGGCACCTTCGATCCGCCCGGCTTCACCCTGGACGACTGCCGCAGCCAGCGCAATCTCTCGGACGCCGGCCGCGCCCAGGCCCGCCAGATCGGCGCCTGGTTCGAAGCCCGCGGCCTGCGCCCGGCGCGCGTGCGCAGCAGCCCCTGGTGCCGCTGCCTGGACACCGCCCGGCTCGCCTTCGGCATGGCCGAAGCCTGGCCCGCACTCGGCTCGCCCTACGGCGCCCGCGAAAGCAGCAACGCCGAAAACCTGGCCGCCCTGCGCCAGGCCCTGGCCGAAGCCCGCCAGCAGCCCGGCCGCTTCGAAGCCTGGGTGACCCACATGTTCGTGCTGTCCGACCTGGGCCTGGGCGGCGCCAGCTCGGGCGAAGGCCTGCTGCTGCGCGCGCAGCCCTCGGGGGCAGTGGAACTGCTGGGGCGGCTGGCGCCGCCGCCCTGAACACACGCATGAGAGCCTGCGGAGGCGCGCGCTCGGCACCTCCAGGCAGCGGGCGCCATCCTGCGAGTGAAGAAATGGGGGGGCATCAGGTCGTCGGCCAGGTGCAATGTGCGGAGGGATCGAGCCAACTGAACACGCGGTTACGGGTCGCTCGTACCACCAGCGTTCGGCTTGGCCGAGCACTGCACTGAGAGACGCAAAGCAAGGGCAACATCGAGCGCTTACGTACCTGCACCTGACATCCGCGACCGGGCAGCATGAAAGCTAGATGAACTACTCGTTACATCAGTTTCCGCAGCAACACGCAACACTTTTTCGCTTCAGCCTCACGAAGGACCTGCGGACCATGAGAAATCCCAGCCTGGAGTTCTCATGCCCTCTTTCACCCCTCCATCCCTTACCCGCCGGTCATCGGCTGTGCTCGGAATCTTGGTCAGCCTTGCACTGGGCGAAGCCCGGGCCGAAGACGCACGGCTGCGGGCCCTCGAGCAGCGCTTGCATGACTTAGAGCATGCCCTTGCTGAGGCCAGGGCCTCCGCAGAGCAAATCCGAGCTGCCGCCCATGCCGTTCCCACCGTTCCAAGCGTGCCAAAGGCGCCCGGACCGTCATCCTCATTAGTTAAGCCAACCCCAGATGGCGGCTTCGCTCTGGTCGATGCAGAGCGCGGGAACGAACTGCGCTTCAGCGCCATGGTCCAGCTCGACAGCCGGTTGTTCCTGGAGGGCGAGACTGCCACCGGATCCAAGCTGGAGGACGGCTTCCTGCTGCGCCGGATCCGCCCCACCCTTTCCGGCCAGTTCGCTGGGTTGGGCTTTCGGATCGCGCCGGAACTCAGCGGCAACGGGACCGGGGCAAACGTAGCCCTGCTCGATGCTTTCGTCGACATACCGACCGGCCGGACCGGTTTTCTGCGCGTAGGGAAGCAGAAGAGCGCGATTAGCCTGGATCGGCTGCGGGTTGCCACAGCTCTGCCCCTGGTGGAGCGGGGCTTGGCCAATGAACTGGCCCCTAATCGCGATCTTGGTCTGGCTTGGTATGGCCAAGCGTTCAGTGGCGGGGCGCAGTTTGTACTGGGCCTGTTCAACGGCGCCGCCGACGGTCGGGATGTCGCTCTGCGCGATGACGGCGGCAAGGAGGTCCATGCGCGGGTGTTCTTCGAGCCTTTCCGCAACGAGTCGAGCCTACTCAACGGCCTCGGGTTCGGGGTGAGTGCCACGGCCGGGCGCAAGCGCTCCGAAGGCCCCGGCGCCGCTGCGTCTGCCAGCCTTCCCCGCTACCGTTCAGCAGCGCAAGAAGAGTTCTTCGCATACAGCAGCGGGGTAGTTGCTGACGGGCATCACCGACGGCTCTTCCCCCAGCTGAGCTATTTCCACAGAAATGCTGGATTTGTTGCGGAGCTGGGCGTATCGGAGCAGGTGCTTCAACGCGAAAGTCAGACCCGGCGACTGCGTCACACAGCGTATGACGTCACCCTGTCCTGGGTGCCAACCGGGCAACCCATCACCTTTCGTGGCGTGCAGCTTACGGGGAGCGAATCCGCTTTGGAGCTCGGGCTCCGTGCCTCAGGGCTACGCATCGACCCGAGGGCATTTGAGGGCGGTCTAACTCGCTTTGCCAGCCCGGACGTCGCGGCTCGGCGTGCGCAGAACCTAGGCCTAGGACTGAGTTGGCACGTTAATCGCCAAGTCAAATGGTCGCTCGACGTCAATCGCACCCGCTATCAAGGTGGGGCGCCTGGTGGCGCCGACCGACAGACCGAGGACGTGGTGATGGGTCGCTTCCAGCTCGTCTACTAGCCAAGCTGTGCTGTTGTAAAGCGGGCGTAGACGGGACGGCCTAAGTTGCTCGACTAGGTTGGTTTGGCGAGACGCTCGGTAGCGGCAGGTTCCCGGGTGCCTTCATGCCAAAGGCTCATGAGCTGAG
The DNA here is from genome assembly GCF_016735685.1 of Piscinibacter lacus. Lineage (NCBI taxonomy): Bacteria > Pseudomonadati > Pseudomonadota > Betaproteobacteria > Burkholderiales > Sphaerotilaceae > Aquariibacter > Aquariibacter lacus. The sequence continues at coordinate 416,996 of NZ_JAERRA010000002.1, forward strand.
GCACAAACCACGCTTGGTGCGCCGGGTCGGCCTTCCTACAGTGAAGCCTTCTCAGGTTTCATCCCCCCGCACCATGAGCATCAGCGCCATCAACGTCCGCAACCAGTTCCGCGGCCGCATCCGGGAGATCCTGGAAGGCCCGGTCGTTTCCGAGATCGATGTCGAGACTCCGGCAGGCCTAGTGGTGACCTCGGTCATTACCACCCGCTCGGTCCGCGACCTCGGCCTGACCGTCGGCAAGGAGGTGATCGCCCTGGTCAAGTCGACCGAGGTCTCGATCGCTGCGCTCTGAAATGCCCAGCCTGCGTCATCCACCGCGCCGCCAGGTGCGGCTGCTGGTCGTGCCGGGGCTGCGTAACAGCGGTCCGGGGCACTGGCAGAGCTGGCTGGAGCGGCAGCAGCGCGGGGCGCGTCGGGTGGTGCAGGACGACTGGAGCACACCCGACCTCAATCGCTGGAGCGCCCGCATCGAGACCACCCTGCGCGCTGAACCGGAAAGTCTGTGGCTCGCGGTTGCGCACAGCTTCGGTTGCGTGGCCCTGGCACGTCACCTGGTCGACGACCCGGATTCCCCGATCGTCGCGGCCATGATGGTGGCGCCGGCCTCACCAGCACGCTTCGGCCTTGAACAGGCCGTGCCCGAGGCCGCACTGCCACTGCCCAGCGTGCTGGTCGGCAGCGAGAACGACCCCTGGATGAGCCTGGAGGGTGCCCGCAGCCTGGCTCGTCGCTGGGGCGCGCACTGGGTCTCCCTGGGGCTCGCGGGGCACATCAATGCCGAATCCGGCCATGCCACCTTGCCCCTCGCCAGCGCCTGGGTCCGGGCGATGCGCCAGCAGCTTGCCCGCGAGCAGCGCCCCGAACTGGCCGACTGGCGCGAGTGGTCCTTCGCGGTGTAGACCGGCATGAAGGCAGCGGCCTTCATGCACCGACCGCATAAACATGCGCTCAAGACTTCGTTCCCGCATGCCAAAGCCGTCCCTAGCATCCGTGCACCTACTCCCAACCTGTCTTCCTCGCATGCAATCCCTTCCCTCCCTGTCCCGCGCCCTGCGTCGCGCCCTGATCGGCCTGTCCGTCGGTCTGCTGGCCGCCACCGCCTTCGCCAAGGACATCACCCTGCTGAATGTGTCCTACGACCCGACGCGCGAGCTCTACGTCGACTTCAACAAGGCCTTCGCAGCCCACTGGAAGGCCAAGACCGGCGACACCGTCACCATCAAGCAGTCGCACGGCGGCTCGGGCAAGCAGGCCCGCTCGGTGATCGACGGCCTGGAGGCCGATGTGGTCACCCTGGCCCTGGCCTATGACGTGGACGAACTGCATGCCAAGGCCCAGCTCATCCCTGCCGACTGGCAGAAGCGACTGAAGCACAACAGTGCGCCCTACACCTCGACCATCGTGTTCCTGGTGCGCAAGGGCAACCCCAAGGGCATCAAGGACTGGGACGACTTGGTCAAGCCCGGCGTGGCCGTCATCACCCCCAACCCCAAGACCTCCGGCGGCGCGCGCTGGAACTACCTGGCGGCATGGGGCTATGCGCTGAAGAAGTTCGGCGGCGACGAGAAGAAGGCGCAGGCCTTCGTGGGCCAGATCCTGGCCAACGTCCCGGTGCTCGACAGCGGCGCACGCGGTTCGCTTGTCACCTTCACCGAGCGGGGTGTCGGCGACGTCTTCCTTTCGTGGGAGAACGAAGCCTTCCTCGCCACCAAGGAACTGGGCCCGGACAAGTTCGAGGTCGTCGTGCCCAGCCTGTCCATCCTGGCCGAGCCGCCGGTCACCGTGGTCGACAAGGTGGTCGACAAGAAGGGCACCCGCGAAGTCGCCACCGCCTACCTCGAGTTCCTCTACTCGCCGGTGGGCCAGGATCTGGCCGGCCAGAACTACTACCGTCCGATCGATGCGAAGGCTGCCGCCAAGTACGCCAAGCAGTTCACCAAGGTGACGCTCTTCACCATCGACGAAGTCTTCGGCGGCTGGGCCAAGGCGCAGAAGACGCACTTCGCCGACGGTGGAACCTTTGATCAGGTCTACACCAAGAAGTGAGGCCGGCCATGCCCGGACGCATCCCCATGGCGGGCAGGCGGGCCGTCCTCGGCCTGCTGCTGGCCCTGCCCCTGGCCGCCGCGCAAGCGGCCGATATCAGCCTGCTCAACGTCAGCTACGACGTCTCGCGCGAGTTCTACAAGGACTACAACGCCGCCTTCGCCGCCCACTGGCAGAAGACGAGCGGCGAGGTGCTGACGCTCAAGCAGTCGCACGGTGGCAGCAGCAAGCAGGCGCGCAGCGTGGCCGAGGGCCTGGAGGCCGATGTCATCACGATGAACCAGGCCAATGACATCGACATCCTGCACGACCGCGGTGGCCTGATCCCGGCGGACTGGGCCAAGCGCCTGCCGAACAACAGTGCGCCGACGACCTCGGTCTCGGTGATCCTGGTGCGCAAGGGCAATCCGCTGAAGATCCTGGACTGGACGGACCTGGGCCGCAGTGGGGTCTCGGTGATCATTCCGAATCCCAAGACCTCGGGCAACGGCCGCTACACCTACCTGGCCGCCTGGGGTGCGGCGCTGAAGAACGGCGTGTCGCCGGCGGCGGCGCAGGCCCTGGCCGAGCGCATCTTCCGCAATGTGCCGGTACTCGACGGCGGCGGACGGGGTGCGACGACGACCTTCGCGCAGCGCAAGATCGGCGATGCGCTGGTGACCTTCGAGAGCGAGGTGCCGCTGATCCAGCGCGAGTTCGGCGACGACTTCGACGTGATCTACCCGCGGTGGACCGTGCTGGCCGAGAACCCGGTGTCGGTGGTGGACAAGGTCGTCGACAAGCGTGGCACCCGCAAGCAGGCCGAGGCCTATCTGCGCCATCTGTGGTCGCCCGAGGGCCAGACGATCGCCGCGAAGCATGCGCTGCGCCCGCGCGATCCGAAGGTGCTGGCCGCGTACGCCAAGGCCTTCCCCAAGGTGGGCACCTTCACGATCGACGAGGTCTTCGGCGGCTGGAAGAAGGCGCAGAAGGACCACTTCGACGACGGGGGCCTGTACGACCAGGTGATCCTGCGCGCCAAGCAGAAGTGAGTCCCGGATGATCTTCTCGCGCACCCTGCTCAAGCGTCACACCGTGCTGCCGGGCTTCGACCTGGCGCTGGGCTTCACCGTGCTCTACCTGAGCTTCATCGTGCTGATTCCGCTGAGCGCGGCCTTCCTGAAGACCGCGACCATGACCTGGCCGGCCTTCTGGGACACGGTCAGCTCGCCGCGGGTGGTGGCGTCCTACAAGCTGACCTTCGGCGCCTCGCTGGCGGGGGCGCTGCTCAATGCCTTCTTCGGCCTGATCGTGGCCTGGGTGCTGGTGCGCTACGAGTTCCCGCTCAAGCGCATCGTCGATGCGCTGGTGGACCTGCCCTTCGCGCTGCCGACCGCGGTGGCCGGCATCGCGCTGACGGCGCTGTATGCCGAGAACGGCTGGATCGGCCAGTGGCTGCCTTTCAAGGTCAGCTTCACGCCGCTGGGGGTGTTCGTGGCCCTGACCTTCATCGGCCTGCCCTTCGTCGTGCGCACGCTGCAGCCGGTGCTGGAGGACTTGAGCCGCGAGCTGGAGGAGGCGGCCGCCACGCTGGGTGCGAGCCGCTGGCAGACCTTCCGCCACGTGATCTTCCCCATCCTGTCGCCGGCCCTTCTCACCGGCTTCGCGCTGGCCTTCGCCCGCGCCCTGGGGGAGTACGGCAGCGTGATCTTCATCGCCGGCAACATGCCGATGGTCAGCGAGATCACACCCCTGCTGATCATCACCAAGCTGGAGCAGTATGACTACGCCGGCGCCACGGCCATCGCGGTGGTGATGCTGGTCACCGCCTTCACGCTGCTGCTGGCCATCAACGGCCTGCAGGCCTGGACCCGCGCCCGCCAGGGTCGCTGACGGCCTTTCCCAGAGCGGCTCCGGCCGCTTCCTCTCCAGCGGACGACGTCTGCAGCCCGGCCGAGCCGGACCCGCGCTGCCCGCTGGAGGGCCACCTTCCCACCCTCATCATGACGGCCCCCACCCTGACCCCATCCCCCTTCCGGGAGAGCACCCACGAGCCCCCCTGGGTGCGTCGGCTCCTGATCGGCGCGGCCCTGGCCTTCCTCACCTTCTTCCTCTTCGTTCCGCTGACCATCGTCTTCTTCGAGGCCTTCAAGAAAGGCGTCGAGGTCTATCTGGCGGCGGTCACCGAGCCCGACGCCCTGTCGGCCATCCGGCTCACCTTGATTGCCGCGGCGATCAGCGTGCCGCTGAACCTGGTCTTCGGCGTGGCGGCGGCCTGGTGCATCGCCAAGTTCGATTTCCGCGGCAAGAACCTGCTGCTGACGCTGATCGACCTGCCTTTCAGCGTGAGTCCGGTGATCTCCGGCCTGATCTATGTGCTGATCTTCGGCCTGCAGGGCTGGTTCGGCGAGTGGCTGCGCGACCATGACCTGAAGGTCATCTTTGCCCTCCCCGGCATCGTGCTGGCCACCACCTTCGTGACCTTTCCCTTCATCGCCCGCGAGCTGATCCCGCTGATGCAGGCCCAGGGCATCGAGCAGGAGGAGGCCGCCCGCGTGCTGGGGGCCAACGGCTGGCAGATCTTCTGGCGCGTGACGCTGCCCAATGTGAAGTGGGCGCTGCTCTACGGCGTGATCCTGTGCAACGCCCGGGCGATGGGCGAGTTCGGTGCCGTCAGCGTGGTCTCGGGCCACATCCGCGGCGAGACCAACACCATGCCGCTGCACATTGAGATCCTCTACAACGAATACCAGTTCGCGGCCGCTTTCGCGGTGGCTTCGCTGCTGGCCGGCCTGGCCCTGGTCACGCTGGTGCTGAAGTACGTGGTCGAGCAGCGGGTGAAGGCCGAGGTGCGCGGCACCGGCGCGCTGGCCCCGGAGCCCCTCGCGGCGGCACCGTCCCCGGCATCGACCCCCGCATCCCCCCGCCCGGCCCGTGTGCCCGGCGTTCACGGAGTCTGAGATGAGCATCGAGATCCGCCAGTTGCGCAAGGCCTTTGGCAAGACCGTCGTCTGCGACGACTTGAACCTGGACATCCCTTCCGGCGAGCTGGTCGCCTTGCTCGGCCCCTCGGGCTCGGGCAAGACCACGCTGCTGCGCATCATCGCGGGCCTGGAGGTGCCGGACGCGGGCAGCGTGCGCTTCCACGGCCAGGACACGACGCACACCGACGTGCGCGAGCGCCAGGTCGGCTTCGTGTTCCAGCACTATGCGCTGTTCGGCCACATGAGCATCTTCGAGAACGTGGCTTTCGGCCTGCGCGTGCGGCCCAAGGCCACCCGGCCCAGCGAGGCGGCCATCCGCAAGAAGGTGACGGAGCTGCTGAAGCTGGTGCAGCTTGACTGGATCGCCGACCGCTACCCGCACCAGCTCTCCGGCGGCCAGCGCCAGCGCATCGCGCTGGCCCGTGCCCTGGCCGTCGAACCCAAGGTGCTGCTGCTCGACGAGCCCTTCGGTGCCCTCGACGCGAAGGTGCGCAAGGAACTGCGCCGCTGGCTGCGCCGCCTGCACGACGAAGTGCATGTCACCAGCGTCTTCGTCACCCACGATCAAGAGGAGGCCATGGAAGTGGCCGACCGAGTGGTCGTGATGAACGAGGGCCGCATCGAGCAGGAGGGCACCCCCGACCAGGTCTACGACCATCCGGCTTCGCCCTTCGTGCTGAACTTCCTGGGCGACGTGAACCTCTTCCATGGCCGCCTCGGCCACGGGCCCGGCGCGCCGGCCGGCGAAGTCAGCTACGTGCGTCCGCACGAGCTGCAGATCCTGGCCCAGCCGGAGGAGGGCAGCCTGCCGGTGGTGCTCGGCCAGGTGCTGACGGTCGGCCCGAACACCCGGCTGGAGTTCCGGCGCCGTGACGAGGCCGGCTATGTCGATGTCGAGCTGCCGCGCAGCGAGTACCAGGTCCTGCGTGACAGCCTGGGCCTGGCACCGGGCTCGGAAGTGCATCTGAGACCTCGGCGCATCACGCGCTTCGCGGCGGCCTGAGCCGCCGAGTGGCCGGCCTAGATCTCGATTGGATCGCCGGCCATGGAGCGCTCGACCAGCTTGCGGTTCAGCGTCGGGGCGAAGGACTCGATGAAATCGTAGGCAAAGCCGCGCAGCCAGCTACCACGGCGCACGGCAAGGCGGGTGAGGTTGATCTCGAACAAATGGCGTGCATCGATCGCACGCAGACTGCGGTCTCGTTCCTCGTCGTAGGCAATCGAGGCCACGATGCCCACGCCGAGGCCCAGCTCGACATAGGTCTTGATGACGTCAGCATCCATCGCGCTCAGCACGACGTCTGGCACCAGGCCGGCAACACGGAAGGCTTCATCGATGTGGGCCCGGCCGGTGTAGCCCGGCTCGTAGGTGATGATGGGGAAGGCCACCAGTTGCTCCAGCGAGACCGGTTCATGGCTTTGCAGCAGGGGATGCTGCGGTGGCACGATGAGGCTGTGCGTCCAGCGGTAGCAGGGCAAGGCCACGAGCTGGTCGTACTGGGCGAGGGCCTCGGTGGCCACGCCGATGTCGGCTTCGCCCGACAAGAGCATCTGGGCCACTTGTTTGGGCGAGCCCTGGTGCATGGTCAGGCTCACCTGGGGATAAAGCTTGCGGAAGTCGCGCACTGCGGTGGGCAGGGCGTAGCGTGCCTGGGAGTGGGTGGCTGCGATCGACAGGCGGCCGGTGGTGACGGCGGTGAAGTCCTCGGCGACCCGCTTGAGGTTCTCGGCCTCGAGCAACAGGCGCTCGACCACTGGAAGCAAGGCTTCGCCGGGCGGCGTCAGCTTGGTCAGGCGCTTGCCGGCGCGTACGAAGATCTCGAAACCGAGCTCACCCTCCAGATCGCGGATCTGCCGGCTGATGCCGGGCTGCGAGAGGTGCAGGAGCTGGGCGACCTCGGTCAGGTTGTAGCCCGACCGAGCCGTCTCGCGTACGGCGCGGAGCTGTTGGAAGTTCATAAGGCAATCGCTGCGCGGAGGCGCGGCTCAGGAAGCCTCGATTCTTTGGGTCGCGACTCAGAAAGCGAACCAATATCTACGCCTTAGCTCCGGCGAAAACTGCATAAGGAAGGGCCCCCAGCCTGCGCCTCAGTCCCCCAGGGACACCGCCCCCAGCGCCTCCCCCGGCCGGCGGCGGGCTGCGGCGCGCAGCAGTTCGCCGCTGAGCGTGTAGTGCGCGGCGGCGTCCACCGGCAACATGTTCTCGACCGAGAAGCTGCCGCCTTCGAACACGGGCAGCACGCTGTAGCCGTAGAGCTGTCCGGGCAGCAGCTCCTTGCCGTGCTCGCGCAGGGCGTAGACGAGGCCGGGCAGGAACCATTCGTCCTGGGCCTCGGGATCGGACAGGCGGGCGCGGAAGGCGGCCGGGCTGTCGGCCACCTGCTCCAGGTCGCCGCTGGCGGTGCTGAGCCACCAGACGCTGCCGGCCGGGGTGAGCACGAAGACGTCGCCGATCACGCTGGCCATCAGGGGCTGCCAGGCCTCGCCCAGGCGCCAGGCCCAGGCGCTGCGCAGGGCTTGCAGGCCTTCGGCGTCGAGGAGATGCAGCAGCTCGGGGGCGGGGTGGGAGCGCACCGCTGGGTCAGGCCGCCGCGGGGGCAGCCTCGTGGATCAGCGGGGCGAGCAGCATGCCCAGGGCCGCGGCAGCCAGCCAGGCGCCGATACGCAGCAGCAGCGCGCGGTCGAGGCGGCCACCGGGAGATGCGCCCGGGCCCAGGCCGAGCACGAAGAGGTGGGCCGGGAGGGCGACCAGCAGCAAGGTGGCGACGATCAGCTCGACCTGGCCCGCGCTGGCCGGGCCACCGCCGAAGCGGGCCCAGAGCAGGGGCCAGCTCAGAGCCGAGAACAGGCCGGCCAGGGCGGCGCGGAAGGGGGTGGGCTGCAGCGTCATGGTCAGGGGCTTCGGGACGAGGGGGGGTCGGCGCCTCAGGGCAGGCGGTCCAGCGCGCTCAGGTAGACCGGGTGCTGCATCAGCTCGTCCCAGGGCAGCGGGGCGGTCTGGGGCAGCAGGTCGAGGCGGCGGGCCTCGCTGTCGGGCTGGGGCTGCCAGGTGCCGGCGGCGGCGGCGGCCTGCAGGCCGTCGAGCAGTTCGTCGACGGCGCGCCCGCCGTCGAGCGACTGGTTGCACAGCAGGACCATGTCGCAGCCGGCCTGCAGGGCGAGGACGGCGGCTTCGGTGTAGCTCAGCTCGGCGCCGCCCCGCACGCCGGGCACGCGGCGGGCGCCGGCCATGCTGAGGTCGTCGCTGAAGATGGCGCCGGTGAAGCCCAGGCGCTCGCGCAGCACGTCTTGCAGCCAGACCTCGGAGAAGCCGGCCGGCCGGGCATCGACCTTGGGGTAGATGACATGGGCCGGCATCACGCTTTGCAGCGCGGGGCCGAGCCAGCCATAGGGCTTGGCGCAGTCGCCGAGGATGGCCTTGAGGCTGCGCCGGTCGACCGGCACCTCGGTATGCGAATCGGCCGCCACGAAGCCGTGGCCGGGGAAGTGCTTGCCGCAGCTCGCCATGCCCGCCAGCAGCAGGCCGTGCATGAGGCTGCGCGCCAGCAGGGTGACGACGCGCGGATCGCGGTGGAAGGCGCGGTCGCCGATCACGCCGCTGGGGCCGTGGTCCAGGTCCAGCACGGGGGTGAAGCTGAAGTCCACGCCGCAGGCGCGCAGCTCGGCGGCCAGCACGTAGCCGCAGGCGGTGGCGGCCTCGGTGGCGGCCATCACGCCGGCGCCCTCGCCGCCCTTGCCGTCCTGCGCCCAGCGTTCGCCCAGGGCGCGCATGGGCGGCAGCGGGGTGAAGCCGTCGGTGCGGAAGCGCTGCACGCGGCCACCTTCATGGTCGACGGCGATCAGCACATCGGGGCGCTCGGCCTTGATGGCGGCGCACAGCTCGGTGAGCTGGGCGCGGTCCTGCCAGTTGCGGGCGAAGAGGATGAGGCCGCCGGTCAGCGGATGGCGCAGGCGGCGGCGGTCGTCGGCGCCGAGCGTGGTGCCGGCGATGTCGAGGACGACGGGGGCGTGGAGGGCTTCGGTCATGGCGGGGTCCGGCGCCGCGGGCGGGGCGCGCAAGCTCAGGGAAGGGGTGGGGCGGCGGCGGCGGCCGGGTCGGTCTCGACGACGACGAAGGCGCAGGCCAGGTCGCCCTCGTCGGTCAAGGTGACATGGGCCTTCCAGCCGCGGGCGGCGAACCAGGGCGCCAGCGCGCCGCCCAGCACGATCTGCGGCGCGCCGGAGGGGCTGTTGAGCACCTGGCAGGCACGCCAGCTCATGGGATGGTGGATGCCCAGGCCGATGGCCTTGGAGAAGGCTTCCTTGCAGGCGAAGCGGGTCGCCAGGTAGCGCAGGCCGCGCAGCGGCACCTTGGCCGTGCGGGCGCGCCAGACGGCCAGCTCCTGCGGGCCGAGCACCTTCTCGGCGAAGCGCTCGCCGCGCCGGTCGAGCGCGGCCTGCACGCGGCGGATGTCGCAGAGGTCGGTGCCGAGGCCGACGATCATGGCATCGATGCCGATCGGTTCAGCGCGCCGCGGCGCGGGCCTGGATGGCCTCGGCCTGGAAATCGCGGATGGCCTGGGCGAGGCCGACGAAGACGGCATGGCCCATCAGCGCATGGCCGATGTGCAGCTCGGCCACCTCGGGCAGGGCGGCGATGACGGCGGTGCTGCTGGGCGCGTCCGGCGCCGGCCGGGTGGTGCCGGGCGACCACAACGCCAGGCCGTGGCCAGCATGGGTGCGCAGGCCCAGGGCGCGGCCGCGTTGCAAGCCGGCATGCAGGCGGGCGCGCAGGCGGGCCATCTCGGCGGCGTCCTGCGCCCACCAGGCATTGGCATAGGCGCCGGTGTGCAGCTCGATGCAGGGCGCGCCGACCTCGGCCGCGGCCTCGATCTGCGCCGGATCGGCATCGATGAAGAGCGAGACGCGGCAGCCGGCCGCCGCCAGGCGGGCGCAAGCCTCGCGCAGCCGCGGCTTCTGGCCGGCCACCTCCAGCCCGCCTTCGGTGGTGACTTCCTGGCGGCGCTCGGGCACGAGGCAGACATGCTCGGGCCGGGTGCGCTCGATGATGTCCAGCATCTCGTCGGTGACGGCGGCCTCGAAGTTCAGCGGCGCGCGGATGAGCTGCTTGAGGCGGGCGACGTCCTCGTCGCGGATGTGGCGGCGGTCCTCGCGCAAGTGGAAGGTGATGATGTCCGCGCCCGCCTCCACCGCCAGCAGGGCGGCGGCCACCGGGTCGGGGAAGGGCCCGCCGCGCGCATTGCGCAGGGTGGCGACGTGGTCGATGTTGACGCCGAGCAGGGGGGCGTCGAGGGCCGGGGCGAAGATCATCGGGGGCGGGGCGCAGGAAGCGCGCGAGGCGCGAAGGACGGCGGGGGGCGCGGCATGCGCCGGGCCCTCAGGGGGCGGTGGCAAGGTCGGCCATCAGTTGCCGGGTGTGCAGGGGCCGGCCGCCGAGATGGTAGTGGAGCACCCCGCGCAGCAGCGGCCGCAGGGCCGGCGCGGCGCAGCCAGCTTGCAGGCGGGCGAAGGCGGCCTGCACCGCGGCGCCGGCCGGCGGCTCGATGCCGCCGAGCTGGGGGGCCAGGGCCTGGAGGGCGGCTTCCAGCGCGCACCACTGCGCGGCCGGCAGCGCGGGCGGCGCGCGTTCGGGGCCTTCGTCGCCGGGCGGCAGCAGCACCAGGCCGGCTTCGGGCCGCAGGGCGGCGGGTTGCGCGGGATCGGCATCGGCCAGCGGGCGCTGGCGCAGGGTGTCATGGTCCAGCGCCGGCAGCAGGCCCAGCTCGCGCAGCAGCAGCAGCTCGAAAGCGCGCAGCAGCGGGGCCAGCGGCGGCGTGGGCCGTTCGCCGAGGGCGGCCACCGTCAGCGCATAGGCATCGAACAGCCGGGGGTGCGGGTCGTGGCGCGGCAGCAGCTTGAGCAGCAGCTCGTTCAGGTAGAAGCCGGCCAGCAGGGCCTGGCCCTGGGGCAGCGGCGGGCCGCCGGCCCATTCGGCGCTCTTGAGCGGCAGCACTTCGCCGCCCTCCTCCTGCGCGTCCAGCGGCTGCGGCTTGCGCCGGCCGTGCACGACCAGCAGGCGCTGCAGCGGCAGCAGCACGGTGCGGAAGTTGGAGTGCGGCCGCTTGGCGCCCTTGGCAACCAGCACGACGCGGCCCTCGTCGCGGCCGAGCAGGTCGAGGATGAGGCTGGATTCGCTCCAGTCATGGCGATGCAGCAAGTAGGCCGGCTGCGGTGGCGCCGCGCGCGGCGCGCTGCGCGCGCGGCCGGAGGCGGCGGCCGGGCTCATGCGCGGGGGCCGGGCCGGCGGCTCACTCGTAGCCGTAGGCGCGCAGGCGGGCCTCGTCGTCGGCCCAGCCGGAGCGCACCTGCACCCACAGCTCCAGGAAGACCTTGGTCCCGAGCAGGCGCTCCAGCTCGACCCGCGCCTCGGTGCCGATGCGCTTGAGGCGCTCGCCGCCATCGCCGATGACCATGCCCTTGTGCGCATCGCGCTCGACGACGATGGACGCGGCGATGCGGTGCATCGGCGTGCCATCGGCCTTGGGCGCGGCCTCCTCGAACTTCTCGATCACGACGGTCGAGGTGTAGGGCAGCTCGTCGCCGGTCAGGCGGAAGAGCTTCTCGCGGATCAGCTCGGCGACCAGGAAGCGCTCGCTGCGGTCGGTCAGCGCGTCCTCCTCGTGCAGCCAGGCCTGCTCGGGCAGGTAGGGCGTGAGGATGGCGAGCAGGCGCTCGATGTCGGATTCGCGCGTGGCCGACATGGGGATGAATTCGGCAAAGGCATGGCGCGCCTGCATGCCCTGCAGCCAGGGCAGCAGCTCCTGGCGGCGGGTGATCTTGTCGAGCTTGTTGGCCACCAGCACGACCGGCGTGCCGGCCGGCATCAGGGCCAGCACCTTGGCATCGGCGGCATCGAAGCGGCCGGCCTCGACCAGGAAGAGCACCAGGTCGACATCCTCGACCGCCGCCTGCACCTGCTTGTTGAGCTTGCGGTTCAGCGCAGCGGTGCCGCGCACGATGTGCTCGGTCTGGAAACCCGGCGTGTCGACGAAGACGAACTGCGCGCCGCCGGTGGCCGCCGTGCCCACGGTGCGGATGCCGGTGATGCGGTGGCGCGTGGTCTGCGCCTTGCGCGAGGTGATGCTGACCTTCTGCCCGACCAGCGCATTCAGCAGCGTGGACTTGCCGACATTGGGCCGGCCGACGATGGCCAGATGGCCGCAGCGGGTGGGCACCGGCGCCCCGGCGGCGCCGCCGGCCTTGGGCGCGCCGAAGGCGGCGGCGAGCACGTCGGCGGTGGGATCGGGCGCATCCTGCCCGGGCAGCGCCTCGTCGGGCGGCGCGTCCTCGGGCAGCACGTCGTCGGGCAGGTCGTCAGGGGTGGGGCTCATGGGGCGGCGGGCTCAGAGGCCCTTCAAGGTGTCGAGCGCCAGTTGGGCGGCGGCCTGTTCGGCGGCGCGGCGCGAACGGCCTTGGCCCTGCACCTCCATCTGGCGGGTGGGGATCGCGCAGGCGACGACGAAGGTCTGGTCATGCTCGCGGCCCAGGGTGGCGGCGATGCGGTAGCTGGGCACCGGCTCGCGGCGGGCTTGCAGCCATTCCTGCAGCTCGGTCTTCGGGTCCTTGGTCCAGGCGGCGGTGGCGGTGCGGTCGAGGTGCGGGCCGATCAGGCGCTCGACCATGGCCGCGGCCGCGGCCAGGCCGGCATCGAGCTGCACCGCGCCGATCAGCGCCTCCAGCGCATCGGCCAGGATCGAGGGGCGCTGCGCCCCGCCGCTGCGGGCCTCGCCCTCGGACAGGCGGATCAGCGTGGGCAGGCCCAGCTCGACGGCGATCTGGTGCAGCGATTCCTCCCGCACCAGGTGGGCCCGCACGCGGCTGAGCTCGCCCTCGTCGGCCTGCGGGTAGCTGCGGTAGAGCAGCACCGACACCCCGGCCGAGAGCACGGCATCGCCGAGGAATTCGAGCCGCTCGTTGTGCTCGCTGCCGAAGCTCTTGTGCGTCAGCGCGCGACGCAGCAGGCCGAGGTCGGTGAACTGGTGACCTAGCCGCTGCTGAAGCTCCTCGGCCGTGGTCGCGGCGGCTGGCTGGGGGCGCGGCGGGGCCGGCGCCTTCAGGCGCGGGCCGCCGCGCCGGACCGGGGGACGGGGAGCCTGCACGTCGAGCGATTCGGCGGGCACGCGGCTCAGGGCGCCACCGAACCGTGGAAACGGATCAGGAGCGACACCGGCTCGACCAGCGGCAGTTCCTTCTCGTAGGCGTAGTCGATCAGGAAACGGCCGTCCTCGCGGCGGATCTCCAGGTCGCGGCCGTCGAGGCTGACGATGGCCGCATCGATCTGCTTCTGCTTGTCGAAGGCGGCGCGGATCGCCGCTTCACTCTCCAAGCCCTGGCTGGCGATACGTTGCAGGCTGCGCTGGATGGTCAGGCGCTCGCCGACCAGGGGGGCTGCGCGCAGGGCCAGCACGGCAGCCATGGCGCCCAGGCCGATGAGCAGCAGCAGGCCGATCAGGCCCAGGCCGCGCAGCGCGCGGCGCGTGGCGTGGCGCGCGGGCCGGCGCGCGGCAGGAAGACGGTCGGCAGCGGGTTCGGGCATCGGCGGACGCTCCAGCAGGCCGGGGCTCAGTCGAAGGCCCCGATGCGGCTCAGATTACCGAAGTTCATCCACACGAAGAAGGCCTTGCCGACGATGTTGCCCTCGGGGACGAAGCCCCAGAAGCGCGAGTCCTGCGAGTTGTCACGGTTGTCGCCCATGACGAAGTAGTGGCCGGCCGGCACGGTGCAGCTCACACCCTCGGCGGTGTAGCTGCATGCATCCTTGGGGCCGCGGAACTCGGGCATGGGCAGGACGAAGCCGTTGCGGTCGCGGTCGTTGAGGATGCGGTAGCGGTGCGTCTGGCCCTCGGCGCGCGGCAGGGCCTCCTCGAACTGCAGGGCGTAGCGCAGGCTGTCCTCGTCGTAGAACTCGGGCAGCGCGGTGCGGGGCACGGGCTGGCCGTTGATCGAGACCTTCTTGTTCAGGTAGTCGATCCGGTCGCCCGGCAGGGCGACGATGCGCTTGATGTAGTCGATGCGCTCATCCACCGGGTAGCGGAAGACGATGACATCGCCACGCTGCGGCACGTTGAGGTCGATCACCTTGGTGTGGATGACCGGCAGGCGCACGCCGTAGTGGAATTTGTTGACCAGGATCAGGTCGCCGATGGCCAGCGTCGGGATCATCGAGCCCGAGGGGATCTTGAAGGGCTCGTACAGGAAGGAGCGCAGCACGAAGACGACCAGGATCACCGGGAAGAGCCCGGCCGTCCAGTCCAGCCACCAGGGCTGGGCCAGCACGCGGCTGCGGGCCTCGTCGAGGCTGCTGTCGACCTGGGTGATGCCCTGGCGGGCAAGCTGCTCGCGGCGCTGGGCTTCCTGCTGCTCCAGCGCGCGGGCCGCGGCTACGCGGGCCGGCGCGAAGCGGAAGCGCTCGGCCAGCCAGTACAGGCCGGTGAAGACGGTCAGCAGGAAGAGCAGCAGCGAGAAATTGCCGGTCCAGTGACCGAGGTACCAGCCGCCCAGGTAGGTCAGCAGGACGGCGTAGAGCAGGCCGGTGAGTGCGCTCATGGATCGGAATCAGCAAGGGCCGCCGCAGCGGCCCGGGGTGAGGCGGACGACGCTCAGTCGTCGACCTGGAGGATGGCGAGGAAGGCTTCCTGCGGCACCTCGACGGTGCCGATCTGCTTCATGCGCTTCTTGCCGGCTTTCTGCTTTTCGAGCAGCTTGCGCTTGCGGCTCACGTCGCCGCCATAGCATTTTGCCAAGACGTTCTTGCGCAGGGCCTTGATGTTCTCGCGGGCGATGATGTTGGCGCCGATGGCGGCCTGGATGGCCACGTCGTACATCTGCCGCGGGATCTGCTCGCGCATCTTGGCCGCCACCGCGCGACCGCGGAACTGGCTCTGCGAGCGGTGCACGATGATCGACAGGGCATCGACCCGGTCGCCATTGATCAGGATGTCGACCTTGACCACGTCGGCGGCGCGGTACTCCTTGAACTCATAGTCCATCGAGGCATAGCCGCGGCTGACGGACTTCAGCTTGTCGAAGAAGTCCAGCACGATCTCGGCCAGCGGCAGCTCGTAGGTCAGGTGCACCTGGCGGCCGTGGTAGCTCATGTTGAGCTGCAGGCCGCGCTTCTGGTTGCACAGCGTCATCACCGGGCCGACATAGTCCTGCGGCATGTAGAGATGCACGGTGACGATGGGCTCGCGGATCTCAGCAATCTTGCCGATCTCGGGCATCTTCGACGGGTTCTCGACCTCGATGACCTCGGCCTCGATGCCGCCGAGCTGCACCTGGTAGACCACGCTGGGCGCGGTGGTGATCAGGTCCTGGTCGAACTCGCGCTCCAGCCGCTCCTGCACGATCTCCATGTGCAGCAGGCCAAGGAAGCCGCAGCGGAAGCCGAAGCCCAGGGCCTGCGAAACCTCGGGCTCGTAGCGCAGCGAGCTGTCGTTGAGCTTGAGCTTCTCCAGCGCGTCGCGGAGCTGGTCGTACTCGCTGGCTTCCGTGGGGTAGAGGCCGGCGAAGACCTGCGGCTGGATCTCCTTGAAGCCCGGCAGCGCCTGGCTGGCCGGGCCGGCATTGTTCGGCAGCTTCTTCTCGAGCGTGATGGTGTCGCCGACCTTGGCGGCTGCCAGCTCCTTGATGCCGGCGATCAGGAAGCCCACCTCGCCGGCCCGCAGCGCCTCGCGCGGCATGGACTTGGGCGTGAACACGCCGATCTGCTCCAGCGGGTAGACGGCATTGGTGGCCATCATGCGCACACGGTCGCCCTTCTTCAGCACGCCGTCGACCACGCGCACCAGCATGACGACGCCGACGTAGTTGTCGAACCAGGCGTCAATGATCATGGCCCGCGGCGGGCCGTCCGGATCGCCCTGCGGCGCCGGCATGCGGGTGATGACGGCTTCGAGGATTTCGTCGATGCCCAGGCCGGTCTTGGCCGAGCAGGGGATGGCGTCGGCCGCATCGATGCCGATCACATCCTCGATCTCGGACTTGGCCGCCTCGGGATCGGCCTGCGGCAGGTCCATCTTGTTCAGGACCGGGATCACCTCGACGCCCAGGTCCAGCGCGGTGTAGCAGTTCGCCACCGTCTGTGCCTCGACGCCCTGGCTGGCATCGACGACGAGCAGCGCGCCCTCGCAGGCGCTCAGCGAGCGGCTGACCTCATAGCTGAAGTCGACATGCCCGGGGGTGTCGATCAGGTTGAGGTTGTAGACCTTGCCGTCCTTGGCCGTGTACTGCAGGGCCGCGGTCTGCGCCTTGATGGTGATGCCGCGCTCGCGCTCGATGTCCATCGAGTCGAGCACCTGGGCTTCCATCTCGCGATCCGACAGGCCGCCGCAGCGCTGGATGAGGCGATCGGCCAGCGTGCTCTTGCCGTGGTCGATGTGGGCAATGATCGAGAAGTTGCGGATGTGATCCATGCGGTCGGTGCTGTGCGATCGGCGCGATCGCCCGGGGGCGTGGCCCCCGCATCAGGGGCCTTCTCGCGAGGCGGGGCCGGGCCCGCGAGGGCCTGGCCGGACGCAAAAAAAATGGCACGTCCAAGATCGAACGTGCCCTCCAACAAAAGGTTTGGCAACTGCTTGTTGGGGCTTCATTGTAGCGAGGCGGGCCCGGGCGACTGCGGCGCGGGGCCGGGTTTGCAGGGGGGCTAGACCCCCTGCCACCCAACTTGCCCACATGTTATCCACATTCTTCTGTGGACAAGCTGGGGGCAAGCGGCCCCGCCGCCCGGCAGCCGCCTGCCGCGACGCTCAGCGCGTGCCGGGACGCACCAGGGCGTACTGCGCCCACTCGCCGCGGCGGAAGAGCACGCTGATCGGCTTGCTCTTGTCGGCCTTGGCGACCACCGCCTCGAACTGGCGAATGTCGCCGATCTCGACATTCGCGACGGCGAGGATGATGTCGCCCTCGTTCAGGCCGGCGCGGGCGCTGGCGCCCTCGACCTTGTCGACCCGCACGCCGCCCTTGAGCTTGAGTTCGACCTTCTGCTCGGCGCTCAGGTCGCTGAGCGTCAGTCCGAGCACGCCGACCGGCGTGGGCGCGCTGGGCGTGGGCTTGAGCGCGGTCTTGACCTTTTCAGGCTCAAGCTCGGCCACGGTCACGCCAAGCTGGCGGCTCTGGCCGCGGCGGAAGACCTCGATGGACGACTTCGCACCCGGCTGGGTGTTGCCGACGAGGCGCGGCAGGTCGCCGGACTTCTCGACGGTCTTGCCATCGAAGCGGGTGATGATGTCGCCCGCCTCGATGCCTGCGCGGTCGGCCGGGCCGCCCGGCTCGACCGCCCGCACCAGCGCGCCGCTGGGCTTGCCCAGGCCGATGGATTCGGCGATCTCCTTGGGCACCTCGGCAATCTGCACGCCGATGCGGCCGCGCACCACGCGACCCAGGCTGCGAAGCTGGTCCGAGACCCGGGTGGCCTCGTCCATCGGGATCGCGAAGCTGATGCCCATGAAGCCGCCCGAGCGGCTCAGGATCTGCGAGTTGATGCCGACCACCTCGCCGGCCATGTTGATCAGCGGGCCGCCGGAGTTGCCGGGGTTGATCGCAACATCGGTCTGGATGAAGGGCAGGAATTCGCCGGTGTCGCGCGCCTTGGCGCTGACGATGCCCGCCGTGACCGTGTTCTCCAGGCCGAAGGGCGAGCCGATGGCCATCACCCACTCGCCGACCTTGAGGCGGTTCACGTCGCCGATCTTCACGGCCGGCAGGCCGGCGGCCTCGATCTTGACCACGGCCACGTCGGTGCGCTTGTCGGCGCCGATGACCTTGGCCTTGAACTCGCGCTTGTCGGGCAGGGTGACGTAGACCTCGTCGGCACCGTCGATCACGTGCGCATTGGTCATCACATAGCCGTCAGCCGTCAGGATGAAGCCGGAGCCGACGCCGCGGTTGGTCTCCTCATCCGGGCCGTTGCCGCCGCGCGGCGGGCCGCCGCGGCGCGGGCCGGGCGCAGCCCCGGGGGGCATGGCGCCGGGCGGCAGTGCGCCGGGGGGCGCGCCGAAGAAGCGGCGGAAGAAGTCCTGCATCTCCTCGTCGCCCTCGGGGCCGGCTTGGCTGACCTTGGTCTTCTCGGTGGTGCGGATGTTCACGACCGAGGGGCCGACGGCTTCGACAAGCTGGCTGAAATCGGGCAGGCCGCGCACCAGCGGCGCCGGGGCCGCCGCCAGCGGCAGGGCAGCGAGCGGCTGGGCGCTGGGCGCAGGGCCGGCCTGGGCCTGGGTGGGCAGGGGCGACCAGAGCGCGATGCCCCCCAGTCCGCCGACCGCCAGCATCGTCACCGCGAAGAGGCCGAGCCGGAGCGGCGAGCTGCGACGCTGGGCGCCGGAACGAACGGAATTCGGATCGATGGACATGCTTGCCTCTTGAATGCTGTCGTCTTCTTGGGTACGCGGGGCGCTGCGGCCCGTCGCGTTGCAGGGACTCCGTTGGCGCGACGGAGTTTCCTGGCGATGCGCTGAAGCGAGGCCACCCGGGGGCGACATCCGATCTCCGCAGCCGCTAGCGGCGCCGTTCCAACCCGGCTGCGAAGGCCTGGAGTGTGGCGACAGGAACATCTCCCACCACGGTGATCCACCAATCGCCCTGACGACGGACGAGGGTTTGCGTCGCGCCCGTGCTCAGCAGCAGCTCGCGCCGGTGCTGGCGCGCCTCGAAGGGCTCGATGAAGAGCGAGACATGGGTGAGGCCGTCGGAGTAGATGGTTTGCAGCACCTCCACCCGGGCCTGCGGCTCGGCAGCCGTTGCCGCCAGCGCGCCCGAGGGCGCGGCCGCAGGCGGCAGCGGGCGCTCGATGGGCCGGCGCACCGAGCTGAGGTGGCGGAAGCCCTCGGGCACGCCCTGCAGCATCCAGCCGCTTTCGTCGAGCGCGACCGGCTCCAGCCGGCTGCGCTGCACGCGGTAGCCCTCGGTCTGGCGCATGGGGCCCAGCACCAGCTCGGGCTGGGGCCGCACGCCGATCTGAAGCTCGGAGAAGGCGACCGACTCCAGCACCGTGCCGTCGGCGCCCAGCACCTCGGCGCGCAGCAGCAGGCCGGTGCGGCGCTCGGTCCAGAGCCGGTGGGCGAAGCGCAGGCGGTCGCGGGGCCGCAGCTCCAGCACGCGGGCCTCATGGCCGGCAACGCGGTCGCTGCCGACCTCGCGAACCTGGTAGACCTTGTCGAGCCGCTCGCTGCCGCCTTCGATCAGGGCCGGGAAGGCGGCCAGGGGACGGCGCTCCTCGACCACGGCCCGACCCAGGCCCGGCCACAGGGTGTGGACCTGGTCGTTGTGGCGGAAGATCTCGCAGCGCAGGCCATCGAGGATCTCGACCCGCTGGTACTGCTGGTTGCCGACATTGAAGTGGCTGATGCGCGTGCTGCGCGCCTGGCCGCCCGCGGTGACGACGAAGGTGCCCTGGAAGCTCTTGCGGCGCAGCGCGTCCTGCATGCGCTCCAGGGTTTCGAGCGCCTCGGGCGCACTCGCGGCCGGCTCCGCCGCCGGGGCGGCGCTGGCGCCGGTCAGCAGGCCGAGGAGGCAGGCCCCGACGAAGCGCCGCCAGGCGAGGCCGGCACCCCGAAGCTCAGCGCTCCGCGTCCGCATGGGCGGCACTGCGCAGGAAGGGCGAGGGCTCGCCAGACCCGATCCGGTCGGCGAACTGCTTGTGGGCGGCGAGGTAGTGGTCGAGCCCGGCATCGCGCAGCAGGCCGCCGGTCTCGGCGCCCGTGACGGCCGACGTCGCCAGGGCCTGGGGCAGGTCCGGGCCGACCAGCACGGGGCGCGATTCGGCGGGCGGCGCGCTGGCAAGCTGCGGCGCGGCGGCATCCTCGCCCGGCCCGCGGGTGACGATCAGGGCGCCGATCACCATCACGCAGGCCGCAGCGACCGCGGCCGAAGCCGCCCAGCGACCGGGCCGCGGCCGGCGCGACAGCGGCTGCGGCCGGGGCGCGGGGGCCAGCACCGCGGGCTCCTGGGCCAGGCGCTCGCGGAGGCGCTGGAGGAAGGCGGCGTCATGGCCCGGGGCGGCGGCCAGGTCGTCGGAGCGCAGCACATCGCCGATGAGCTGGTAGTCGTGCCAGCGCTTGCGCAGGGCCGGATCGCTGCGCCAGTCGCTCATCAGGCCGCTCACTTCATCCGGCAGGGCCTCGCCGTCGACCAGGGCGGACAGGCGCTCGGCCTGGCGGGCGTCAGCAGGTGGGGACTGGGGATTCACGACAGGACTCCGGAAACAACGGTCACACAGGGCGGCAGGAACGGGATCACCAGCGCTCTCCTTCACGCGTGTCGAGCAGCGGACGGAGGCGCTCGGCGATGGCTTCGCGCGCCCGAAAAATCCGTGAGCGCACCGTGCCGATCGGGCAATTCATCACGGTGGCGATCTCCTCGTAGCTCAGCCCCTCGATCTCGCGCAGCAGGATGGCCTGGCGCAGATCGTCGGACAGGGCCTCGATGGCGGTGTTGACCGCCGCCGCGACCTGGCGGCTGGCGAGCACGTTGTCCGGGGTCTCCCCATCACTCAGTTCGTTTTCGAGCCGGGAAGTTTCCTCGCCGTCCTCATCGCGTCCGAGCCGCGCCGATTCGGTGATCAGGGGGTCGCGCTTGAGTTCCATCAGCGCCTTCTTGGCCGTGTTCACCGCGATGCGGTAAAGCCAGGTGTAGAAGGCGCTCTCGCCGCGGAACTGCGGCATGGCACGGTAGGCGCGGATGAAGGTTTCCTGCGCGATGTCCTGCACCAGGTCCACGTCGCGGACCATGCGGGCGATCAGCCGCTCGATTCGCCGCTGGTACTTGACGACCAGTAGCTCGAAGGCCCGGGCATCGCCGTGCTTCACACGATCGACCAGCAGGGCATCGGCTTCGGCGTCAGGGGTCGTCACGGCAGGCGGTCGGGGGGCGGGGCGGCACCCCCATCGGACAGGGAGCCTTCAAGGCGGGCGGAATATAGCGCAGCGCGGAAGGCGGCCCAGTCGCCCGCGCAGCGGCTGCGTTGCAGGGCCCACCATCGGTGGCCGAGCATGCCGCCACCGGGCTGCTGCATGCGCAGGAGCATGGCATCGCCCAGGTCGAGCATGGGCTGCACGTTCAGGGCCTGGCCTTCGGGCGACATGCTCCACTGCCGGCCATCCCAGGCCAGCACGGTGGGCCGCTCCGGCCCCAGCAGCCGCGCCGGCCGCCCCAGCAGCGCCAGGGCGAGGGCCAGTGGCAGGCCCAGCAACAAGGACAGCGGCAGTTCATGCCCGTGCAACCAGGCACCGAGCGTGCCGGCCGCGAGCAGGACCAGCCCGATGAGGGCGGCGCGCCAAGCCGGCGAAGGGCGAATCTCCAGCCGGGCGGTGCGCGGTGTCGACACGTTAAGCGCTCCGCGGCTCAGGCCCGAAGGAAGGACCGATGGGCCGGATGGAGCACCGGCGGCTTCACGTCAGCGACCGGCCGCAGCCCGGGCCGGGCTCAGACCCGCGTGAAGACCAGCGAGCCGTTGGTGCCGCCGAAGCCGAAGTTGTTCTTCAGCGCAGCATCGATCTTCATCTCGCGCGCGGTGTTCGCGCAGTAGTCCAGGTCGCACTCGGGATCCTGGTTGAAGATGTTGATCGTCGGCGGCGAGATCTGGTGATGGATGGCCAGCACCGTGAAGACCGACTCGATGCCGCCCGCGCCGCCCAGCAGGTGGCCGGTCATGGACTTGGTCGAGTTGACGACGAGCTGCTTCGCGTCGGCGCCGAAGGCCGCCTTGATCGCATTGGTCTCGTTGATGTCCCCCAGCGGCGTGGAGGTGCCGTGGGCATTCAGGTACTGCACCTGGTTGGTGTTGAGCCCGGCATCCTTGAGCGCGAGCTGCATGGAACGCTTGGGGCCGTCCACATCGGGCGCGGTCATGTGGTACGCATCGGCACTCATGCCGAAGCCGGCCAGCTCGGCATAGATCTTGGCGCCGCGGGCCTTGGCATGCTCGTACTCCTCCAGCACCATCACCCCGCCGCCTTCGCCGAGGACGAAGCCGTCGCGGTCCTTGTCCCAGGGGCGGGAGGCGGTGGTCGGGTCGTCGTTGCGGCTCGACAGTGCACGGGCCGCGGCAAAGCCGCCGATGCCCAGCGGCGAGACCGTGCTCTCGGCACCACCCGCGACCATCACGTCGGCATCGCCGTAGGCAATGATGCGCGCCGCCTGGCCGATGGAATGCAGGCCCGTCGTGCAGGCGGTGACGATGGCCAGGTTGGGGCCCTTGAAACCGCACTTGATCGAGACATGGCCCGAGATCATGTTGGTGATCGAGGCCGGCACGAAGAAGGGCGAGATGCGGCGCGGGCCGCGGGCCAGGTATTCGCTCTGCGTGTTCTCGATCATCGGCAGGCCGCCGATGCCCGAGCCCACCAGGCAGCCGATGCGCTCGGCCTGTTCGGGCGAGAGCGCCTCGCCCGTGGGCAGGCCGGCATCCGCCACGGCCTGCAGCGAAGCCGCCAGCCCGTAGTGGATGAAGGTGTCCATGTGGCGGGCTTCCTTGGCGGGGAAGTAGGTCTCCACGTCGAAGCCCTTGACCTCCCCGGCGAAACGGCAAGCGAAGGCCGAGGCGTCGAACTTGGTGACCGGCCCGATGCCGCTCTTGCCGGCGACGAGGTTGGACCAGGACTCAGCCACCGTGTTGCCCACGGGCGTGATCAGCCCGAGGCCGGTGACGACGACACGACGCTTGCTCATCGATCCGCTTCCGCTCAGGCCTTGGCGTTGTTCTTGGCGTAGTCGATCGCGAGCTGGACGGTCGTGATCTTCTCGGCCTCTTCGTCCGGGATCTCGATGCCGAACTCGTCTTCCAGGGCCATCACCAGCTCGACGGTGTCGAGCGAGTCCGCGCCCAGGTCGGCCACGAAAGCCTTCTCGTTGGTGACTTCGGCTTCGGCCACGCCGAGTTGCTCGGCAATGATCTTCTTGACGCGGGCTTCGATATCGCTCATGTCTCCTCCTAGGAGAGTGCTGAAAAACAGCGCGGGATTCTATGCGGTCCGTGAGACGGTCCCGGGGCTGCTGGGTCCGGGCGGCTTGCGACACCGTCCGGGGTGGAAAAACAGGATTGGCGCCCGTCTCAGGCCATGAACATGCCGCCGTTCACATGCAGCTCGCTGCCGGTGATGTAGGCCGCGGCGGGCGACGCCAGGAAGGTGACCGCGGCGGCGATCTCCTCGGCCTGGCCCAGGCGGCCCAGGGGGATCTGCTGCATCAGCGCATCTTTCTGGGCCTGGGGCAGATCATGCGTCATGTCGGTGGCGATGAAGCCGGGCGCCACGCAATTGACGGTGATGTTGCGGCTGCCCAGCTCCCGGGCCAGTGCACGCGTCATGCCCGCCACGCCGGCCTTGGCCGCCGCGTAGTTGGCCTGCCCGGCATTGCCCGAGGCGCCGACCACCGAGGTGATCGAGATGATGCGGCCCTGGCGCTGCTTCATCATCGGCCGGATGGCCGCGCGGCTGGCGCGGAAGACGGCGCGCAGGTTGGTGTCGTGCACGGCATCCCAGTCGGCATCCTTCATGCGCATGGCCAGGGTGTCGCGGGTGATGCCGGCGTTGTTCACCAGGATGTGCAGGCCGCCGTGAGCGCTGACGATGCCCTCGATCGCGGCGTCCAGCGCGGCGTCGTCGGTCACGTCCAGCTTCAGGCCCTGGCCGCCGTGCGGGGCCAGGGCCTCGCCGATGGCGGTTGCGCCGCTGTCGCTGGTGGCGGTACCGATCACCTTGGCGCCTTGTTCGGCCAGGCTCAGCGCGATGGCGCGGCCGATGCCGCGGCTGGCGCCGGTGACCAGGGCCACCTGGCCGGCGAGGGAGAGGTTCAGGCTCATGCGATGGGCTTTCTTCAGCGCGCGTTCAAACGGTGCCGGGCTGGCTCAGCCCAGCAGGGCGCGGGTCTCGGCCAGGCTGGCCGGGTCGGCGATGCCGGCCGTGAGCAGGCCAGGCTCGATGCGCTTGGCCAGGCCCTGCAGCACCTTGCCCGGGCCGCACTCGACCATGTGGGTGATGCCGCGCGCGGCCAGGGCCTGCACGGTGCCGACCCAGCGCACCGCGCTGTAGGTCTGGCGCACCAGCGCATCGCGGATTTCATCGGGCGTGCCGGCCCAGCTCAGGTCGACGTTGTGGATCAGCGGGATCTGCGGCGCCTTGAGCGTCGTCTGCGCCAGACGCTCGCGCAGGGCCTCGGCGGCCGGCCGGATCAGGCTGGAATGGAAGGGGGCCGACACCGCCAGCGGCAGCGCGCGCTTGGCACCGGCCGCCTTGAGCTTCTCGCAAGCCAGGGCGATGCCGGCGGCGCTGCCGGCGATCACCGTCTGCGCCGGGTCATTGAAGTTGGCGGCCTCGACCACCTCGCCGCTGGCTGCAGCCAGCTCGGCACAAAGCTCGACCACCTTCTCGGCCGGCAGGCCGAGGATGGCGGCCATGCCGCCCGTGCCCACCGGCACCGCCGCCTGCATGGCCTGGGCGCGCAGGCGGACCAGCGGCACCGCATCGGCCAGGCTCAGCACACCGGCCGCCACCAGGGCGCTGTACTCGCCCAGGGAATGACCGGCCACCGCGGCCGGCAGCGCCCCGCCCTCGGCCCGCCAGGCGCGCCAGGCGGCGACCGAGGCGCTCAGCATCACGGGCTGGGTGTTGGTGGTCAGGTCGAGCTGCTCCTTGGGGCCCTGGGCGATCAGCGCCGCCAGGTCCTCGCCCAGCGCGGCCGAGGCTTCGGCCAGGGTGTCGCGCACGGCGGGATGGTCGCCCCAGGCATCGAGCATGCCCACGGTCTGCGAGCCCTGGCCGGGGAAGACGAAAGCCAACGTCGTCATCGTCATGGGAGGTCGGAAAGCAAGAGGGAGGGAAGGGTGCGGCCCGCGGGCCGCCGCGGGGCCGGCTCAGAAGTCCAGCAGCACCGCGCCCCAGGTGAAGCCGCCGCCCACGCCTTCGAGCAGCACGGTGTCGCCGCGCCGGACCTGGCCGCTGCGCACGGCCTCGTCCAGCGCCAGCGGCACCGAGGCGGCCGAGGTGTTGCCATGGCGGTCGACGGTGGCGACCAGCTTCTCGACCGGCAGGCGCATCTTGCGCGCCGTCATCTGCATGATGCGGATGTTGGCCTGGTGCGGGATCAGCCAGTCGATGTCCTCGGGCGTGCGGCCGGCCTGGGCCAGCACCTTGCGGGCGGCGTCTTCCAGCACGCCCACCGCCAGCTTGAAGACGGCCTGGCCGTCCATGCGCAGCAGCGGCTGGCCCAGCACCTGGCCGCCGGCCACGGTGCCGGGGGTGCACAGGATCTCGACCTGGCGGCCGTCGGCGTCCAGCGTGCTGGCCAGCAGGCCCGGCGTATCGCTGGCCTCCAGCACGACCGCGCCGGCGCCGTCGCCGAAGAGCACGCAGGTCGTGCGGTCCTTGAAGTCGAGGATGCGCGAGAAGACCTCGGCGCCGATCACCAGCGCGCGCCGCGCCGTGCCGGTGCGGATCAGCGCATCGGCCACCGTCAGGCCGTAGACGAAGCCCGAGCAGACGGCCTGCACGTCGAAGGCCGCGCCGCCCGGCACGCCGAGCTTGCGCTGCACGATGCAGGCGGTCGAGGGGAAGACCATGTCCGGCGTGGACGTGGCGACGACGATCAGGTCGATGTCGGCCGGCGTGCAGCCGGCGGCTTCCATCGCATGGCGGGCGGCATGCACCGCCAGGTCGCTGGCATTGACGCCGTCGGCGGCGAAGTGCCGGAAACGGATGCCGGTGCGCTCGACGATCCAGTCGTCCGAGGTCTCGATGCCGTCGGCGGCCAGGCGGTCCACCAGGTCCTGGTTGCTCAGGCGCAGCGGCGGCAGGTGGCTGCCGGTGCCGGCGATGCGCGTGTAGCGCGTCGGGGTCGAAGAGGGGGCCATGCGCGGAATCTCGGAGGGGACGCGGGCGGCCTCAGGCCGCGGCAGGGGTCGGCTCGTCGGCGCAGGTCGGGGCCTGCAGGCGATCGTGCACCCGCTGCATCAGGCCGCGCCGGGCGGCATCGTGGGCTCGGATCAGGGCCTGCTCGAAGGCGAAGGCATCGGCCGAGCCATGGCTCTTGAAGACCAGGCCGCGCAGGCCCAGCAGGGCCGCGCCGTTGTAGCGCCGGTGGTCGACCCGCGCCTTGAAATGCTTGAGCACCGGCAGCGCCACCAGCGCCGCCAGCCGGGCGTAGGGCGTGCGGGTGAACTCCTGCTTGATGAAGTTCGACAGCATGGCCGCCAGGCCCTCGGCCGTCTTCAGGGCGACATTGCCGACGAAGCCATCGCAGACCACGATGTCCGTCGTGCCCTTGAAGATGTCATTGCCTTCGACATTGCCGTGGAAGTTCAGGCGGCCCGCCTCGCCGGCGGCGCGCAGCAGCTCGCCGGCCTGCTTGATGACCTCGCTGCCCTTGATCGCTTCTTCGCCGATGTTCAGCAGACCGACGCTGGGCTCGTTCTTGCCATCGACGGCGGCGACCAGCGCACTGCCCATCAGCGCGAACTGCAAGAGGTGCTCGGCCGTGCAATCGACATTGGCGCCGAGGTCCAGCACGGTGGTGTAGCCATCGCGCTGGTTGGGCATGACGGTGGCGATGGCCGGCCGGTCGATGCCCTCGACGGTCTTGAGCAGGTAGCGGGCCACCGCCATCAGCGCGCCGGTGTTGCCGGCCGACACGCAGACATCGGCCAGCGCCCGACCGCCTTCGCCTGCCTTGAGCAGGCCGAGCGCGACGCGCATCGAGGAATCCTTCTTGCGGCGCAGGGCGATCTCGACCGCATCGTCCATGGTCACGACCTCAGTCGCGACGACGATGCGGGTGCGCGGCCAGCCCGCCGCCTCGGCCAGCGCATCGGCGCGGCCGACGAGCAGCAGCTCGGCTTCGGGATGCTGGTCGAGGAAGCGGCGGCAGGCCGGCAGCGTGATCGCCGGGCCGTGGTCGCCGCCCATCGCGTCGATGGCCAGGCGAACGGGCAGCAGGGCGCTCATCGCGGGCGGGCGCTCAGCGCCACCGCAAAGCACACGCCCGGCCGCCTGCAGCGCAGGGGGCCGGGCGGAAGGGTCGCGCCGCGCGGGGCCGACTGCCGTCCGCGGCGCGAACGGCGGTCGGCCGCATCACGCTCAGGCATCGGCCTTGGTCTTCAGGACCTTGCGGCCACGGTAGAAGCCGGTCGGGCTGATGTGATGACGCAGATGGGTCTCGCCGGTGGTCGGCTCGATCGCGGTGCCCGGCTGGTTCAGGGCATTGTGCGAGCGGTGCATGCCGCGCTTGGAGGGCGACTTCTTGTTCTGTTGAACGGCCATGGTTGGCTCCAGTGAAGCAGGACGGACGGGGCTCGAAGGCCGCAGTGGCGTCCGAGGTAAAGCCCGCGAGTGTAGCAGGGCGGAAATGCGCGAAAAGCTCAGCTCGCCGGGCCGCGCCCCTTGCGGCGCGGCGGGCGGGGCGGCTCGGCACCGCCGGCCTCGGCTTCGGGCGCCGCGCCGCCCAGGCTGGCCCGCAGCGCCGCCAGGGCGCCGAGCTCCGCAAAGGGCTGGACCCGCGGCGGCTCGGGCTCGGGCAAGGGCTCGAAGCCCTCGCCCTCGGGCGGGGCCACGCCGACGCCCAGGGCCTCGGCCCCCGGCAGCGGCGCGGGGCAGCGGCTGTGGCGCGGCACCAGCGGCAGGTCGAGCAGCATCTCGTCCTCGACCCAGGCCTGCACGTCGAGTCGGCGGTCCATGGCCAGCACATCCTCGTCGCTCAGGGTGTCGAGCTCGGCAGCCTGGGCCTCGTCGCGGACGAAGCGCACGCTACGGTCGATGCGCAGCAGCACCTCGACCGGGGCCAGGCAGCGCTGGCAGCTCAGGAAGAGTCGGGTGTCAGCCTGCAAATGCAGGCGGACGATGGGGTCGCCGCCGGCGCGCGGGCGGTGCTCGCCACGCAGCGACCAGCGCACCGCATCCTCGGCGCCGGGCCGGGCCTCGGGCGCGGTCGAATCGCTCAGGCGCACCAGCTCCGTCAGCGGCCAGGCGCCGGACAGGTCCTGGCCGGCCTCGGCAAAGGCGGCGACATCGAGGGCTCGGGGCTTGGCGGGACGCAGGCTCATGCGCCGCAGTTTAGGCGTCGGCCCCGTGGCGAACGGCATGCGGTCGGTCGGTCGGTCGGTCGGGCGGCCCGGCCGGCGGTCGGGCTGGCGTCCCGGGGCCTGACCGGGCCGGCTCCCGGGGCGCCGGCCGACAATCCCTGCATGACCGCCCCGCCACTGATCCTCGGCTCCAGCTCGCGCTACCGCGCCGAGCTGCTGGCCCGCCTGCACCTGCCCTTCACCTGCGTCGCGCCCGAGGTCGACGAAAGCCCGCGGCCCGGCGAAACCCCGCGGGCCCTGGCCGGGCGCCTGGCGCGCAGCAAGGCGCTGGAGGTGGCCGGCCGCCATCCCAGGGCCTGGGTGATCGGTGCCGACCAGGTCGCCGACCTGGCCGGCGAGCCGCTCGGCAAGCCCGGCGATGCGGCCGGCGCGCAGGCCCAGTTGCGGCGCCTGTCGGGCCAGGCGGTGGTCTTCCACAGCGCGCTGGCCCTGGCCGG
Organism: Piscinibacter lacus; assembly: GCF_016735685.1. Classification (NCBI taxonomy): domain Bacteria; kingdom Pseudomonadati; phylum Pseudomonadota; class Betaproteobacteria; order Burkholderiales; family Sphaerotilaceae; genus Aquariibacter; species Aquariibacter lacus. Next base: position 445,546 of record NZ_JAERRA010000002.1, read on the forward strand.
GCCGGGCGGCCTGCACGGCGAATGCTGCATCCCCGTGCGGGTGCGCTTCCGCCGCCTGGACGAGGCCGCGATCGCGCGCTATGTCGCGCTGGAGCCCGCTTTCGACTGCGCCGGCAGCGCAAAGTGCGAGGGCCTGGGCATCACCTTGCTGGAGGCGATCGAGAGCGAGGATCCGACCGCACTGATCGGCCTGCCCCTGATCGCCACCGCCGCCCTGCTGCGCGGCGTCGGCCTGGACCCGCTGGGGGCTGCGGCATGAACGCCGGCCGCCTGATCCTGGTGCCCAACACCCTGGACCTCGGCGCGCTCGACGCCGACGCGGCGCCGCCCGACCTGCGCGAGGTGCTGCCGCGGGCCGTGCTGCGCGAGGCCGCCCGGCTCGGCCACTGGGTGGGCGAGAACGCCAAGACCACCCGGGCCTTCCTGAAGCGGGTCGATGCCGTGCAGCCCCTGGCCCAGCCGCTGCAGGCCGTGGCCATCACCGAGCTGCCGCGCCCGGCCAAGGGTCGGCCGCAGGCGGCCGACCGGGTCGCGCTGCTGAAGGCACATGAGGCCCTGCTCGCGCCGCTGCGCGCCGGGCAGGACCTGGGCCTGATCTCGGAAGCCGGCCTGCCCGGGGTGGCCGATCCGGGCGCCGAGCTGGTGGCCGCCGCGCACCGTGAAGGCCTGGCCGTGGAGGTGCTGGCCGGCCCCAGCAGCCTGAGCCTGGCGCTGGCCGCCAGCGGCCTGCAGGGCCAGAGCTTTGCCTTTGCCGGCTACCTGCCGCAGGACGAGGCCGGCCGCGCGCAGCGCCTGCGCGAGCTGGAACAGCGTTCGGCGCGCGAGCAGCAGACCCAGCTCGCCATCGAGACGCCCTACCGCAATGCCGTGCTGATGGAGGCCCTGCTGCGCCATTTGCAGCCCGGCACCCGCTTGGCCGTGGCCTGCGGCCTGACGCTGCCGGGCGGCTGGTGCCGCACACGCAGCGTGTCGGCCTGGCGGGTGGAACCGCCCAGCTTCCCGCGCCACCGGCCGGCAGTCTTCGCCTGGCTGGCGGCTTGAAGGAGCGGGGCCGCCGCTTCGGCGATCCTGAAGCGGCGGGCGCCGCGGACGCCCCGCCCGGGCCGGTCGCTCAGCCCGCCGCGGGCCGCGGCGCCTGGCGCAGCCGCCAGGCCGCCCAGCCCCAGGCCAGCAGCAGGCCGAAGGCATCGGCCAGCAGATCGGCCCAGGACGCACTGCGGGTGGTGGTGAGCAGGCCCTGGCCGATCTCGACCAGGCCGCCATAGGCCAGCAGACCCAGCAGGGGCGCGAGCAGCCGGTCGGGCCAGGCGCGCTGCGCCATCAGGCCGAAGAGCAGGAAGGCCGCGATGTGCTTGACCTTGTCGAAGTGCAGCAGCTCGCCCGGCTCGGGGTGGTAGGGCTGAAGCGCAACCACCAGGCCCAGCAGCAGGCCGCCGATCAGCAGCAGCCGCCAGGCCGGCGGCGCCGTCAGGCCGCCGCGTTTCAACCCTTGGAGCCGCCCAGCAGGGCGGCAATCCGGCGGCGCGGCTTGATGAAGCGCGACAGGCTGTTGCCGGCCGCGGCGGGCGCCGGGGCACGGTCCCAGGCGGCGGTGGCTTGGTCTTCGGCCGGCGGCTCATAGGGCCGGTCGAAGAAGGGATCGCTGGCCGGCGCGCGGCGCGGCGGGGCGGAAGGCGGGCTGCTGCGCAGGGGCGCGGCGGGCCGCTCGTCGTTGAAGTCGGTCTCGCGGGCGCGCGGCGGCGGCGCGCTGCGGCGCGGGCGGTCGTCGCGCAGCTCGTAGGGCTCGACGTCGAGCTTCTTCTTGAGCAGCTTCTCGATCTCGCCGGTCAGGCGGCCGTCGTCGCGGTCGACGAAGGTGAAGGCCAGGCCCGAGGCGCCGGCCCGGCCGGTGCGGCCGATGCGGTGGATGTAGTCCTCGGCATGGAAGGGAATGTCGTAGTTGAAGACCGCCGGCAGGTCGGCAATGTCCAGGCCGCGGGCGGCCACGTCGGTGGCCACCAGCAGGTCGACCTCGCCGGCCTTGAAGGCGGCCAGGGCCTTCAGGCGCTCGTCCTGCGACTTGTCGCCGTGCAGCGCATTGGTGCGCAGGCCGTCGCGCTCGAAGGCACGCGCCAGCCGCGCCGCGCCGAGCTTGCTGTTGACGAAGACGATGCTCTGGGTGATGCCGCGCTCGCGCAGGATCTGCCGCACGGCGGCGCGCTTGTCGTCCTCCTCGACGCGGTAGAACCGCTGTTCGACGGTGGAAGCGGTGGCATTCGGCCGGGCGACCTCGACCAGCAGCGGGTCCTGCAGGTAGCTCTGGGCGAGCTTCTTGATCTCGGGCGAGAAGGTGGCCGAGAACAGCAGGGTCTGGCGGGTCTTGGGCAGGTAGCTGAGGATGCGCTGCAGGTCCGGCAGGAAGCCGATGTCGAGCATGCGGTCGGCCTCGTCGAGCACCACGTACTCAACCTGCGAGAGGTTGCAGTTCTTCGCCTCGATGTGGTCGAGGAGGCGGCCGGGGGTGGCGATCAGCACCTCGACGCCCTTCTTCAGCTCCAGCGTCTGCGGCTTCATGTCGATGCCGCCGAAGACCACGGTGGAGCGAAGCTGGGTGTGCTTGGCATAGGTCTTGACGTTGTTGGCGACCTGGTCGGCGAGCTCGCGCGTCGGCGCCAGCACCAGCGCACGCACCGGGTGACGGGCCGGCGAGACGCTGGCGCTCTCGTGTCGCATCATCTTCTGGAGCAGCGGGATGGAGAAGGCCGCCGTCTTGCCGGTGCCGGTCTGGGCTGCGCCCATCACATCCCGGCCGGCCAGGACCACCGGGATGGCCTTGGCCTGGATCGGCGTCATGGTTTCGTAGCCGGCATCGGCCACGGCACGCAGGAGCTTGGCGTCCAGCGGCAGGGTCGAGAAACGGGCGGGGGGCGCATCAACCGGCGCCTCGGGGGTGTTTTCTGCTTGCATCAACCGAGGATTATCGACGGGAACGGTCAATCGCCCCAAACAGCCGGCCCGGGTTTTGCAGGCCAACCCGGTGCGATCCCCACGGCAGACCGCCCGGCCCAGGACCGGGCCCACCTGTTTCGGGGGAGAAACGCAAGACACGGTCGTTATAGTGCGCTCGCCCCTCCGATACCGCCCCGTGCGGCACGCCCTCCCATGTCCATCGTTCCCGTCATCTTGTCCGGGGGTTCAGGCACCCGTCTCTGGCCGCTGAGCCGTGCCCTGTATCCCAAGCAGTTTCTCGCCCTGGGCGGCGAGCAGACGCTGCTGCAACAAGCCGTGCAGCGCTTGCAGGCCCTGGGCCAGCGGGCCGGCACGATGGAGGCCCCGCTGCTGATCGGTGCCGAGGGTCACCGCTTCCTGCTGCTCGACCAATTGCGCGAAATCGGCGTGCAAGCCGCCGCCATCGTGCTGGAGCCCGCCGCGCGCAACACCGCGCCGGCCCTGGCCCTGGCGGCCCTGGCCGCGCTGGAGAACGGCGGCGACCCGGTGCTGCTCGTCAGCCCGGCCGACCAGACGGTGGGCGACACCGCCGCCTTCACCGCCCTGCTGGCCCAGGCCGTCGAGGCCGCACAGGCCGGCCAGATCGTCACCCTGGGCGTGGCCCCGACCCGCCCCGAGACCGGCTACGGCTACATCAAGAGCACGGCCCCGGCCGACGGCAGCCCGGTGCGCCGCGTGCAGGCTTTCGTCGAGAAGCCCGACCGCGCCACCGCCGAACGCTACCTGGCCGAGGGCGGCTATGCCTGGAACAGCGGCCTCTTCGTGCTCAAGGCCTCGGCCTGGATGGCGGCACTGGACCGCTACCGGCCCGACATCGCCACCGGCGCCCGCGCCGCCTGGGCCGGGCGCAAGCTCGATGCCTCCTTCGTGCGGCCGGACAAGGCCGCCTTCGAGGCCACGCCGGCCGATTCGATCGACTATGCGGTGATGGAGCGCCTGCCCGGCGATGCCCAGGCCCCGGCCCCGCTGGTCACGCTGACCCTGGATGCAGGCTGGAGCGACCTCGGCGCCTGGGATGCCGTCTGGCAGGTTGGCGCGGCCGATGCCCAGGGCAATGTGGCCCAGGGCGATGTGCTGTTCGAGGACAGCCGCAACACCCTGGTGCACGCCACGAGCCGGCTGGTGGCCACGGTCGGCGTCGAGGACCTCGTCGTCGTCGAGACCCCCGATGCCGTGCTGGTCGCCGACCGCAGCCGCAGCCAGCAGGTCAAGCAGATCGTCGCGCGCTTGCAGCAGTCCGGCCGCGGCGAGGGCGAACTGCACCGCCGCGTGCACCGCCCCTGGGGCTGGTACGACAGCGTCGACGCCGGCCCGCGCTTCCAGGTCAAGCGCATCCTGGTGAAACCGGGCGCCTCGCTGAGCCTGCAGATGCACCACCACCGTGCCGAGCACTGGATCGTCGTTTCCGGCACCGCCGAGGTGACCTGCGGCAGCAGCAAGCGCCTGTTCAGCGAAAACCAGAGCACCTACATCCCGCTGGGCGAGACCCACCGCCTGGCCAACCCCGGCAGCATCCCGCTCGAAATCATCGAGGTGCAGTCGGGCAGCTACCTGGGCGAGGACGACATCGTCCGTTTCGAAGACACCTACGGCCGCAACTCGGCAGACAAGACATGATTCTCGTGACCGGCGGCGCCGGCTTCATCGGCAGCAACTTCGTGCTCGACTGGCTGGCCGACCCGGCGGCCGAAGGCGTCGTCAACCTCGACGCCCTCACCTACGCCGGCAACCTGGCCAACCTGGCCTCGCTGAAGGACGACCCGCGGCATGTCTTCGTGCACGGCGACATCACCGACCGCGCCCTGATCGACCGCCTGCTGGCCACCCACCGCCCGCGCGCCCTGGTGCACTTCGCCGCCGAAAGCCATGTGGACCGCTCGATCCACGGCCCCGGCGCCTTCATGCGGACCAATGTCGACGGCACCTTCACCCTGCTGGAGGCCGCGCGCGCCTTCTGGGGCACGCTCGAAGGCGCGGAGAAGGCGGCCTTCCGCTTCCATCATGTCAGCACCGACGAGGTCTACGGCAGCCTCCAGCCCAGCGACCCGCCCTTCGCCGAGACCCACCCCTACGAGCCCAACAGCCCCTACTCAGCCAGCAAGGCCGCGTCGGACCACCTCGTGCGGGCCTGGCACCACACCTACGGCCTGCCGGTGGTGACGACCAACTGCTCGAACAACTACGGGCCCTATCACTTCCCCGAGAAGCTGATCCCGCTGATGATCGTCAATGCCCTGGCCGGCAAGCCGCTGCCGGTCTACGGCGACGGCCAGCAGATTCGCGACTGGCTCTACGTCAAGGACCACTGCAGCGCCATCCGCGCCGTGCTGGCCGGCGGCCGCCTCGGCGAGACCTACAACATCGGCGGCTGGAACGAGCAGGCCAACATCGACATCGTCCACATCGTCTGCGGCCTGCTCGACGAGTTGCAGCCCGACCCGGCCGGCCCCTATGCGCGCCTGATCACCTATGTGACCGACCGCCCGGGCCACGACCGCCGCTACGCCATCGATGCCCGCAAGATCGAGCGCGAACTCGGCTGGCGCCCGGCCGAGACCTTCGCCACCGGCATCCGCAAGACGGTGGCCTGGTACCTGGCGAACCGCGACTGGGTGGCCGAGGTGCAGAGCGGCAGCTACCGCGACTGGCTGGCCCGCAACTACGGCGGCCGCGTCGCGGACCCGGCCTGAGTCCCCGGCCATGAAGATCCTGCTGCTGGGCAAGGGCGGCCAGGTCGGCTGGGAGCTTCAGCGCGCGCTCGCGCCGCTGGGGGAACTGGTCGCCCTGGGCACCCAGAGCCAGGATCTGGCCGCCGACTTCCGCCAGCCCGAGGCCCTGGCCGCCACCGTGCAGGCGGTGCGGCCGGACGTGATCGTCAATGCCGCCGCCTACACCGCCGTCGACAAGGCCGAGAGCGAGCCGGCGGTGGCCGCCGCGATCAATGCCGAGGCGCCCGGCGTGCTGGCCCGCGAGGCCGCCGCGCTCGGCGCCACCCTGCTGCACTACAGCACCGACTATGTCTTCGACGGCAGCGGCGACACGCCGCGCGACGAGGATGCCGCCACCGGCCCGCTCAGCGTCTATGGCCAGACCAAGCTCGACGGCGAGGAGGCCATCCGCGCCAGCGGCTGCCGCCACCTGATCCTGCGCACCAGTTGGGTCTATGCCGCCCGCGGCGGCAACTTCGCCAAGACCATGCTGCGCCTGGCGGGCGAGCGCGACAAGCTCACCATCATCGACGACCAGATCGGCGCGCCCACCGGTGCCGAACTGCTGGCCGACCTGAGCGCGCATGCCCTGCGCCGCCTCGCCCGGCAACCGGCCCTGGCCGGCACCTATCACGCGGTGGCCGGCGGCGAGGTGAGCTGGCACGGCTACGCCTGCCATGTCATCGAATGGGCCCGCGCCCATGGCCATGCGCTGCGCGTGCCGCCCGATGCCATCCTGCCGATTCCCACCCTCGCCTACCCCACGCCGGCGCGGCGCCCGCTGAATTCCCGCCTGGACACCCGCAAGCTGCGCGCGGCCTTCGACCTGGAACTGCCGCACTGGCAGACCGGCGTCGACCGCATGCTGAGCGAAGTGCTCGGCGCCTGAAGCCCCTTCCCGATCCCACGGTTTTCCATGCAACGCAAAGGCATCATCCTCGCGGGCGGCTCCGGCACCCGACTGCACCCGGCCACCCTGGCCGTCAGCAAGCAGTTGCTGCCGGTCTATGACAAGCCGATGGTGTACTACCCCCTGACGACGCTGATGCTGGCCGGGATCCGCGACATCCTCGTCATCAGCACGCCGCAGGACACGCCGCGCTTCCAGGCCCTGCTGGGCGACGGTTCGCAGTGGGGCCTGAACCTCAGCTACTGCGTGCAGCCCAGCCCGGACGGCCTGGCCCAGGCCTTCATCCTCGGCCGCGACTTCGTCGGCGGCGCGCCCAGCGCCCTGGTGCTGGGCGACAACATCTTCTACGGCCACGACTTCCAGGGCCTGCTGCGCAATGCCGCGGCGCGGACGGACGGTGCCAGCGTGTTCGCCTATCACGTGCAGGATCCGGAGCGCTATGGCGTCGTCGCGTTCGACGCCGCGCAGAACGCGATCAGCATCGAGGAAAAGCCGGACGTTCCCAAGAGCAACTACGCCGTCACCGGCCTCTACTTCTACGACCACCAGGTCTGCGACATCGCGGCCGACATCCAGCCCTCGGCCCGCGGCGAGCTGGAAATCACCGAAGTGAATGCCCGCTACCTGGCGCAGCAGCAGCTCAGCGTCGAGATCATGGGCCGCGGCTATGCCTGGCTGGACACCGGCACCCACGACAGCCTGCTCGAAGCCGGCCAGTTCATCGCCACCCTGGAGAAACGCCAGGGCCTGAAAGTGGCCTGCCCGGAAGAAATTGCCTACCGGGCCGGCTGGATCGATGCGGCAACCCTTGAACGGCTGGGTCAGGCGCTGAAGAAAAACGGTTATGGTCAATACCTGCTGAAGATCCTCAAGGAGAAGGTGTTCTGATGCAGATCACGCCCACCCGGCTGCCTGAAGTGCTGCTGCTCGACCCGAAGGTCTTCGGGGACGATCGCGGTTTCTTCACGGAGAGCTTCAACCAGCGCGTGTTCGACACCGCGCTCGGCCGGCCCACCTGCTTCGTGCAGGACAACCACTCGCGCTCGGTGCGCGGCGTGCTGCGTGGCCTGCACTACCAGCTCGACCCGCATGCCCAGGGCAAGCTGGTGCGGGTGGTGGCCGGCAAGGTCTTCGACGTCGCGGTCGACATGCGTCGCAGCAGCCCGCGCTTCGGCCAGTGGGTGGGTTTCGAGCTGAGTGCCGAGAACCACCGCATGGCCTGGATCCCGCCGGGCTTCGCCCATGGTTTCCTGGTGCTCAGCGAGATCGCCGACTTCCTCTACAAGACCACCGACTACTACGCCCCTGAAAGCGAAGGCTCGGTGCGCTGGGACGATCCCGCCGTCGGCGTGGTCTGGCCCGAGCTCGGCATGGCCCCCACCCTCTCCCCCAAGGACCTGGCCGCCCCGCTGCTGGCCGACGCCAAGACCTTTGCCTGAGCGGGGCACGCCGCCCCGGCCTCGCCCTGCCCCATGCCCATGCTCCCGATCGCGATCACGCCCGACATCACCGTCGCCAACGACGCCCCCTTCGTCCTGTTCGGCGGCATCAATGTGCTGGAGTCGCGCGACCTGGCCCTGCAAGCCGCGGAGGCCTATGTGCAGGCCTGCACGAAGCTCAAGATCCCCTACGTCTTCAAGGCCAGCTTCGACAAGGCCAACCGCTCGTCCATCCATTCCTACCGCGGCCCGGGCCTGGACGAGGGCCTGAAAATCCTGCAAGAGGTCAAGCAGACCTTCGGCGTGCCGGTGATCTCCGACGTGCACGAGCCCTGGCAATGCGCGCCCGCCGCCGAGGTGATCGACGTGCTGCAACTGCCGGCCTTCCTGGCGCGGCAGACCGACCTGGTCGTGGCCCTGGCCAGCACCGGGCGCGTCATCAACATCAAGAAGCCGCAGTTCCTCAGCCCGCACCAGGTCGGCAACATCGTCGAGAAGCTGCGCGAGGCCGGCAACGAGCGCATCCTGCTCTGCGACCGTGGCACCAGCTTCGGCTACGACAACCTGGTGGTCGACATGCTGGGCTTCGACGTGATGAAGAAGGTCAGCGGCGGCCTGCCGGTGATCTTCGATGTGACCCATGCCCTGCAGCAGCGCGACCCGCTGGGCGCCGCCTCCGGTGGCCGCCGCCAGCAGGTGGCCGACCTGGCGCGGGCCGGCCTGGCCGTCGGCCTCGCCGGGCTCTTCCTGGAAGCCCACCCCGACCCGGCGCAGGCCAAGTGCGACGGCCCCAGTGCCCTGCCGCTGGACCGGCTGCCGGCCTTCCTGGGGCAGATGAAGGCTCTCGACGAGTTGGTCAAGGGCTTCGAGCCTCTGCGCATCGACTGAAGCGGCGCCGACCCGCCCGGACGGGTCGGCTATCCTGACGGGTTGCGCGCCGGCCCGTCCGGCCTTCCTGGTCCTGACCCGTGTCGATCGTCCGATGACTGCCGCCCTGACCCATTTGCAACGCCTCGAAGCCGAGAGCATCCACATCCTGCGCGAGGTGGTGGCCGAGGCGGACAAGCCGGTGATGCTCTATTCCATCGGCAAGGACAGCTCGGTGATGCTGCACCTGGCGAAGAAGGCCTTCTACCCGGCCCCGCCGCCCTTCCCGCTGCTGCATGTGGACACCACCTGGAAGTTCCAGGCCATGTATGCCATGCGCGAGCGCATGGCCCGCGAGCTGGGCATGGAACTGCTGGTGCACCAGAACCCCGAAGCCAAGGCCCTGGGGGTCAGCCCCTTCAGCCACGGTTCGCAGATCCACACCGACCTGTGGAAGACCCAGGGCCTGAAGCAGGCCCTGGACCTGCACGGCTTCGACGCCGCCTTCGGCGGTGCACGGCGCGACGAGGAGAAGAGCCGCGCCAAGGAGCGCATCTTCAGCTTCCGCAGCGCCGAGCACCGCTGGGACCCGAAGAACCAGCGGCCCGAGCTATGGAAGCTCTACAACGCGCGCAAGCAGCCGGGCGAGTCGATCCGCGTCTTCCCCATCTCCAACTGGACCGAGCTGGACATCTGGCAGTACATCCACCTGGAGAACATCCCCATCGTGCCGCTCTATTACGCGGCCGAGCGGCCGGTGGTCGAGCGGGACGGCACCTTGATCATGGTCGACGACGACCGCATGCCCCTGCGCCCCGGCGAGCAGCCGCAGATGAAGAGCGTGCGATTCCGCACCCTGGGCTGCTACCCGCTGACCGGCGCGGTCGAATCCACCGCGACCACCCTGCCGCAGATCATCCAGGAGATGCTGCTGACCACGACCTCCGAGCGCCAGGGCCGCATGATCGACCACGACACCGCCGCCTCGATGGAGAAGAAGAAGCAGGAAGGGTATTTCTGACATGGCCCACGTTTCCGACCTCATCGCCCAGGACATCGACGCCTACCTGAAGCAGCACGAGCGCAAGAGCCTGCTGCGCTTCATCACCTGCGGCAGCGTCGACGACGGCAAGAGCACGCTGATCGGCCGCCTGCTCTATGAATCAAAGATGCTCTTCGAGGACCAGCTCGCCGCCATCGAGGCCGACTCCAAGAAGTGGGGCACCCAGGGCGAGAACATCGACTTCGCGCTGCTCGTCGACGGCCTGGCGGCCGAGCGCGAGCAGGGCATCACCATCGATGTGGCCTACCGCTTCTTCAGCACCGACCGGCGCAAGTTCATCGTCGCCGACACGCCGGGCCATGAGCAGTACACCCGCAACATGGTCACCGGCGCGTCCACCGCCGACGTGGCCATCCTGCTGATCGACGCCCGCCGCGGCGTGCTGACCCAGACCCGCCGTCACGCCACCCTGGTCTCGCTGCTGGGCATCCGCCACATCGTACTGGCCATCAACAAGATGGACCTGATGGGCAACGAGCAGGCCGTCTTCGACCGCATCGTGGCCGACTTCGGCGCCTTCGCGCAGCAGCTCGGCATGGACGGCGTGGCCCTCCACCCCATCCCCATGTCGGCCCTGGTCGGCGACAACATCACCGAGCGCAGCGCGCGCATGCCCTGGTACACGGGCCCGGCGCTGATGGAGTTCCTGGAGACGGTCGAGATCGACGACACCCGCCTGCAGCGCAGCCCCTTCCGGCTGCCGGTGCAGTGGGTCAACCGGCCCAACCTCGACTTCCGCGGCTTCGCCGGCCAGATCGCCGGCGGCGTGGTGCGCCCCGGCGACCGCGTGCGCGTGCTGCCCTCGGGCAAGGAAAGCACCGTCGCGCGCATCGTCACCGCCGACGGCGACCTGCCCGAGGCCGTGGCCGGCCAGTCCGTCACGCTGACCCTGGCCGACGAGATCGACTGCTCGCGCGGAGACCTGCTCTGCGGCCTGGACCAGCCGGCCGCGGCCGCCAGCCAGTTCGAGACCACCCTGGTGTGGATGCACGACGAGCCGATGCGCCCCGGCCGCCGCTACCTGATGAAGCTGGGCACGGCCACCGTGCCGGCCACGGTCGGCGCCATCCGCCACCAGCTCAATGTGAACACGCTGGAGAAGCATCCGGCCGAGCAGCTTGAGCTCAACGGCATCGCGGTCTGCACGCTGACGCTGGACAAGGCCCTGCCCTTCGATCCCTATGCCGCCAACCGCGACACCGGCGGCTTCATCCTGATCGACCGGCTCAGCCACAACACCGTCGGCGCCGGCATGCTGCTGCATGCCGTGCAGGGGCAGCAGACCGGCGACCGGCCGGTCGATGCCGCCGCGCGGGCCGCGCTCAAGCAGCAGCAGGCGGCGGTGCTGGCCTTCCTCGGCGGCACGGCCACCCAGCGTGCGGCCCTGCTCGACCAGGCCGAGCGCGAGCTGCATGCCGCCGGCCGCCACACCCTGCGGCTGGAGCGCAACGCGCTGCCCGCCGGCCTGCAAGCCGAGCTGCCCGCCACCCTGGCGCTGCTGCGCGAGGCCGGCCTGATCGTGCTGATCGGCAGTGATACGGCCGAGGGCCTGGGCGAAGGCCTGGTGCCGCTGCACGTCCAGATCACCGCCGGCGGCCTGGGCTTGACGGCTGCACAGGCTCAGCCCCTGAGCCTGCCGGACGGCGAGAGCCAGGGCGCCGCGCTGCGCGCCTGGCTGCTGGCGCTGCTGGGCTGATCCCGCCGGCGGCGGCAGCGTCCGCCCGCGGGGTCGGCCGGCCGCCGGCTAGATACGTGGCACCTGCCGCCGCCGGCCTCAGTGCCGTGCCGGCCGGTACTCCGGGATCACGCGGGCCAGCAGGGCCCGCACCTCGGCCGGGCTGGCGCTGTCGCGGCTTTGGATCCAGTCGAGCAGGGCCGGCGCGGCCTCGGCCGGCGGCGCGATGCGCGCCACCAGCAGGCGCTCGATCGCCGTGGGCAGGGTGGCGTCGGCATCGGCCAGCAGCTCTTCGTAGAGCTTCTCGCCGGGCCGCAGGCCGCTGAAGGCGATCGGGATCTCCTCCAGGCTGTGGCCGGCCAGGCGGATCATCTCGCGCGCCAGGTCGACGATCTTCACCGGCTCGCCCATGTCCAGCACATAGACGCGGCCGCTCTCGCCGAGCACCGCCGCCTGCACCACCAGGCGCGCCGCTTCGGGGATGGTCATGAAGTAGCGGGTGATGTCCGGATGGGTCACGGTCACCGGCCCGCCGCGGGCAATCTGCGCCTTGAACTTCGGGATCACGCTGCCGCTGCTGCCCAGCACATTGCCGAAGCGCACGGCCATGAAGCGCGTGCCGGCCTGGGTGGCGGCCAGATGCGCCAGCACGATCTCGGCCGCGCGCTTGCTGGCGCCCATCACATTGGTCGGGTTCACCGCCTTGTCGGTGCTGATCAGCACGAAGCGTTCGACGCCATGCTCGGCCGACACCCGGCCGGCCTGCCAGGTGCCCAGGGTGTTGTTGCGCAGGGCCTGCCAGGCATTGGCCTCTTCCATCAGCGGCACATGCTTGTAGGCCGCGGCATGGAAGACGATCTGCGGCTGCCGCGCGGCCCACAGCCGGCGCAGGCCGTCGAGATCGCGCACATCGCCGATCAGCGGCTCCACCGCCAGGTGCGGAAAGCGCTCGGCCAGTTCCTCGGCGATGGCATAGAGGTTGAACTCGCTCAGCTCCAGCAGCAGCAGCCGGGCCGGGCCGTAGCGCGCCAGTTGGCGGCACAGCTCGCTGCCGATCGAGCCGCCCGCACCCGTGACCAGCACCACCTTGCCGCCCACGCCTTCGGCGATGCCGGCCTCGTCGAGCAGCACCGGCTCGCGGCCCAGCAGGTCCTCGGGCTCGATGTCGCGCACGCGGCTGACGGCCACGCCCTCGCTCAGCTCGGCCTCGCTGGGCACCGTCAGCACCGGCAGGCCCACCGAGGCCGCCTGCTCGAAGACCTTGCGGCGGACTTCGCGCCGCAGCGAAGGCATGGCCACGATCACATGGCTGGCACTGTGCAGCTCGGCCAGCGAGCGCAGGCGCTCCAGCCGGCCGATCACCGCCACATTGCCGACGCGGCTGCCCTGCTTGGCCTCGTCGTCGTCGAGCAAGCCCACCACCGTCCAGCCCTGGTGCTGGATGCCGGCGATCAGCAGCCGCGCCGCATCGCCCGCACCCAGCACGATGGCGCGCCGGCTGCTGCCGCCGCGGCCGCTCAGGCGCATGCGCAGGTGCTCGTAGAACATGCGGTAGGCGATGCGCACGCCGGCCAGGCCGAACAGCGTCATCAGCGGATGCAGGGCCAGCACCGCGCGCGGCGTGGCATACAGCCCGGCCATCTGCACCGCACTGGCCGAGACCGCGCCCGCCACCAGGCAGACCAGGGCCAGGCGCTGCACCTCGCCAAAGCCGATGAAGCGCCAGACCGCCCGCGGCACGCCGAAGGCCACGCCCGCCGCCGCATAGACGATGACGATGCCCAACAGCACCAGCGGGTCGTAGTCGGGCCGGCGCGCGAACCAGTCGTCGAAGCCCAGGCGGAAGAGGTAGGTGGCCTGCCAGGTGAGGGCCACGATCAGGGCATCGACCAGCAGCGACAGGCCGGCACGCGCCGGGCGGATGCGGGTCAGCAGGGCCTCGACGCGCAAGGCCCAGCCGCCGGGCGCTTCGACGGGCGGCAGCTTGGGCGGCGGCAGGCGGCTCATCGCGGCGGTTTCATCAGGCCGGCGGCCGGGGCGCCGGGCCCTGCGGCGGGCGCGGGCCGGCGGCGCCCAGCAAGGCGGCCAGGGTGCGCAGGATCAGGCCCAGGTCGGTGCGCAGGCTGGCGCGGCCGGCATAGGCCAGGGCCAGGGCCAGCTTGCGCGGCAGCAGCTCCTCGACATAGCGGCGCTCGGGGTCGGCGGCGTCGGCCAGCAGGGCGGCCTCGTCGCGGAAGGCCAGGGAGGCCGGATCGGTCAGGCCCGGCCGCAGCGCCAGCAGCCGGGCTGCATCGGCCTCGCCAAGCAGGCGTGCGTAATGGGCCACGTAGCGCGGCAGCTCGGGCCGCGGGCCGACCAGGCTCATCGTGCCCCGCAGCACATCGATCAGTTGCGGCAACTCGTCAAGCTTGTGGCGCCGCAGCCAGGCGCCGACGCGAGTGATGCGTGCATCCTCGCCCACGGTAATGCCCGGTCCGCGCCGCTCGGCATCCGCCACCATGGTGCGGAACTTGTGGATGCGGAACAGCCGGCCGTGGCGGCCGACGCGCTGCTGGCGGAAGAAGACCGGCCCCGGCGAATCGAGCCGCACGGCCAGCGCGATCGCCGCCATTGGCAGCGCCAGCAGCAGCAGGCCCAGGCCGGCGGCCAGCAGGTCGAAGAGGCGCTTGCCCACGGTGGCCCCGGGCGGCCGCTCAGGCCGCGTCGCCCCGCAGCGTGCTGCGCACGGCGGCGATCACGCGGTCGACCTGCTCGTCGCGCATCGCGCTGAACAGCGGCAGGCTGAGCATGCGCTCGTAGGCGCGCTGGCTGTGCGGGAAGTCGGCGGCGCGCAGGCCGTAGCGCTCGCGCCAGTAGGGGTGCAGGTGCAGGGGGATGTAGTGCACGCTGCAGCCGATGCGGCGGGCGTAGAGCTGCTCGATGAAGGCATCGCGGTCGCCGGTGTCGCCGCCGGCACCGGGCCGGCCGGCGCCCAGGGCCGGCGCATCGTCGGCCAGGCGCAGCACATACAGATGCCAGGCATGCAGGTCGTCGGGCGCGGTGGCGCCAGCCGCGCCGGGCCGCGGCGGCAGGATCACCGGCAGGTCGGCGAAGGCGGCGTCGTAGCGCGCGGCAATCGCGGCGCGGCGCGCGCGAAAGGCCTCGGCCTGCCGGAGCTGCTGCAAGCCCAGGGCCGCGGCGATGTCGGTGAGATTGACCTTGAAGCCCGGCGCGACCACCTCGTAATACCAGCTCGGCGCCTGTGCGGTGAAACGGTCGAAGGCATCCCGGCTGATGCCATGCAGGCGCATCACCTTGGCGCGCTCGGCCAGGGCCGGATCGCGGGTGACGAGCATGCCGCCCTCGCCCGTGGTGATGGTCTTGTTGGCGTAGAAGCTGAAGACGGTGGCATCGCTGCCCAGCGTGCCCACCAGGGCGCCGCCGCAGCTCGTGGGCAGGGCATGGGCAGCATCCTCCACCACCTTCAAGCCGTGGCGGCGGGCCAGGGCCAGCAGCGCCTCCATGGGTGCGGCTAGGCCGGCGTAGTGCACCGGCACGATGGCCTTGCTGCGCGGGGTGATGGCGGCTTCCACCGCCGCCGGGTCGATGCAGAGCGTGGCCGGGTCGATGTCGACCAGCACCACATCCGCGCCCAGGTAGCGCACCACCTCGGCCGTGGCCGTGAAGGTGTGGGTGGTGGTGATCACCTCGTCGCCCGGGCCGATGCCCAGGGCCTCCAGCGCCAGGTGCAGACCGGCGGTGGCCGAGTTCACGGCGATCGCCTGCAGCGCCGGGTCACCGCCCAGGAAGGCGACGAAATCCTGCTCGAAGCGCCGCGCCTTGGGGCCGGTCGTCACCCAGCCCGAACGCAGGGTGTCGACGACTTCGGCGATCTCGGCCTCGCCGATCTCCGGCAGGGCAAAGGGGACGAAGGGCGGCAGGTCGGCAGCGCGTTCGCTCATGGGCAGGGGGCAGTCTCAGCCGGCGCGCTGGGGCGCCGGGCGGCCGATGGCGTGGTACTCGATGCCCAGCCGGGCCATGTCGGCCGGCTCGAAGAGGTTGCGGCCGTCAAAGACCAGCGGCTGCTTGAGCTGGGCGCGGATCGCGTCGAAGTCCGGGCTGCGGAATTCCTTCCACTCGGTCACGATCAGCAGCGCATCCGCGCCCGGCAGGGCCTCGGGCGCGCTGGCCGCATAGCGCAGGCCGGCCTGGCCGGGCATCACGCGCTGGGCCTCGTCCATCGCGACCGGGTCATAGGCCACCACCTCGGCGCCGCGGGCCGTCAGCTCGGCCACGATCACGCGGCTCGGCGCCTCGCGCATGTCGTCGGTGCCGGGCTTGAAGGCCAGACCCCACATCGCGAAGCGGCGGCCGGCCAGGTCGGCGCCGAAGCGCGCCACCACCTTCTCGACCAGCACCTGCTTCTGGCGCTCGTTGGCGGCTTCCACCGCCTCCAGCACGCCCAGGTTCAGGCCCACCTCGGCGCCGCTGCGCACCAGGGCCTTCACATCCTTGGGGAAGCAGGAGCCGCCGTAGCCCGCACCGGGGTAGAGGAACTGGGTGCCGATGCGCGGATCGCTGCCGATGCCCTGGCGCACCCATTCGATGTCGGCGCCCACCCGCTCGGCCAGGCGCGACAACTCGTTCATGAAGCTGATGCGCGTGGCCAGCATGGCATTGGCCGCGTACTTGGTGAACTCGGCGCTGCGCAGGTCCATCACCAGCAGGCGGTCGCGGTTGCGCACGAAGGGGGCGTAGATCGAGCGCATCAGCAGGATGGCGCGCTCGTCCTCGGCGCCGACGATGATGCGGTCCGGCCGCATGAAGTCCTCGACCGCCGCGCCTTCCTTCAGGAACTCGGGGTTGGACACCACCGAGAACTCCATCGCCTCGCCGCGCGCCGCTAGGGCCTCGGCCACCGCCGCCTGCACCTTGTCGGCCGTGCCCACCGGCACCGTGCTCTTGTCGACGATGACCTTGTAGTCGGTCATGCGCTCGCCGATGGCGCGGGCCGCCGCCAGCACGTACTTCAGGTCGGCCGAGCCGTCCTCGTCCGGCGGCGTGCCCACCGCGATGAACTGCACCGTGCCATGCGCCACCGCCGCATCCACATCGGTCGTGAACTGCAAACGGCCACCCTTCACATTGCGCTGCACCACCTCCAGCAGGCCGGGTTCATGGATGGGAATCCCGCCGGTGTTAAGGATTTCAATCTTGCGGGCGTCGAGATCCAGGCAAACCACATGGTTGCCCATTTCGGCCAGACAGGCCCCGGTGACCAGACCGACATAACCGGTGCCGACGACAGTGATCTTCATGTGGTTTTCGTGAGAAGGGGGTGGGAGCTGCCCGGCGCGTGCGGACGGCGGGCGGATGGGACTGTATCGCCATGCAAGCTGCGGGCCGATGTCCAGATGTCTCAGTTCCCCCGCAGATCGGGACGCGCCAGCCACACCAGCCGGTGCGTGCGCAGCAGCGGCAGGGCATTGAACAGGGGCAGCAGCGGCGCCGGCAGGCGGCGTGCGAGGGGCGGGGCCAGCGTCACCCGGCGCACGCTCAGGCGGGCTTCGGGCCAGAGCTGGCGCAGCCGCGCCACCGGCACGCCGCGCACGTCCGGGTTGCGCGGGTTGTCGAAGGCGAAGTCGTAGCAGAGCACCGCCCCGCCCGGCCGCAGCCAGCGCCACATCGCATCGGCCAGGCGCTGCTGGAAAGCCGCATCGAGCAAGGAACTGAACACGGTGGAAGCCAGCACCAGATCCTGGCTGCCGGGCTCGACGGGCGCGATGCAGGCATCGCCCTCGATCACCGCCAGCCCGGCCGGCAGCACATCGCGGGCGCTGGCGGCGCGCTCGGGCAGCAGCTCCAGCGCGGTCAGGTGCTCGGGCCGCAGGCCCAGGCGCAGCAGCTCCAGCAGGTTGCCGCCGTTGCCGCAGCCCACCTCGGTCAGGCGCAGGGCGGTCAGATCGGCCCAGCGCGGGTCGCGCCGCGCGGCTTCGCGCAGCAGGCCGGCCAGGGCGCGCTGGCGCTCCTGCACCGCATGCATCACCTCGGGCCGCAGCAGGCTGTAGCGGCCGTCCAGCGCCGGCCGGCGGGCATAGCGTTCCACCACGCGGGCGGTTTCCTCAGGGGAGGGGTTCGGGCTCATCCGGACACTCGGTTTGCAGGGACGGCGGACTCAGGCCGCGCGGGGCGGCGCGGCCAGCGCCTCCAGAAAACGCTGCGCCAGCACGCCCCATTCATGATGCGCCAGCACATGGGCGCGGCCGGCGGCGCCCAGGCGGGCGCGCTCGGCGGCCGGCAGGGCCAGCAGGCGGCGGGCGCCCTCGGCCACCGCCTGGGGCGATTCGGGCGCCACGGTCAGGCCGCAGCCGGCCTCGGCCACCGGGTCGTTGCCGGCCTCCACCGCATGCAGCACCGGGCGGGCGGCCATCATGTAGTCCATCAGCTTGTTGGGCGCGATGCCGTAGCGATAGAGCGGCTGCCGGCGCCAGCCCAGGTAGGCCAGGTCCAGGCCGGCCAGCAGCGAGGGCATCATCGCCTTGGGCACGGGCGGCGCCCAGTGCACCTGAGGCGCCAGGCCCTCGTCGGCGATGCGGCGCACCAGGCGCTCGCGCTCATGCCCGTCGCCCACGATCAGCAGGCGCAGCGCCTGCCCGCGCAGCAGGGCGGCGGCATCCAGCAGGGTGTCCAGCGCATTGGGCTCGCCCATCGAGCCGGCATAGCCCATCACCGCCGCGCCCGCCGCACGCGCCTCGGCCAGCCAGGCGGCCAAGTCGGCGCGCAGCGGCGGTGGCTCGGCCGCCCAGTCCGCCGCGCTGATGCCGTTGGGCACGATGTGCAGGCGCCGCAGGTCCAGGCCCCGCGCGGCCACATGCTCGTGCACCTTGGGCAGCATGGACACATAGACATCCGCCCCCCGGCAGGCGCTGCGCTCGGCCCAGCCGCAAAGCTGGGCGAAGGGATGCCAGGGCGACATGCCCGACAGCTCCACCAGCGAGGCCGGCCACAGGTCGTGCAGCTCGAAGACCAGCCGCGCCCCCGCCCGCCGCGCCAGATGCCGGGCCAGCCAGAAATCCATCGGGTAGGTGCTCGACGCAATCACCGCATCGGGCCGGAAGCTCTCGACCAGCCGCCGCCCGTCGCGCGCCACCGCCGCCAGGAAGGCCGCGATGTTGCGCACCCGGCCCAGGCCGTTGCCCGCATAGGCCGGCGTGGGATACCAGCGGAACTGCACCCCATCGACCACCTCGTCGCGCGGCGTGCGGGCCTCCGGCGCCAGCGGCTGCACCGCGCGCACATGCGCAAAGCCCGCGCCCAGCACCTGCACCCGGTGGCCCCGCTTCACCCATTCCCGCGCCAGCAGATGGGGGCGGAACTCCATGCCATAGGCGGGGCCGCCGGCGTAGTGGTTGAGGAGCAGGAGGTTCACCGCGCCCCTGCCGAAGGTGCGGGGGGATCCGGTCGATCCGGCCTGAACGCATCCCACAGGCTGCTGCGTTCCAGCCAGGCTGGCAGACGGTCCGCATGCAGACGAAGCTGCTGGCCGCTGTCTTCGAGTTCGGCGATCAACCGGTGCGCCTCGCCGGAGTTGTCGAAGACGTAAGCCCGGTCCGAGGCACGACAGGCTGCATCCAGCAAGCCGATCGAGCGGACGTAGCGCTCACGCACCTTGTCCTCGGGCACGTCGTGACCCCCCTGGCTGACACGCAACCGAACCCGTTCGATGTTGATGGCAGGGTCCTCGGTCGCGACGAAGTAGAGATAGACCCGGTAGCCCCGCGCCCGTGCATCGCGCATCAACTCGATCTTGTCGTCCGACGACATCACCGTCTCGAAGGTGAAGGACGTACCTTGGTCCACCAGCCGCCGCCGGAGCGCAGCCGCCAGCACCGCCGCCACATAGGCATTCACGGCGGAAGCCGGCACCTGGAGATGATCCTGCGAGTCGAGGGTCAGGACGCCGGCCACCTCAGCAAGACCGTGACGACTCAGCAAGGTCGACGTCGCCAGCTCGCTCCGCAACGCAGCCAAAAAGCCATCGCCTTGCGCCGCCAGCCCGAGATTGGGCAGCGGGATGCCCAGCCCCTCACGCAAGGCCCGCTCCATGTCATCCGCATTCAGGTAGGCGCCGATCCAATCAGGCCTGAGTTCATCCTTGATCGTGCTTTTGCCGGAACCGTTGGGCCCGGCAAAGACCCGCATCCGAGCCGGTGGCGTGCGGATCACCGGCTCGGGCCCGGGTTCTTGCGACGCAGCAGCACCTGCCCGACCTGCACCGGCGTGCCCGGCGGCAGCGTGCGGATCACCCGGTCAGGCTGCTGGCGCTGACGCTCGATCAGCATGCCCTCGGCCGAACGCATCAGCACCTTGCGGCCCTGGGCCAGGGCACGCTCATGGGCGGCCCGACCGGCCCGCGAGGCCTGGTCGGCGATGTCGCTTTCATGGTCCGGCAAAGGAAGCTGGGAGGCTGCGTGCTTGCCCTGAACCTTCATGGCTTATCTCCGAGGGTGGGCCTGAATTGTGAGGCGTTCCGGCCTCCCGACTGGCCGCGGGCGGAACTCCATGCCATAGGCGGGGCCGCCGGCGTAGTGGTTGAGGAGCAGGAGGTTCATGCGGGGGATTCAGGGCGCAGGGCGATTGTGCGGTGGGCGTTCGATCGAGCTGGGCGGGCCGTCACGCGCGGGCTTGTGCATCGAAGCCCGACCGATCCGGGCTTGCCATCCCACCCCTGCCCGCCCAAAATACACACACTCATGGATGTACGAGGCTCATCATGGATCCCCTGACCACCCGGGTTTTCAACAACGGCAACAGCCAGGCGGTTCGCATCCCGGCGGAGTTGCGGCTCGACACGGACCGGGTGCGCATCTGGCGCAACGATCTGGGTGAACTGGTTCTCCAGCCGATGCGCACGGATCGCGGGGCGGCGCTGCTGGATGCCTTGCGGGCCGTGCAGGCTGCCGACCCCGACTTCGTCACCGCCCTGGAAGCCGAGCGCGCCGGCACGCTGCCCATGCAGGAGCGCGACGAGCTGTGATCGTCCTGCTCGACACCAACATCCTGATCTACCTGATCAAGAACCAGCCTGCGCACGTGGCGCAGCGCGTGGACCAGATGGCCGACGACACGCGCCTGGGCATGTCCTTCATCACCTGGGCCGAACTCCTCAAGGGGGCGGAGCGCAGCACCCGCAAACCCGAGGTGCTCAAGCGCCTGGACGCCCTGAGCCGGCAGATCAAGGTGCTGTATCCCTCTGGGCCTGCCATCTGCCGCCACTACGCCGAGCAGTTCACCCGCCTGAAGGATGCCGGCACCCCCATCGGCGCCAACGATCTGTGGATCGCTTGCCATGCCCTGGCCGAGGACGCCACCCTGGTCACGCACAACACCCGGGAGTTCCAGCGCATCGAGGGTCTGCGACTGGAGGATTGGCTTCAGGCCGGCTGAGACCCGAGGGCCTTCGCGGAAGCGTCCGGGCGCGACCGGCCTTACAACGCCGCCTGATCAAGCCACCCCCAAACTCCCTACCAGCCGCGCCGTAATCCGCTGCGCCGCATCCCCCGCGCCATAGGGCTGCGCCGCCTGGCCCTGCGTGCCCAGGGCGTCGTGCAGGGCGGCGGCCACCGCCTCGGCCGAGGTGGGCGGGGCCAGGCGGTTCCAGCCGGCGTCCACCAACTCCACCCATTCCGTCTCGTCGCGCAGCGTCACGCAGGGCACGCGGTGGAAAAAGGCCTCCTTCTGCACCCCGCCGGAATCGGTTGCGATCAGCGCGGCATGGCGCTCAAGCTGGACCCTGTCCAAGTCGCCCACCGGCTCGATCAGCCGCAGCCGCGCGGCCTGCGCCTGCCGCGCGCGCACGCGCCGGGTCAGACCAGCTCATGCAACCTCCGGACGAAGCCCTCGACGCAGGGCGCGAACAGCGCGTGCTGCGCCACCCAGCTCCGGTTGGCCCGGGCAATGGCGTCGGCGCGCGGTAGCAGGGCGGCCAGGCGGGCGGGGTCCAGGGGCTCGCCATCGCGGAGGATCAAGCCGTTCACGCCGTCGCGCACCAGCTCGCGGTTGGCGGGCAGGTCCGAGAGGATGGGGATGCAGCCATGGGCCATCGCCTCCAGCACCGAAACCGCCACCGAGTCGCTGGTCGGCAGGCTCAGGTACCAGCGCGCCTGGGCGTACTCGGTGGCCTGGCGCTCGGCGTCGAGGCGGCCGAGCCACTGCACCTCGGCCCGGCCCTGGGCTTGCAGGCTGGCGCGCAGGCTGCCGTCGTTGGCGACATGCATTTGCTTGCCCGGCCAGGCCAGGCGGGTGAAGGTATCGAGCACACGCTCGGGGGCGTAGATCGGCTCCAGCCCGCGGTTGGCGAAGAAACGGCCCGCATCCTTGGCGGGCGGCGGCGGGGGCAGGGCCTCCAGGCCGAAGGGGAAGGTCATCACCTCCGCGGCGCCCATGGCGCGCATGGCCTCGGCCATGTGCAGCGAATCGCTGGTGCTCAGCGCGCAGGCGGCCAGCACCCGCCGGGTCAGGGCATGGATGAGCCGGCTGCGGCGCGGGCTGAGCAGGATGTCCGAGCCCCAGGCCGAGCCGACCAGCCGCCCGGGCGCCCCGAGCCCGCGTGTCGCCAGCCAGGCCAGCGTGCCGTGCGAGGTGAGGTAGTGGGCATGCACCCAGTCCGGCCGGATGCGACGCAGCGCCCGCGCCAGTTCGGGCAGCTTGCGCAGCAGGCCGAAGTTGCCGCCGGCAGCGTCGGGCCGGGTGGCAAGGGCCAGGCGGCGCTCGGGCGGCAGCACGGCGTCGAAGCCGGGCAGGAAGCCGCGCGAGGAGACCGCCCAAAGCTCGACCCGGGGGGCCAGGGCGCGCGCCCACTTCAGCAGGTGCGGGCTTTCGCCGTCGCCGAAGAGCACCAGGCGCATCGGCCTCACGGCTGCGGCCCCGCCTCGGGCGATTCCGCCCACGCGAGGTAGGCCGCGCGCCACTCGGGATGGTCCGCCAGCCAGGCCCGATCGCCGTCGCGGGTGTCGCCCACCACGCGGGCCGGCTGGCCGGCGACGATGGCGAAGTCCGGCACCTCGCCGCTCACATAGCTGTAGGCCCGCACCAGCACGCCGCGCCCGATCCGGCTGCCCGGCATGACCGTGCTGTGCGGCCCGATGAAGGTGTAGGCGCCCACCTGCACGGCATCGCGCACGAAGCCCGGCGGCTGCGGATGGCCCCAGTAGGCCCGTCCGGCCAGGCGCAGGGCCTGGTGGCTGGAATGGCTGAGCAGCGCGCAATGGGTGGTGATCTGGCAGCCCTCGCCGATGTGCAGGCCGCCCGAGGCATCGAGCAGGTTGAAGGGGCCGATGTAGACGTGATCGCCGAGGTCGAGCTGTTCGGGCTGCTCGATCCGGGTGGCCGTGCTGATGCGGGTGTGGGCCAGCCAGCGTCCGTCGCGCGGATGGCGCCAGCCGTAGACCATGCGCGGCGCCACCAGGGCCCGCCAGACGCGGTTGATCAAGCGCTTCACGAAGCCTTCCTCCTGGGCAGCCAGCGGCCGAGAAGCGCGGCCACCGTCCGCAAATCCTGCCTCAGTGGCGCGCCCGGCCACCACAGGTCCGACAGCGGCAACCCGGCATGGCGAACGAAGAGCCAGCCCAGGTAGAGCACGCTGATCGCATAGGACAGCGAAGTCGCCAGCGCCGCACCGCGCATGCCCAGGGCCGGGATCAGCAGCATCGACAGCAGCACATTGAGCCCCAGCGACAGCCCCGCCACCCGGGCGGCCACCTGCGGCCGGCCGGCATGGTTGGTGAAGTAGGCCGACAGCGAGGACGCGCCGCCGAACAACAGCACGCCGGGCAGCATCCAGGCCATCACCTCCAGGCTGTCGGCATAGGCCGGGCCGAGCACGCGCGGGACCAGCACCGTCGCCAGCAGGCCCAGCGGCAGCATGCAGACCAGCAGCGCCGCCCAGGACAGTTGGGCCGTGCGCACGGTGAGCTGCGCAGCGCGCTCGCCGTCCGGCGTGCCGATGCGGCCATAGACCGCCTGGGTCAGCGAGGAGGACACGAACCACAGCAGCTCGGCGACCACGATGCCGATCGAGTACACGCCGGCAGAGCCCAGTCCGAGCTGCCGCTCGACGAGCAAGAGGCCGACGCGGTAGTTCAGCAGGCCGATCAAGTTGGTCAGGCCGATGGCGAGCACGAAGGGCCATTCCGCCCGCAGGCGCGGCAGATCGGGCCGGGCCAGTCCCTTGCCGCGCCACAGCACGCCGACCACCCCCAGGCTGACCAGCACCTTGGCCAGCAGCCAGGTGGCAATCAGCAGGCCGAGGCCGACCTGACCGGGCCAAACAAGGCTGGCCCCGCCCAGCACAGCCAGGGCGATCAGGGGGGGCAGCAGGCTCTGGGCCGCCAGCGGCCCCATGCGCCCCGTGCCCAGCCACAGGCCGCCCAGGCTGGGGCCCAGCAGCAGCAGGGGGGCGGCCAGGGCCAGCCAGATGAACATGCCGTAGGCCTCGGGACCGGTCCAGGCCAGCCCGGCCAGCAGCGCGCCGGCGACCAGCCCGGCCAGCAGGCAGGCCAGCACGATGGCCCCGGCCAGGGGCGCCGCCTGCCGCGCCCCACCCTGCGAGGCCTGGCGGGCCAGGGCGACGCCGAAGCCGGAAAGCAGGGCGATCAGCACGCCTTCGGCGCTGGTGAACAGGGCGAAGGCCCCCTGCACCTCGGTGCCCATCCGGGCGCTGAGGGCAGTCAAGCCCAGCAGAGCCGCCACCGACAGGACACGGGTCGAGAAATTGATCAGGGTCCCACGGGCCACCGGGTCCATGGCGGATCACTTGCCCAGGGTGAGGCGAACGATGTCCCCGCGGTCGAGCAGCCGGGTCAGCAGCAGGCCGGGCCGGCTGCGCCAGAAGGGCCCGTCGCCGCCCACCCCTTCGCTGCGCCAGCCGATCACCTTCAGCCCCGCGCGCCTCGCGCTTTCGGCCAGCGTGTCGCGGCTGAAGAAGCTCAGGTGCCAGGGCGGCGTCATCAGATGCCAGTCGGCGCCGCGCGCCTGCGCATAGGCGCTGCCCCAGTCGCCGGTGGTCAGCACCACGCGTCCGCCGGGGCGCAGCACGCGCGCGACCTCCTGCAGCAGGGCAAGCGGCTCGGGCACATGCTCGATCACATCCCAGAGGGTGACGATGTCGAAGTGCTCGCCGGGGAAGGCCGCATCCTGCAAGGTGCCGGTGCGGACCGGAAGATCGAGCTGCTCGCGGGCGAACTGCGAACTCCATTCGGACAGCTCGACACCCTGCACCTCGTAGTGCGCACGGGCCTCGGCCAGGAAGAAGCCGGCCGCACAGCCGACATCGAGCAGCCGCCCGCTGCGCGGCAGCCGCGGCGGCAGATGGCGCAGCAGCGCGAGCTTGCGGCGTGCATGCGCGCGGCGCAGCGCCTGCTGGCCCACATAGTCGGCAAAGACGGCGTCGCTGCCGCCGGTGTAGTAGCTCTCGCCGTAGAGCGCGGCGAAATCGATGCGGGCCGGGTCCGCGCCGACATAGGTCATGCCGCAAGACGGGCAGCTCACGATGGGATGGGCGTCCTTCTCGAAGGCAAGCTGCGGTGCATCGTGGGCGCACACAAGGCAGCGCCGGAAGCTCATGCGTGCGCCTCTTCGAGACAGCCACGCAGCGCCTCCACCACCCTCCCCTGCTCTTCCTCCGTCAGGTCCGGCCCCATCGGCAGGCTCATCACCTCCCGGCCGGCGCGCAGGCTTTCGGGGCAGCACTCGGGGCAGCACAGGGCGGCGTAGGCGGGCTGGTGGTGCAGGGGCACGGGGTAGTGCACGGCGGTGGGGATGCCCTGGGCTTGCAGGGCGGCCTGCACGGCTTCGCGGCCGGGGCCGCGGGTGCTGGGGATGCGCACGGTGTATTGCGCCCAGACGCAGTCGCGGTCGGGGCGCACGGTGGGCAGGCCGAGCTGGCCGGTCTGGGGCAGGCCGGTGGCGCTCAGCAGGGCGGTGTAGCGGGCGCCCAGGGTCTGGCGGCGTTCAAGCTCCCAGGCGAAGCGGTCGAGCTTGGCCAGGACGATGGCGCATTGCAGGGTGTCCATGCGCCCGCCCACGCCCAGGCGGCTGTGGTGGTAGCGGCGGCTCTGGCCGTGCACGCGGATCTCGCGGGCGGCCTGGGCCAGGGCGTCGTCGTCGGTGAAGAGGGCGCCGCCGTCGCCGTAGCAGCCCAGGGGCTTGCTAGGGAAGAAGCTGGTGCAGCCGAAGGCGCCGAAGCTGCCGCTGGGCCGGCCCTGGTAGCGGGCGCCGAAGCTCTGGGCGGCGTCTTCCACCACGGGCAGGCCGTGGCGCGCGGCCAGGGCCAGCAGCTCGTCCATGTCGGGCACCTGGCCATACAGGCTGACGGGCAGGATGGCCTTGGTGCGGGGGGTGATGCGGGCCTCGACCTGGCGCACGTCCAGGTTGCAGGTGTCGGGCTCGATGTCGACGAAGACGGGCGTGGCGCCGAGCAGGACGATGACTTCGGCGGTGGCCACGAAGGTGAAGGGCGTGGTGATGACTTCGTCGCCCGCCTGGACGCCCAGGGCCATGAGGGCGATGAGCAGGGCCTCGGTGCCGCTGGCCACGGTGATGGCGTGCTTGCGGCCGGTGAAGGCAGCCAGGGCGGCTTCCAGCTCGGCCACCTCGGGGCCCATGATGTATTGGCCGTGGTCCAGCACGCGCTGGATGCGCGCATCGATGGCGGGCTTGAGGGCGGCGTACTGGCGCTTGAGGTCGATGAATTGCATGGCGGGGGCAGGCCTCAGGCGGCAGGGTCGAGCAGGCGGAGGGCCTCGCCCTGCAGGCGGTAGCGCTCGCCGGTGGCGGGGCAGGCGGCTTCGAGCATCTGGCCTTCGGGCGCGCGGGCGGGCAGGGACAGGCGTTCGCCGTGGCGGCTCATCCAGCCGATGCGGCGGGCGGGCACGCCGGCCATGAGGGCGAAGTCGGGCACGTCGCGGCTGACGACGGCGCCCGCGCCGATGAAAGCCCAGGCGCCGATGGTGTGGCCGCAGACCACGGTGCAGTTGGCGCCCAGGCTGGCGCCGCGCTTGACCAGGGTGCGGCGGTAGTCGTGCTTGCGCACCACGGCCGCACGCGGGTTGAAGACGTTGGTGAAGACCATGCTGGGGCCGCAGAAGACTTCGTCCTCCAGCGTCACCGCGTCATAGACGGAGACGTTGTTCTGGATCTTGACGCCGCGGCCGATGAGGACGTCATTGCCCACGAACACGCCCTGGCCCAGCGAGCAATCGGCGCCGATACGCGCCCCGGCGCAGACATGGCTGAAGTGCCAGACCTTGGTGCCGGGACCGAGCTGGGCGCCTTCGTCGACGAGGGCGCTGGGGTGGATCCAGGGGGGCGGGGTCATGCTCAGGCGGGCGCCAGGAAGGGGTTGCGCAGGGTCAGTTGCTGATCGACCACCCGGCCGTGCTGCATGTCTTCGGTCCAGAGGGTGCGGCACTCGGCTTCCAGCGCAGCGGCCACGATCATGGCGTCGTACACCGACAGGCTGTGCGCGTCGAGCAGGTCCAGCCCACGGTCATGCACCGTCGGCGTGAGCGGCAGCACCTGGCAATGGGCGCGGATGGCCGCCAGGGCCTCGCGGATGTCGGGCCAGCCCAGGCCGTATTTGCGCGAGGCGACGGATGCGAATTCGTTGAGCACCTGGACGCTGATCCAGCCGCCCTGGCCCACCAGCGACTCGGCCCGCTCCGCTTTATGCAGATCGGCCGACAGGAGGTAGAGCAGGACGTTGGTGTCCAGAAAGGCTTGCTCAGCCACGGCCTTCGTGCGCCTCCAGCCGGTCGAACTTGATGTCCGCGGGCAAGCGCCCCCGCAAACGACGCAGGCGCTCCAGCAATTCGAGGGGGGAGCGCGCTTTCTCGACTTCGAGCCGGCGCTCCCCGACGATCTGGATTTCGATGTGGTCGCCGGCCTTCAGATCCAGCGCCTCCACCAGACCCGCCGGCAGGCGCACCGCCAAGCTGTTGCCCCATTTCGCGACTTGCATGGATCCTCCTGGATATACGAGACGGCGATTGTCTATCTTGGCCCCATCGGTCAGGGGCACGTGCATCAAGACACCCGCGGCAGCCCGGCCGGTGCGGTGCAGCAGGCCCGACAGGCCCTGCGCGCCGCCTGTCAGCAATACGGCAGCACGTTGGCATGCGATTCGAGGCTTGGCGCCAGCCAGGGGTGATGTGTATGATCTTTGCAAAGGATACACACCCATGCGAACCAACATCGTGATTGACGAAGCGCTGATGGCCGAGACGCTGCGCGTGACGGGCATCAAGACCAAGCGTGAGGCCGTGGAACTGGGCCTGCGCACCCTGCTGCAACTTCGCAAGCAGGCCGAGCTGCGGGCCTGGCGGGGCAAGCTGGATACGGCTGCGGACGTGCAGGCGCTGCGGGAGCCGCGACCGACATGATCCTGGTCGATTCCAGCGTCTGGGTGGACTACTTCCGCGGCACCGTCACGCCGCAGACCGATGCGCTGGACGGTCTGCTGGGCGTGCAGCCGCTGCTGATGGGCGACCTGATCCTGGCGGAGGTGCTGCAGGGCTTCGACCGGGAGGCGGACTTCCGGCGCGCCAGAGAGCTGCTTGCGCGCTTCGAGTGCCGCACGCTGGGTGGGGCGGACATCGCGCTTCAAGCGGCGCAGCATTTCCGCAGCCTGCGCGCGCGGGGCCACACGGTGCGCCGCACGATCGACTGCCTGATCGCCACCCGCTGCATCGCCGAGGGCTGGACGCTGCTGGACGACGACCGGGACTACGCCCCCTTCGCCCAGCATTTGGGGCTGCGTCGGCTGCTGCCTTCCGGATCCTGAGGGTTCGGCCAGGGTGGACATGGAGGGCTCCGGTTCAGGGCGGGAGGGCCGGGCTCAGAACACCAGCGGCAACCCCACCCGCACCCCGTCGCGGGCGCTGCGGTAGGCGGCGATCAGCACCTCCAGCGAGCGCAGGCCTTCGCGGCCATCCACCTCGGCGCGGGCCTCGCCGCGCAGGGTGCGCAGCACGTTGTCGTAGTACAGCGGGTGGCCGGGGCCGTAGACGGATGCGGTGTCGTAGCTGGCCTGGGCGACGCTGTCGTCGTCGGCGTGGGGCTCGTCAAACTGCCAGTGCTGCACCTCGTTGACGGCCACGCCGCCGATGCGCACGGTGCCGCGCTCGCCCAGCACGGTGATGCTGCCCTCGAAGTTCTTGGGGTGGGTGAGCATGGTGACGTTGATGCTGGCCAGGCCGCCGGCGCGCAGGCGCAGGCTCATGACGCCGGTGTCCTCGGCCTCGATGTCGCGGCCCAGGGTGGCGGTGTAGGCATGCACGTTGTCGACCGGGCCGACCAGCCAGTCGACCATGTCCACATAGTGGCTGGCCTGGTTCATGAAGGCGCCGCCGTCCAGGTCCCAGCAGCCGCGCCAGGGGGCGTCGTCGTAATAGCTCTGCGGCCGGGTCCAGAAGACGTTGACGGTGACGAGGTGGATGCGGCCGAAGCGCTTCTGGGCAATCGCGCGCTTCAGGCGCTGCAAGGTGGGGTTGAGCCGGTTCTGCTTGACGACGAAGAGCTTGACGCCCGCATCCCGGCAGGCGCGCACCATCGCCTGGCCGTCTTCCCAGCGGGTGGCCATGGGCTTTTCGGTGAGCACATGGCGGCCGGCGGCGGCGCAGGCCATGGCCTGCTGCGGATGCAGGCCGCTGGGGGTGGTGAGCACGACGAGGTCGGCGTCGGTGGTGGCCAGCAGGCCGGCCAAGCTGGCATGGCCGCGGGCGCCGGTGGTGGCCACGGCGCGGGCCAGGGCTTCGGGCACGGGGTCGCAAACATCCACCCACTCGGCCCGCGCGGCATGCTCGGCCAGGGCCTTGAAGTGGCTCTGGGCGATGCGGCCGCAGCCGACCAGGGCCAGGCGGATGCGGCGGTCGGTGATGGGCAGGGGCACCGGCGCGGGGGAAGTGGGGCTCATGGGGGCGGGGTCGGCAGGGGGCCAGGGCATCAGAGGCGGAAGACCGTGCAGCCCAGGGCCGCCAGTTCGTGCCGGTCGAACAGGGACTTCACATCGGCCACGAGGGGCGCGGGGCCGCGCAGCAGGGCGCGCAGCTCGGCAGCCGGCATCTGGCGGTAGGCGGTGTGGGCGACGGCCACGACCAGGGCATCGACGGGCTGCTGGGGGCTGATGGTGCCGAGTTGCAGGCCGTATTCCTCGGCCAGATCGTGCGGATCCGCCTCGGGATCGGCCACCACCACGGTGGTGCCGTGCTCTTGCAGCTCGCGGATCAGGTCGATGACCTTGCTGTTGCGGGTGTCGGGGCAGTTCTCCTTGAAGGTGACGCCCAGCACGCCCACGGTGCAGCGCGGCACGTCCAGGCCGGCCTTGAGCATGCGCTTGATCAGGTTGCGGGCCACGTAGCGGCCCATGTTGTCGTTGATGCGCCGGCCGGCCAGGATGACCTGGGGGATGTAGCCGGCGGCCTCGGCCTTGTGGGTCAGGTAATACGGATCGACGCCGATGCAGTGGCCGCCGACCAGGCCGGGCCGGAAGGGCAGGAAGTTCCACTTGCTGCCGGCGGCGGCCAGCACCTCGGCGGTGTCGATGCCCAGGCGGGCGAAGATGACCGACAGCTCGTTCATCAGCGCGATGTTCAGGTCGCGCTGGGTGTTCTCGATCACCTTGGCGGCCTCGGCCACCTTGATGCTGCTGGCGCGGTGCACACCGGCCTTGACCACGCTGGCATAGACGGCGGCCACCACGTCCAGCGTGGCCTCGTCGCAGGCGGAGACGATCTTGCGGATGGTCTCGAAGGTGTGCTCGCGGTCGCCGGGGTTGATGCGCTCGGGGCTGTAGCCGCAGAAGAAGTCGACGCCGTGCTTGAGGCCCGAGGCGGCTTCCAGCACGGGCACGCAGTCGTCCTCGGTGGCGCCGGGGTAGACGGTCGATTCGAAGACGACGATGTCGCCGCGCTTGAGCACCCCGCCCACGCTGCGCGAGGCGGCCAGCAGCGGGCGCAGGTCGGGCTTGTTGGCGCCGTCCACCGGGGTGGGCACGGCGACGATGAAGAAGTCGCAGGCCTTCAGGTCCGCCGGGTCGGCGGTGTAGCGGATGGCGGCGGCTTGCAGGCGCGCGGGCTCGACTTCACCGGTCACGTCCTGCCCGGCCCGGAGCTGCGCGATGCGGCGGGTGTTGATGTCGAAACCGACCACCGGGCGGTGCTGGCCGAAGGCCACCGCCACCGGCAGGCCAACGTAGCCCAGGCCGACGACGGCGAGCGTGCGGGGGTCGGATGCATGTGAAGTCATCCAGGGATTCTAGGAAGCCGGTCTGCGGGATTCGCTCCCGCCCCGGCCCCGGGCGGACCCGGGGCCGCGGGCGCCCCCCGCGCCCGGCCGCGGCCCCGCCCGGCCCGGCCGGCCGCGCGGGGCGGGCCGCCTAAAATCGCGCGTTCTGCCGCAGCGCCGCAGCGCCGCACTGCGGCCCCGAGCCGCGCCCGTCCTGCCGACCGGCGCGCGCGCCGATCCGAAAGCCCCCATGAGCGAACCCCAATCCGCCCCCGCCCCCGCCGCCGTCGACGAGAACCAGCTCATCGCCGAGCGCCGCGAGAAACTGGCGGCGCTGCGCAGCCAGGGCATCGCCTTTCCCAATGACTTCAAGCCCAGCCATGCCGCGGGCGAGCTGCACACCCGCCTGGCCGAGGTGAGCGGCGAGACGCTGGACGCCGCGCCCGAGACGGTGGCGATCGCCGGCCGGATGATGCTCAAGCGGGTGATGGGCAAGGCCTGCTTCGCGACGCTGCAAGACGGCTCGGCCGGCCCGACGGCCGGGCGGCTCCAGATCTATGTGACGCAGGACGCGGTGGGCGCCGAGACCCTGGCCGCCTTCAAGCACTGGGACCTGGGTGACATCCTGGCTTGCGAGGGCACGCTGTTCCGCACCAAGACCGGCGAGCTGACGGTGAAGGCCACGTCGGTGCGCCTGCTGGTCAAGAGCCTGCGGCCGCTGCCGGACAAGTTCCACGGCATGACCGACCAGGAGCAGAAGTACCGCCAGCGCTATGTGGACCTGATCACCGATGCCGAGGCGCGGGCGCGCTTCACCGCGCGCAGCAAGGCCGTGTCGGCGATCCGCAGCTTCATGGTGGACCATGCCTTCCTGGAGGTGGAGACGCCGATGCTGCACCCCATCCCCGGCGGCGCGAATGCCAAGCCCTTCGTCACCCACCACAACGCGCTGGACCAGCAGATGTACCTGCGCATTGCGCCGGAGCTGTACCTGAAGCGCCTGATCGTCGGCGGCTTCGAGCGGGTGTTCGAGATCAACCGCAACTTCCGCAACGAGGGGATCAGCGTCCGCCACAACCCCGAGTTCACGATGATGGAGTTCTATGCGGCCTACTGGAACCACCAGGACCTGATGGACTTCACCGAGCAGGTGCTGCGCCACGCCGCGCGCAGCGCCGTGGGCACCGAGGTGCTGAGCTATGCCGGCCGCGCGGTGGACCTGTCGCAGCCCTTCGCGCGGCTGACGATCCGCGAGGCCATCCTGGCCCACACCGAGGCCGGCGAGCGGGTGGACGATGCCGGCTGGCTGCGCGGCGAGCTGCTGCGCCTGGGCCTGAGCGAAGCCAAGCACCGCCTCTCGGCCAAGAGCCTGGCCGCGCTGCAAGTGGCCTACTTTGAAGAGGCGGTGGAGGACAAGCTCTGGCAGCCGACCTTCATCATGGAGCACCCGACCGAGATCTCGCCCCTGGCCCGCGCCAGCGACACGCGGCCCGAGGTGACCGAGCGCTTCGAGCTCTACATCACCGGCCGCGAGATGGCCAATGGCTTCTCCGAGCTGAACGACCCCGAGGAGCAGGCCGCGCGCTTCCAGGGCCAGGTCGAGGCCAAGGATTCGGGCGACGACGAGGCCATGTTCTTCGACGCCGACTATGTGCGCGCGCTGGAGCACGGCATGCCGCCCACCGGCGGCTGCGGCATCGGCATCGACCGGGTGATGATGCTGCTCACCGATTCGCCAAGCATCCGCGACGTGCTGCTCTTCCCGGCCCTGCGCCGGGAGCAGGCCTGAGCCCGGCCGCCGCCGCCGCGACGTGAGCGCCGAGCCGCCGGCCGCCGACCCCCAGCCGCCCCGGCTGGCGGAGCTGCCGGCCATCGAGGCGGCGATCTGGCAGCAGCTCGCCCGCGCCTGCCACGACCGCCACCATGCCTGGCGCACGCCGGTGCTGGCCACCGTCGATGCCCAGGGCCTGCCCGAGGCGCGCACCCTGGTGCTGCGCGAGGTGGAGGCGGCCACCCGGCGCCTGTGGGTCTACAGCGATGCCCGCGCGGCCAAGATCGCGCACCTGGCGCGCCAGCCGCGGGCCACCCTGCTGGCCTGGTCGCCGCGCCTGCACTGGCAAGTGCGGCTGAAGCTGCGGGTGACGCTGCACACCCGCGGCCTGGCGCTGGCGTCGCGCTGGGCGCGGGTCAAGCTTTCGCCCAGCGCGAGCGACTACCTGTCGGCACGCGCGCCGGGCGAGCCGCTGGACGGGACCGCGCCCGCCCTGCTGGCCGAGGACCGCGCGCAGTTCGCCGCGCTGGAGGCCGAGGTGCTTGAAATCGACTGGCTGGAGCTGCATCGCGACGGTCATCGCCGCGCCCGCTTCGACGGGCACGATGCCTGCTGGCTGCAAGCCTGAGGCTGCGCCTGCCCGCCCGGCCACCCCCCTTCCCTGTTCTCGAAGACGGATTTCATGAGCCCTGCCTCCCACCCGGCCGCCGAGCCGGTTCCGACCCTGTCCGACGACCTGCGCCGGGTGCTGGACCGTGCGGCCGGCGCGCCGATGAGCGTCGCGCAGATCGTCGACGTGCTCAAGGACCGGGGCTTCAACATCCTGATCATCTTCATGGCCCTGCCCTTCTGCCAGCCGGTGACGCCGCCGGGCATGTCCACGCCCTTCGGCCTGGTGATGCTGCTGCTGGGTCTGCGCATCGCGCTGCGCCAGCCGCCCTGGCTGCCAGCGCGGCTGATGAAGGTGGAGGTGGGGTTTGCCGCGCTTCAGAAGGTGATCCAGATCGGCCTGAAGATCGCTGGCTGGCTGGAGAAGCTGGTCCATCCGCGCCTGGGCGGCATGGTGCGGCCGGCGCTGATGCAGCGGGTCAATGGCCTGGCCATCGTGATCAGCGCGGCGGTGTTCATGCTGCCGCTGCCGATTCCGCTGTCCAACACCTTCCCGGCCTGGGGCATCCTGCTGGTGGCGCTGGGCATGATCGAGGAGGACGGCGCGGCGGTGATCGCCGGCTACCTCGTCTCGCTGACGGGCATGGTCTACATCGGCGGCGTGTTCTGGCTGGGGGCCGAGGGCCTGAGCCGCCTGTTCGGCTGAAGCGCCGCAGTCCAGGGGGCGGCGCCGCCTTCGCGGCCCGGCCCCCGGGGCTGCGGATCAACGCTGCACCGTTTCCGCCGGCATCGCGCTCAGCTTGAACTCGGTGGCCACGCCCTGGAAGCTCACGCTGTCGCCCAGGCTCACCCAGCCGTCCGCATGCACGGGGTTGGACTTCCAGGCGCGCAGTTCGTCGAGCACGGCCATGCGGCTCTTGCTGGCGCTGCCGGCCGGGTAGATGCCGACAAAGCGCAGGCTGTCGCCTTCTTGGCGCCAGCCGTCTTGCAGCACCGGCTTGGCGCGGGCGGCTTGCAGCTCGGTGCCGACCTGGGCGCGGGTCTTGGCAGCTTCGCCAGCCTGCGGCAGGCCGACGAAGACGAGGTGATCGCCCTGGTCGATGAAACCATCGTGGCTGACGCCGTGGATGCCGGCGGCCTGGGCGGCACCGGCCAGGGCGAGCAGGCCGAGGCTGGCGACGAGGCCCTTGAGGGTGGTGCGGGCAGTGCGGGGGGTGGCGGTGCGGGGGGTCATGACAAGCTCCTGTTTCGGGGGGGGGGTTCTGCACCGACTCCGTGTCGAGTGCATGGAACGTACTGTGACGATCGGACCCCGTCAGGAATCGGGCGCCCAGATGACCAAGTTGTCATCCACGATCTGCGTTGCGCGCTGCCAGGGGATGGGGCGATCCGAGCGCTCGGGCCGCTCGGGCTGCAAGGCCCCGCTCAAGCTGCCCGGACCCCGCACAGCGCTGCGCCCGCCGCGCTGGATGCCGGCGCGGCAGACGAGGCAACAGGGGTCAGGGGATGGAGCCGCGCTTCGGAAGGCCCTTCCGATCGGCCGCATGACCATCGTCTGGACACCGAAACGGGCGCGCCCGCATCGGGGCGGGTGGCGGTGGCGGGGGGCTGCGGCGCCATGGCGGCACCGTCGTGGCCGGGCGGTCGTGATCCGCGCGGCGGGGATCGCGGGCTGCGCCGTCTTGCTGACGGGCAGGGTCTGCATCGGCGGCGTGTTCTGGCTGGGGGCCGAGGGCCTGAGCCGCCTGTTCGGATGAAGCGCCGCAGTCCGGGGGGCGGCGCCGCCTTCGCGGCCCGGCCCCCGGGGCTGCGGATCAACGCTGCACCGTTTCCGCCGGCATCGCGCTCAGCTTGAACTCGGTGGCCACGCCCTGGAAGCTCACGCTGTCGCCCAGGCTCACCCAGCCGTCCGCATGCACGGGGTTGGACTTCCAGGCGCGCAGTTCGTCGAGCACGGCCATGCGGCTCTTGCTGGCGCTGCCGGCCGGGTAGATGCCGACGAAGCGCAGGCTGTCGCCTTCCTGGCGCCAGCCGTCTTGCAGCACCGGCTTGGCGCGGGCGGCTTGCAGCTCGGTGCCGACCTGGGCGCGGGTCTTAGCGGCTTCGCCAGCCTGCGGCAGGCCGACGAAGACGAGGTGATCGCCCTGGTCGATGAAACCGTCGTGGCTGACGCCGTGGATGCCGGCGGCCTGGGCGACACCGGCCAGGGCGAGCAGGCCGAGGCTGGCGACGAGGCCCTTGAGGGTGGCACGGGCGGTGCGGGCGGTACGGGGGGTGGCGGTGCGGGGGGTCATGACAAGCTCCTGTTTCGGGGGGGGTTCTGCACCGACTCCGTGTCGAGTGCATGGAACGTACTGTGACGATCGGACCCCGTCAGGAATCGGGCGCCCAGATGACCAAGTTGTCATCCACGGCCTTGCGAGACTTGCCCCATGCGCATCCTGCTGATTGAAGACGAGCCCCGACTGGGCGACTACCTGCACAAGGGCCTGCGCGAGCAGGGCGGCATCGTCGACCGCGCACACAACGGCATCGACGGCCGCCACCTGGCGCTAGAGGGCGATTACGACCTGATCCTGCTCGACGTGATGCTGCCCGGCCTGGACGGCTTCGGCGTGCTGGCTGCGCTGCGCGAGAAGCGCCAGACGCCGGTGCTGATGCTGACCGCCCGCGACGCAGTGGAGGACCGCGTGCGCGGCCTGCAGGGCGGGGCGGACGACTACCTGGTCAAGCCCTTCGCCTTTTCGGAGCTGCTGGCGCGCATCCAGGCCCTGCTGCGGCGGGGTGGCAAGGGCGGCCCGGGCCGGGCGCCGACCGAGCTGCTGGCCGGCGATCTGCGGCTGGACCTGCTCAAGCGCCGGGCCGAGCGGGGCGGCCAGCGCATCGACCTGACGGCCAAGGAGTTCGCCCTGCTCTCGCTGCTGATGCGGCGTCAGGGCGAGGTGCTGTCGCGCACCCTGCTGGCCGAGCAGGTCTGGGACATGCACTTCGACAGCGACACCAACATCGTCGACGTGGCCGTGCGGCGCCTGCGCGCCAAGGTGGACGAGCCCTTCGGCGAGCCGCTGGTGCACACCGTGCGGGGCATGGGCTATGTGCTGGAGTCGCGCACCGCGGCGGATCCGCGATGAAGCGGCCCTCGATGGCGCGCCGGCTGACGCTGACGCTGGGCCTGATCGTCAGCCTGGTGATGCTGGCCATGGGCTGGGCCTTCCAGCACACGCTGGAGACCACGCTGCACGAGCTGGACCGTGTCGAGCTGGTGAGCCGGGCCGAGCTGCTGCGGCAGAAGATCGAGCAGGCACGCGCCCGCGACCCCTACCTGACCGCCCTGGGCGGCGAGCTGGACACCTTGCTGCTCGGCCACGGCCGCCTGCGCATGTGGCTGCTGGACGCAAGCGGCCAGCCCCTGCACGGCGGCCCGGGCAAGCCCGAGCTGGTGGAAACCGACCAGCCCGACGGCCAATGCCAGGTGCGGCGCGACGACGGCGTGCTGATGCAGGCCCTGCGGCTGCCGCTGCCCATGCCCATGCCGCATGCCAGCGGCCTGGACCTGAGCCTGAACCCGCGCGACGGCGTCGGCCTGGGCGTGGGCGAGATCGTGGTCGCCCTGGACGGCCGTCCGCGCGAGGCCCTGCTGGCCGGCCACCTGCGGCAGTTGCTAGGCCTGGGCCTGGCCGGGCTGCTGGCCACCGTGCTGCTGGGCGGGCTGGCCTCTTGGCGCGGCCTGCGGCCGCTGCGTCGCCTGGCGCGTGCCAGCGCCGCGCTGGCGCCCACCGCCCAGGGCCAGCGCCTGCCCGAGCGGCATGGCGACCCCGGCCTCGATGCCCTCGCCCAGGCCTTCAACGGCGTGCTGGAGCGCCGCGAGGCGGCCTACCGTCAGCTCGAAACCTTCAATGCCGACGTGGCCCATGAGCTGCGCACGCCCCTGGCCACCCTGATCAACGGCGGCCAGGTGATGCTGGCCGGCACCCGCTCGACCGAGGAGCTGCGCGAGGCCCTGGGCACCCAGCTCGAAGTGCTGGAGGAGCTGGGCGGCCTGGTCAAGGACATGCTCTTCCTGGCCCGCGCCGACCGCGGCGACCGGGTGCAGGCCGCGCAGGCTCAGCCCCTGAGCCTGGAGCGCGAGCTGAGCCACTGCACCGACTTCGTCGAGGCCCTGGCCGACGCCGCCCGGGTGAGGCTGCGCATCACGGTGGACCCGGCCCTGCAAGCGGCCGGCGCCCCGCCGCTGCATGCCAATCCGGCGCTGCTGCAGCGGGCGCTGTGCAATCTGCTGAGCAATGGCATCGCGCACA
Source organism: Piscinibacter lacus (assembly GCF_016735685.1). Lineage (NCBI taxonomy): Bacteria > Pseudomonadati > Pseudomonadota > Betaproteobacteria > Burkholderiales > Sphaerotilaceae > Aquariibacter > Aquariibacter lacus. Next base: position 483,134 of record NZ_JAERRA010000002.1, read on the forward strand.
GCGCGCCGGGCAGCGAGGTGCTGCTGCGGGCCCGCTGGCGAGCCGGGCCGGGGCCGCTGGGCCGCCTGCGGCTGGACGTGCTCAACCCGGGCACGCCGCCGCCCGAGGCGCTGCGGGCGCGGATGTTCCACCGCTTCGTGCGCGGGGATGCGGCCCGCTCGCAGCGCGAGGGTTATGGCCTGGGCCTGGCCATCGTGCAGGCGGTGGCGCACATGCACGGCGGGGTGGTGTTTGCCGAGGCCGAGGCTCAGGGCCTGAGCGTGGGCCTGGAATGGCCGCTCCACGATATGCAGATGGATGCATGAGTTTTCAGGCCCGCGTCGCGCGGGCCGCTGCGCCAGTCCGAGGCAGGGGCCGGGAAAGGCCTTTGCGCGAGGCGTCCCATCCGGGAGCAAGCGCGGTCGGCATGCAGCCCGGGGCCGCCGGACCGTGCCGACCGAGGGCACATGAAGGGGGCATGACCCCAGGGTGAACCCGCAGGATGGTGCCTGTGTGGCGGCTTGGCACGCGCCCTGCGCACTGTTCTCCAACGACCGGCAGACCCCGCGCTGCATAGGCGGTCGACTTCATCATCCATCCACGATCCGAGGAGACCTCGCATGCTCTACGCCTACCCCAACACCCCCGGCGCCAAGGTTGAGTACAAGCCGCAGTACGACAACTTCATCGGCGGCCAGTGGAAGGCCCCGCTGAGCGGCCAGTACTTCGACGTGATCACCCCGATCACCGGCAAGCCCTACACCAAGGTGGCCCGCTCCAATGCCGCCGACGTGGACCTGGCCCTGGACGCGGCCCATGCCGCCGCCGAGAAGTGGGGCAAGACCGCCCCGGCCGTGCGCGCCAACATCCTGCTGCAGATCGCCGACCGCATCGATGCCAACCTGGAAAAGCTGGCCTATGCCGAGACGGTGGACAACGGCAAGCCGATGCGCGAGACGCTGAATGCGGACATCCCGCTCTCGGCCGATCACTTCCGCTACTTCGCCGGCTGCCTGCGCGCGCAGGAAGGCTCGATCAGCGAGATCGACGAAACCACGATCGCCTACCACTTCCATGAGCCCCTGGGCGTGGTCGGCCAGATCATTCCCTGGAACTTCCCCATCCTGATGGCAGCGTGGAAGCTGGCCCCGGCCCTGGCCGCCGGCAACTGCGTGGTGCTCAAGCCGGCCGAGTCGACCCCGATCTCCATTCTGGTCCTGGCCGAGCTGATCGCTGACCTGCTGCCGGCCGGCGTGCTGAACATCGTCAACGGCTACGGCCGCGAGGCCGGCCACCCCCTGGCCACCAGCACCCGCATCGCCAAGATCGCCTTCACCGGTTCCACCTCCACCGGCCGACTGATCGGCCAGGCCGCGGCGAACAACCTGATCCCGGCGACGCTGGAGCTGGGCGGCAAGTCACCCAACATCTTCTTCGCGGACGTGGCCGCGGCCGACGACGGCTTCCTGGACAAGGCCATCGAAGGCCTGGTGCTGTTCGCCTTCAACCAGGGCGAGGTCTGCACCTGCCCCTCGCGCGCGATCATTCACGAATCGATCTATGACGAGTTCATGGCCCGCTGCGTGGACCGCATCAAGGCCATCAAGCAGGGCAACCCGCTGGACACCGAGACCATGCTGGGCGCCCAGGCCTCGCAGGAACAGGTCAGCAAGATCAGCTCCTACTTGCAACTGGGCCGCGAGGAAGGTGCCGAGCTGCTGGTCGGCGGCCATCGCAAGATCCTGGGTGGCGAGCTGGAAGGCGGCTACTACATCGAGCCGACCGTCTTCAAGGGCCACAACAAGATGCGCATCTTCCAGGAGGAGATCTTCGGCCCCGTGCTGGCCGTGACCACCTTCAAGACCGAAGCCGAAGCCGTCGAGATCGGCAACGACACGCTCTACGGCCTGGGCGCCGGCGTGTGGAGCCGCAACGGCAATGTCGCCTACCGCATGGGCCGCGCCCTGAAGGCGGGCCGCGTGTGGACCAACTGCTACCACGCCTACCCGGCGCATGCGGCCTTCGGCGGCTACAAGCAGTCGGGCATCGGCCGCGAGACCCACAAGATGATGCTGGACCACTACCAGCAGACCAAGAACCTGCTGGTCAGCACCAGCGAGAGCAAGCTCGGCTTCTTCTGATCGTCCCGACGATCGGCAGTGAACCGGTGAGGGGACGGGGGCCTGTGCGCCCCCGTCCGGCCAAGACAGGAGGAGAACATCATGGTCGACAAGGTGATTGCCACCGAGGCAACGATTCAACTGATCGAAGTGCTTAAGCACAAGTACGGCCCGAACCTGATCTTTCATCAGTCGGGCGGCTGCTGCGACAACAGCGCGGCCAATTGCTACATCGAGGGCGAGGTCATGATCGGCGCGGCCGATGTGAAGCTCGGCGAGATCGGCGGGCTGCCCTTCTACATCGGCGCCCAGCAGTACGAATACTGGAAGCACACCCAGCTCATCATCGACGTGGTCGAGGGCGGCCACGGCGGCACCTTCTCGCTCGAAGGGCCGGAGGGCAAGGCCTTCCTGACCCGCTCGCGACTCTTCACCGACAACGAGACCATGGCCCTGAGCCTGGCCGGCCGCCTGTGAGCGGGCGCCGCCCCGGACGGGGCGGCTACCATCCGGCCGGCGTCGCCCCGATGGCGAAACAGGCAGACGCAGCGGACTTGAGTCATTGAGCACCCGGCACGGAAACGGCCGGCGTGAATCCCGTCAAATTCGGCGAACCCCCTGCCCGGCCCCGGCCGTTGCGAGGCAACGCCGAGCCAAGCCCCTGCGGCCCGGCCGGAGGCGGAAGGTGTAGAGAGCGGACGGCGGGCACCTGCACCGGCTTGGCGGCCGGCATGGTGAAGGCGCGCTCCAGACCCCGAACCGCAGCCCCAGCTGCGGGCGGCGAAAGCCGTGGGGGTATGAAAATCCGCCGGACCTTGACCGGTCCATCCCGGTTCGAACCCGGGTCGGGGCACCATCCCTGCGGCTTGCGGCGCCGTCGCGGGCACGCCGCATGCGGCCATGCACCGGCCGCGCGCGCGGGCCCCGCAAGCGCTGTGGCCGTTGCAGCCGCCCGCCGGCTTGATCGGCGCTTGATCGCCCGGGCACGGGGGATGCACCCTGTCGCGCATGCCGTCCGCCCCCTGTCCCCCGTGAACCTGCCCCTGCCCCCCTCGCTGCTCGAAGCGCCCGCGACGCGGCCGCGGTTGCCGGACGAGCTGGCCAGCGCCCTGGCCCGCGGCGGCCCGGCCATGCCCATGGCCGCCCTGCACCGCAGCGGGCCGCTGCACTGGTGGGACCAGGCCTTCGGCGGCTGCTGGCTGCTGAGCCGCCATGCCGAGGTGGAGGCCGCGCTGCGCGATCCCCGCCTGTCGGTGGCGCGGGTGGCCGGCTGGGGCGAGCTGGCCCGGCAGGCCGGGCTGGCGCAGCCGTCCGCAGACGCCAGCCCGCGCTTCCAGCGCCTGCTGGCGCGCGCCCTGCTCTTCGTCGACGACCCCGACCACCAGCGCCTGCGCCCGCTGATGCAGGCCGGCTTCCACCCTGCCGCCCTGCAGGCGCTGCGGCCGGCCATCGAGGCCCGGCTCGACCGGCTGCTTTCCGCCCTACCGGCCAAGGGCCCCTTCGACGCCATCGCCGCCCTGGCCCGGCCGCTGCCCGCCGGCGTGATCGGCAGCATGCTGGGCGTGCCCGAGGCCGAACTGGCGCGCTTTGCCGCCGGGGCCGGCGACCTGGCCGACCTGCTCGCCACCCTGGATCCCCAGCCGGCGCTGCTGCGCCGCGCGCAGCGGCGGCTGCTGATCCTGGCCGGCCTGTTCGAGCCCCTGATCGCGGCCCGTCGCGCCGCGCAGCATGCGCCGGCGCAGCCGCCGCACGACCTGATCGACCGCCTGCTGGCCGCCGAAGCCGCCGGCCTGCTGCCCCATGCCGACGAGCTGCTGGCCCAGGCCGTGATGCTGCTCTTTGCAGGCCACGAGACCACCCGCCACCTGCTCGGCAGCCTGTTGCAGACGGTGCTGGCCACGCCCGGCCTCTGGGCCCGCCTGCGGGCCGAGCCCGAGGCCGTGCCGCGCGTGGTGCGCGAGGTGCTGCGCCTGCACAGCCCCGTGCAGTACACGGTGCGGCGCGTCGCGCAGGGCCATGAGCGGGCAGGCCAGTGGATGGCGCGCGGGCAGTTGCTGGTGCTGATGATCGGCGCGGCCAACCGCGATCCGGACCGCCATGCCGATCCGGACCGCTTCGACCCGGACCGTGCCGCGCCCGGCGCCCTGGCCTTCGGCAGCGGGCCGCATGTCTGCCTGGGGGCGGCGCTGACGCTGCTGGAAGCCGAGCTGCTGCTGCGCGAGCTGCTGCGCCGCTGGCCCCGGCTGGCCCTGGCCGAGGCGCAGGCCGACTGGCTGCCCAGCCCGCTCTACCGCGGACTGGGCCGCCTGCTGCTGAACCGGGACTGAGCAAGCGCGCGGAGCACAGCCCCGCGCAAAGCCCCGTGCGTCGGCCGGGCTCATGCCTTGAGGCACAGTGCGCCGCTGATTAAGGAGAGCGCATGAAGCATCTGCCCGAGGGCTACCGCGCGCTGGTGCTGGGGGCCAGCGGGACGCTGGGCTCGGCCCTGAAAGCTGCGCTGGAAGCCGACCCGCGCTGTGCCACGGTCACCGGCCTGAGCCGTCGCGGCACACCGCCCCTCGTGCTGGAAGACGAAGCCACGCTGCGCGCCGCCGCCGAGGCGATGCGGGAGGCCGGTCCCTATGCCCTGATCCTGGATGCCTGCGGCGCGCTCCGCCTGGACGGCCGCGGGCCCGAGAAGCGGCTCGACGACCTGGACCCGCGCGCACTGGCGCGCAGCTTCGAGGTCAATGCCATCGGCCGGGCGCTGGTGCTCAAGCACTTCATTCCGCTGCTGCCGCGCCAGGGGCGCTGCATCTTCGGCGTGCTGTCGGCCCGCGTCGGCAGCATCAGCGACAACCGCGCCGGCGGCTGGTACGGCTACCGCGCAGCCAAGGCCGCCGGCAACATGCTGCTGCAGACCGCCGCGATCGAATGCACCCGCAGCCGGCCCGAGGCCGTGTTCGCCGCACTGCAACCGGGCACCGTGCCCTCGCCCCTGTCCGCGCCCTTCCTGGCCGGCCATCCCACGGTCTCGGCCGAAGAGGCCGCCCAGGGCCTGCTGGCCGCGCTGGACACCCTGCCCGCGCAGCGCGGCGCAAGCTTCATCGACGCCAAGGGCCAGGCCATTCCGTGGTGAGGTCGCGGCAGCGCCAGCGCGCGCAGTAGCGCCGAAGCTTCGCACCACCGCATGACAGCGGGTCCCTGCATCTGGGGCCAAGAAAAAAGCCTCGCGAACAAAATTCGCGAGGCTTGATCTGGTGGGCGGTGCAGGGTTCGAACCTGCGACCCCTGCCGTGTGAAGGCAGTGCTCTACCGCTGAGCTAACCGCCCGATTGTTCTGGCTTGCGGCTTGATGGCCCGCTTCGCTTGGCCGGTGCTTTTGGGCACCCACCGGCAATCGAGAGGCGAGATTATGCCATGGCGGCAGACCACTTGGACAGGCCGCCACAGGCCTTGTCCAGCTCGGCACGCAGGGCTTCGTGGGCCGCGGCTTCCTCGGCGCTGACGTTGATCGCGATCAGCGGCACACGGCCCAGCTCCAGCGCCGCGGCGGCCAGGGCGGCGGGCTGACCGGCTTCGGCGCTGTCGAGCGCATCGATGACCAGCGAGTCCTGGCCGCGCGTCATGCGCAAGTAGACCTCGGCGAGCAGCTCGGCGTCGAGCAGCGCGCCGTGAAGCTGGCGGCCGCTGTTGTCGACCTCCAGCCGCTTGCACAACGCATCGAGCGAGGCGGACTTGCCGGGCCAGGTCTCGCGCGCCAGCAGCAAGGTGTCGAGCACGCCGTCGACATGCTGCTTCAGCGGCGGTCGGCCGATGCGCTCCAGCTCGGCATCCAGGAAGCCGATGTCGAAGGCGGCGTTGTGGATGATCAGCTCCGCACCGGCAAGGTAGTCGAGCAGGCGCTCGGCGACATCCGGGAAGCGCGGCTTGTCGGCGAGGAACTCGTCGCTGAGGCCGTGGACCTTCAGCGCCTCCGGATGGCTGGAACGATCCGGGTTCAGGTAGAGGTGCAGGTTGCGACCGGTCAGACGGCGATTCAGCAGCTCGACGCAGCCGATCTCGATCACGCGATCGCCGTCGGCAGCAGAAAGGCCGGTGGTTTCGGTGTCGAGGATGATCTGGCGGCTCATCGCGTGAGACTCCGAAGGCTCAGTGGTTTTCCTTGGCGTGGTTGATCGAGTACTTGGGAATCTCGACCACCAGGTCCTGCTGGGCAACGAAGGCCTGGCAGCTCAGGCGCGAATCGGGCTCCAGGCCCCAGGCGCGGTCGAGCAGGTCTTCCTCGTTCTCGTCCATGTCATTGAGGCTGCGGAAGCCTTCGCGGACGATGACGTGGCAGGTGGTGCAGGCGCAGCTCATGTCGCAGGCATGCTCGATGGCGATGCCGTGCTCGAGCAGGGCTTCGCAGATCGAGCTGCCGGGCTCGGCCTGCAGCTCGGTGCCCTGGGGACAGTACTCGGGGTGCGGCAGGATGCGGATGAGGGGCATGGGAATCCTTGGGGGAAGGGGTGCGGCCGGCAGGTTCAGACCTCGTCGACGCGGCGGCCCGCCAGGGCCTGGCGGATGCCGCGGTTCATGCGGCGGGCGGCGAAGTCCTCGGTCGCATCGGCCAGGGCCTTGACGGCTGCGTCGATGGCGGCGGCATCGGCCTCGGCATCCGGCCGGCGAGCCTGGACCTCGGCAGCCTGGATGGCGGCTTCGACGCGGGCGGTCTCGTCCTCGTCGAGCAGGTCGGCATCGGCCGCCAGCGCGGCGCGGGTGGCCAGCACCAGGCGCTCGACCTCGACCCGCGCCTCGCGCAGGGCGCGGTCGCGCATGTCGCCCTCGGCGGTGGCGAAGCCGTCCTGCAGCATCGCGGCGATCTGCTCGTCGGACAGGCCGATGCTGGGCTTGACCGTGATCTGGGCCTCGACGCCCGAGAGCTGCTCGCGTGCGGCCACGCTGAGCAGGCCATCGGCATCGACGGTGAAGGTGACCCGGATGCGCGCCGCACCCGCCACCATGGGCGGGATGCCGCGCAGCTCGAAACGCGCGAGCGAGCGGCAATGCTCGACCTGCTCGCGCTCGCCCTGCACGACATGCAGGGCCAGGGCCGTCTGGCCGTCCTTGAAGGTGGTGAAGTCCTGGGCCTGGGCGATGGGCAGCGTGCTGTTGCGCGGCACGATGCGTTCGACTAGGCCGCCCATGGTCTCCAGCCCCAGCGAGAGCGGGGTCACGTCCAACAGCAGCAGGCCGTTGGCGGTGTTGCCGGCGAGCTGCTGGGCCTGGATGGCGGCGCCCAGGGCGACCACCTCGTCGGGGTTCAGATTGGTCAGCGGGGCGAAGCCGAAGTGGGCCTCGACCGCCTCGCGGACGAGCGGCATGCGGGTGGAGCCGCCGACCAGCACGACGCCCTGCACCTCTTCGCGCGTGACGCCGGCATCGCGCAGCACGCGCTTGACGGCGGCCAGGGTGCGGTCGGTCAGCGCGCGGCTGAGCTGGGCGAAGGTGGCGCGGTCCAGGTTCAAGCGCAGCGGACCGTCGGCGAGCGCTGCGTGCAGCGTGGCTTCGGGCGCGCTGCTGAGCGCTTCCTTGGCGGCACGGGCCGCGACCAGCAGCGTGCGCTTGTCCTGCGGGGTGCTCACACTGCGGCCGGTCTCGGCCAGGGCCCAAGCGGCCAGGGCCTGGTCGTAGTCGTCGCCGCCCAGGGCCGAATCGCCGCCGGTGGCCACGACCTCGAACACGCCCTGCTGCAAGCGCAGCAGCGAGATGTCGAAGGTGCCGCCGCCCAGGTCGTAGACGGCGTAGAGGCCTTCACTGCCGTGCTCCAGGCCGTAGGCGATGGCGGCGGCCGTCGGCTCATTGATCAGGCGCAGCACATTCAGCCCGGCAAGCTGGGCGGCATCCTTGGTGGCCTGGCGCTGGGCGTCGTCGAAATAGGCCGGCACGGTGATGACGGCACCAAACAGCTCATCGGTGTCGAAGCTGTCCTCGGCGCGGAAGCGCAGGGTGGCGAGGATCTCGGCCGAGACCTCGACCGGCGACTTCAGGCCCGCCCGGGTGGCGATGGCCACCATGCCGGGGCCGTCCTCGAAGCGGTAGGGCAGCGTGGCGGCCTCATGCAGGTCGGCCAGGCGACGGCCCATGAAGCGCTTGACGGAGACCAGGGTGTGCTCCGGGTCCTCGGCCTGCGCGGCCAGCGCCTCATGGCCGATCACGCGGCGACCGCCGTCGAGGTAGCGCACGGCCGAGGGCAGCAGCACGCGACCGCTGTCGTCGGGCAGGCATTCCGGCACGCCGGAACGCACGGCGGCAACCAGCGAATGGGTGGTGCCCAGGTCGATGCCCACCGCGATGCGGCGCTGGTGCGGGTCCGGCGACTGGCCGGGTTCGGAGATCTGGAGGAGGGCCATCGGGTGTCGGGAATCAGGGCGTCATTGTCCCAGCGCGTCGAGCCGGGCCTGCACATCGGCGGCAAAGCGCTTGATGAACATGAGGGCACGCACTTCGCGCGCGGCGCCCGCAGCATCGCGAGGCTGACCGTCGAGCAGGGCCTCGACGGCGGCCAGGCGGCGACGCTGCTCGGCTTGCAGTTCGGCGTCGAGCGCCTCGATGGCGGGCAGCGCGTCGCCGGCCTCGTCCAGGGCCTCGCGCCAGGCCATCTGCTGCATCAGGAAATCGGCTGGCATGGCGGTGTTGCGCTCGGCCTCGATGGGCGCGCCGGCCAGCTCGCACAGCAGGGCGGCGCGTTGCAGCGGATCCTTCAGGCGGCGATGGGCCTCGTTGATGCGAACGGCCCACTGCATGGCCACCCGCTGCGCCGCGGCCCCGGCGGCGGCATGGCGGTCGGGATGGGCGGCCGTTTGCAGCTCCTTCCAGCGGCGGTCGATCTCGGCCCGGTCCTGCGCCTGCCGGGCGGGCAGGCCGAAGAGCTGGAAATCGTCGGCATCGAGGGCGGGCAGGCTCATCGTCGGAGGGCGGCGGTGCGACAGGCGCGGGGCGTTCGGGACGGGGAGGAACGACAACGCGGCCCGGGGGCCGCGTCAGGGGGAGATGGGCTCAAGCGCGCCGGGTCGGCCCGGCGGCCGGCACCACGGGCTCAGACCCGGAAGGACTCGCCGCAGCCGCAGCGATCGCGCTCGCGCGGGTTGTGGAACTTGAAGCCTTCGTTCAGGCCTTCGCGGACGAAGTCCAGCTCGGTGCCGTCGAGGTAGGGCAGGCTCTTCGGGTCGATCAGCACCTTCACGCCATGGCCCTCGAAGATCACGTCTTCCGGGGCCACTTCGTCGGCGTACTCCAGCTTGTAGGCCAGGCCCGAGCAGCCGGTGGTCTTCACGCCCAGGCGCACGCCCACGCCCTTGCCGCGGCGGGCCAGGTAGCGGGTCACGTGCCGCGCGGCGGCTTCGGTCAGGGTCACGGCCATAGTCGGATCAAGCCTCGGCCTTGCTGGGGTGGCGGGCCTTGTAGTCGTCCACCGCCGCCTTGATCGCGTCTTCGGCCAGGATCGAGCAGTGGATCTTGACCGGCGGCAGGGCCAGCTCTTCGGCGATGTGGGTGTTCTTGATGCTCAGCGCCTCGTCCAGGCTCTTGCCCTTCACCCACTCGGTGACCAGCGAGCTTGAGGCAATGGCCGAGCCGCAGCCGTAGGTCTTGAACTTGGCATCCTCGATGAGCCCGGTTTCGGGGTTCACACGGATCTGAAGCTTCATCACGTCGCCGCAGGCCGGCGCGCCCACCATGCCGGTGCCGACGTCCTCATCGCCCTTGGCGAAGGAACCGACATTGCGGGGGTTTTCGTAGTGATCGATGACTTTGTCGCTGTAGGCCATGGTGTTGCTCCTGTCATGGTGTTGCGGCTGGGCTGCCCGGACCGGCCGCTCGCAGGCGACCGATCCGGCACACCGTGCTCGGGCGTCCGCAGGGACGCCCCCGCCTCAGTGTGCCGCCCACTGAATGGTGCTCAGATCGACCCCATCCTGATGCATTTCCCAAAGTGGCGAGAGATCGCGCAGCTTGCCCACGTTCTCGCGAATGGTGGCCACGGCGTAGTCGATCTCTTCCTCGGTCGAGAAGCGGCCCAGCGTCATGCGCAGGCTGCTGTGGGCGAGCTCGTCGCTGCGGCCGAGGGCGCGCAGCACATAGCTGGGCTCCAGGCTGGCCGAGGTGCAGGCCGAGCCGGACGAGACCGCCAGGCCCTTGATGCCCATGATCAGCGACTCGCCTTCGACGAAGTTGAAGCTCATGTTCACGTTGTGCGGCACGCGCTGGGTGGCATGGCCGTTCAGGAAGGTCTGATCGATGTCGGCTAGGCCGGTGATCAGGCGCTGCTGCAAGGCGCGGATGCGCGGAAGCTCGGTGGCCATTTCCTCGCGGGCGATGCGGAAGGCCTCGCCCATGCCGACGCACTGGTGCGTGGGCAGGGTGCCGGAGCGCATGCCGCGCTCGTGGCCGCCGCCGTGCATCTGGGCCTCGAGCCGCACGCGCGGCTTGCGGCGCACATAGAGCGCGCCGATGCCCTTGGGGCCGTAGGTCTTGTGCGAGGCCAGGCTCATCAGGTCGACGGGCAGGGTCGCCAGGTCGATCGGCGTCTTGCCGGTGGCCTGGGCCGCGTCGACGTGGAAGACGATGCCGCGCTCCCGGCACAGCGCGCCGATGGCCGGGATGTCCTGGATCACGCCGATCTCGTTGTTCACGAACATGACCGAGATCAGGATGGTGTCCGGCCTGATCGCGTCCTTCAGACGGTTCAGGTCGATCAGGCCGTCTTCCTGCACATCCAGGTAGGTCGCATCGAAGCCCTGGCGCTCCAGCTCGCGCACCGCGTCGAGCACGGCCTTGTGCTCGGTCTTGACGGTGATGATGTGCTTGCCGCGGCCCTTGTAGAACTGCGCTGCGCCCTTGATAGCGAGGTTGTTCGACTCGGTCGCGCCGGAGGTCCAGACGATCTCGCGGGGGTCGGCGCCGATCAGCGCGGCGACCTGCTCGCGGGCCTTCTCGACGGCTTCCTCCGCCTCCCAGCCCCAGGCGTGGCTGCGCGAGGCGGGGTTGCCGAAGTGCTCGCGCAACCAGGGGATCATGGCGTCGACGACGCGCGGATCGCAGGGGTTGGTGGCACCGTAGTCGAGGTAGATCGGGAAGTGCGGGGTCATGTCCATGGCGGGCTCAGCCTCTGGGTCGCGGCGGGCTGGCGAAACAGGAAGGGATGGGGACTCGGCGGACGGCCGGCGGAGCCGCAGGCTCCGACCGGCAGGCGGCCGGACTCACTTGCTGAAGGCGTTGCCGAGCGCGAAGACCGAGTTCGGCGCCGTCACCTTGATCGGCTTGACCACGGGCGCCGAGGAGATCGCCCGCTTGACCGGCGCCTCTTCGATCGAGATGCCCTTGGCCAACTGGTCTTCGACGAGCTTGCGCAGCGAGATCGAATCGAGGTACTCGATCATCTTGGTGTTCAGGCTGGTCCACAGGTCGTGCGTCATGCAGCGGCCGGCGTCCTCGCCCATGCAGTTCTCCTTGCCGCCGCAGCCGGTGGCATCGAGCGCCTCATCCACCGCGACGATGATGTCGGCGACGGTGATGTCCTCGGCCTTGCGGCCCAGCGAGTAGCCGCCGCCCGGACCGCGGGTGGACTCGACGAGCTCATGGCGACGGAGCTTGCCGAAAAGCTGTTCCAGGTAGGACAGCGAGATTTGCTGGCGCGCACTGATGGCGGCCAGGGCGACCGGTCCGCTGTGCTCGCGCAGCGCCAGGTCGATCATGGCGGTCACGGCAAAACGGCCTTTGGTGGTCAGACGCATGGAATCACTCCTTGGCAGAGGCAAGGCCGGCTGGCCGGCAGGTTTCCTCTCCACACCCCCCGTCGGTTATTTCCGACTGAATGACTCGATTATAGGCAGACTCGCCCTTCAGCTGTCCCGGTTCGGGCCGAACACCCCTGATGACGTATCGGCGTCTTGGACAAATCATGGTCCGCACCAGACTCGGCCTGTTTCATTCGGAAAAATGGCTTTTCTATGAAGGTCAAGCGTGCGGACCCGGGGGACCACCCGACCCGGGGTCTTCGCAAGCTTCGCGACAAACCGGCGTCACCCGCGCGGCCCAGCCGGCAGCGGCAGCACGTTGTCGGTGCCGGTCGCGCCGAAGGCTTGTTCCTTGAGCAGCGCGAGCTGGTCGCGCAGGCGGGCCGCCTTCTCGAACTCGAGGTTGCGGGCGTGCTCCAGCATCTGCTTCTCGATCAGCTTGATGCGCTTGCCCAGGTCGCGCTCGTCGATCGAGGCCATGGCCGCGGCGGCCTCGGCCTTCTGGTCGTCCTTGGCCTGGGCGCTGTAGACGCCGTCGATCATCTCGCGCACCTGCTTGCGGATGCCCTGCGGGACGATGCCGTTCAGGGTGTTGTGCGCGATCTGCTTGGCGCGGCGCCGCTCGGTCTCGTCGATGGCCTTGCGCATCGAGTCGGTGATCCGGTCGGCATAGAGGATGGCGCGGCCGTTCACATTGCGCGCCGCGCGGCCGATGGTCTGGATCAGGCTGCGCTCGGCGCGCAGGAAGCCTTCCTTGTCGGCATCGAGGATGGCCACCAGCGAGACCTCCGGAATGTCCAGGCCCTCGCGCAGCAGGTTGATGCCGACCAGCACATCGAAGTGGCCCAGGCGCAGGTCGCGCAGGATCTCGACCCGCTCGACGGTGTCGATGTCGCTGTGCAGGTAGCGCACCTTCACGCCGTTGTCGCTCAGGTAGTCGGTGAGCTGCTCGGCCATGCGCTTGGTCAGCGTGGTGATCAGCACGCGCTCGTTCTTGTCGACGCGGATGCGGATCTCCTGAAGCACATCGTCGACCTGATGGGTGGCGGGCCGCACCTCGACCTGCGGGTCGACGAGGCCGGTCGGCCGCACCACCTGCTCGACCACCTTGCCGGCATGCTCGTTCTCGTAGGCCGCGGGCGTGGCCGAAACGAAGACCGTCTGCCGCATCTTGCGCTCGAACTCGTCGAACTTCAGCGGCCGGTTGTCCATCGCGCTGGGCAGGCGGAAGCCGAAGTCCACCAGCGTCTGCTTGCGCGCGCGGTCGCCGTTGTACATGCCGCCGAACTGGCCGATCAGCACATGCGACTCGTCGAGGAACATCACCGCATCGGCCGGCAGGTAGTCGATCAGCGTCGGCGGCGGTTCGCCCGGCGCGGCGCCGCTCAGGTGACGGCTGTAGTTCTCGATGCCCTTGCAGTGGCCGACCTCCTGAAGCATCTCCAGGTCGAAGCGGGTGCGCTGCTCCAGGCGCTGGGCCTCGACCAGCTTGCCCGACTTGACCAGTTCGTCGAGCCGCAGCCGCAGCTCCTCCTTGATCGCGTCCATCGCCGACAGCACCTTCTCGCGCGGCGTCACGTAATGGCTGGCGGGATAGATCACGAAGCGCGGGATCTTCTGCCGCACCCGGCCGGTCAGCGGGTCGAAGAGCGAGATCGTCTCCAGTTCCTCATCGAAAAGCTCGATGCGGATGGCCAGCTCGGCATGCTCGGACGGGAAGACATCGACCGTGTCGCCACGCACGCGGAAGCTGCCGCGCGAGAAATCGGTGTCATTGCGCTTGTACTGCATGCGCACCAGACGGCCGATCAGGTCGCGCTGGCCGATGCGGTCGCCGACGCGCACGATCAGCCGCATCTCGGTGTAGTCCTCGGGCTTGCCGATGCCGTAGATGGCGCTGACCGAGGCGACGATCACGCAATCGCGTCGCTCCAGCACGCTCTTGGTGGCGCTGAGGCGCATCTGCTCGATGTGCTCGTTGACCGCGCTGTCCTTCTCGATGAACAGGTCGCGCTGCGGCACATAGGCCTCGGGCTGGTAGTAGTCGTAGTAGCTGACGAAGTACTCGACCGCATTCTTCGGAAAGAACTCGCGGAACTCGCTGTAGAGCTGGGCGGCCAGCGTCTTGTTCGGCGCGAAGACGATCGCCGGTCGGCCGGTGCGGGCGATGACATTGGCCATCGTGAAGGTCTTGCCCGAGCCGGTCACGCCCAGCAGGGTCTGGTAGACCTCGCCGTCCTCGATGCCCTCGACCAGGCCGGCGATCGCCTCGGGCTGGTCGCCCGCCGGCGGATAGGGCTGGAAAAGCTGGAAGGGCGAGCCCGGGAAGCTGACGAAGGACCCCTCGGGCGCGGCGGCATCCGGCGCGGCGGCGGTGACAGGCGTGTCGGGCGACACGGCGGAGCGGGGCGGGGGATTCATCGGCGGCAAGGGTCGGGTCAGTGTCGGCCATTAAACTCAGGGTGTTCCCCAGGTCGGCGCCACCCTCCAGCGTAGCCGATGGTCGGGTCGGCCGCGGCTTGCGGCTCTTCCACCCGCGGGAACGCGCCCCCACACCCCGCTCCCTCTGCCCTCGCCTGCGAGTTCCTCCGATGTCGTCCTCCAGCCTGTTTGCCGCCGTCGAAATGGCGCCCCGCGACCCGATCCTGGGTCTGAACGAGCAGTTCAACGCCGACCCCAACCCGGCCAAGGTCAACCTCGGCGTTGGCGTCTACACCGACGAGAACGGCAAGCTGCCCCTGCTGAAGTGCGTGGCCGCGGCCGAGAAGGCGCTGCTCGAAGCGCCCAAGGCCAAGGGCTACCTGCCGATCGACGGCATCGCCGCCTACGACAAGGCCGTGCAGGCCCTGGTCTTCGGCGACGAGGCCGTGGCCAGCGGCCGCATCGCCACCGTGCAGGGCCTGGGCGGCACCGGCGGCCTGAAGATCGGCGCCGACTTCCTCAAGCGCCTGAACCCCGGCGCCACCGTGCTGATCAGCGACCCGAGCTGGGAGAACCACCGCGCGCTGTTCACGAATGCGGGCTTCACCGTCGGCAGCTACCCCTACTACGACGCCGAAGCGCGCGGCATCGCCTTCGACAAGATGCTGGCCGCGCTGAACGCCGCCGCCGCCGGCACCGTGGTCGTGCTGCATGCCTGCTGCCACAACCCGACCGGCTACGACCTGACGCCCGCCCAGTGGAGCGAAGTCATCGCCACCGTCAAGGCGCGCGGCCTGGTCGCCTTCCTCGACTCGGCCTACCAGGGCTTCGGCGACGGCATCGCCGAGGACGGCGCGGTCATCCGTGCCTTCCTCGAAGCCGGCCTGAACTTCTTCGTCTCGACCAGCTTCAGCAAGAGCTTCAGCCTCTACGGCGAGCGCGTCGGCGCGCTCAGCGCGGTCAGCGCCAGCAAGGAGGAAGCCGCCCGCGTGCTGAGCCAGCTCAAGATCGTCATCCGCACCAACTACTCCAACCCGCCGACCTTCGGCGCCACCCTGGTCGCCACCGTGCTGACCACGCCGGCGCTGCGCGCCCAGTGGGAAGAGGAACTGGCCGGCATGCGCGTGCGCATCCAGGCCATGCGCGGCGCGCTGGTGGAGCGGCTGCAAGCCGCCGGCGTGAAGCAGGACCTGGCCTTCATCACCCGCCAGAAGGGCATGTTCAGCTACTCGGGCCTGAACGCCGCCCAGATGCAGCGACTGCGCAGCGAGTTCGGCATCTATGGTGTCGATTCCGGCCGCATCTGCGTGGCCGCGCTCAACGAAAAGAACCTCGACGCCGTCGCCCGCGGCATCGCCGCGGTGCTTTGACGGACCGCGACGGCCGTCCCGGCCGTCGTGAACCGGAATCAGGAGATCTCCGATGCTGTATCAGCTCTACGAAACCCAGCGTGCGCTGCTGAGCCCCTTTTCCGAGTTCGCTTCGGCCACGGCCAAGCTCTACAGCCATCCCCTCTCGCCCTTCACGCATGCACCGGGGTCACAGCGGCTGTCGGCGGGCTTCGAGCTGATGCACCGGCTAACCAAGGAATACGAGAAGCCGAGCTTCGGCATCAACCACCTGCAGGTCGACGGGACCGAGGTGGTCGTGCAGGAACTGGTCACCGAAGAACGCCCCTTCTGTCGCCTGCTGCGCTTCAAGCGCTACACCGACAACGTCGAACTGCTCAACAAGATGCGCGGCCAGCCCACGGTGCTGGTCGTCGCGCCCCTGTCGGGTCACCACTCCACCCTGCTGCGCCAGACGGTGCAGACCCTGCTGCAGGACCACAAGGTCTACATCACCGACTGGATCGACGCCCGCATGGTGCCGACCGCCGTCGGCCCCTTCCACCTGGCCGACTACGTGCACTACGTGATGGACTTCCTGCGCCTGCTCGGCCCGGACGTCAGCGTGATCTCGGTCTGCCAGCCGACCGTGCCGGTGCTGGCCGCCGTCTCGCTGCTGGCCAGCCGCGGTGAGGTGGCGCCGCGCGCCATGGTGATGATGGGCGGCCCGATCGACGCCCGGAAGTCGCCCACGGCCGTCAACAACCTGGCGATGAACAAGAGCATCGCCTGGTTCGAGAACAATGTGATCTACCGCGTGCCGCCGAACTATCCGGGCGCGGGCCGTCTGGTCTACCCGGGCTTCCTGCAGCACACCGGCTTCGTCGCGATGAATCCGGACCGGCATCTCAGCTCGCACTACGACTACTTCCTCGACCTGATCCGCGGCAACGACGACTCGGCCGAGGCCCACCGGCAGTTCTACGACGAGTACAACGCCGTGCTCGACATGCCGGCCGAGTACTACCTGGACACCATCCAGACCGTCTTCCAGGACTTCGCCCTGGTCCACGGCACCTGGACGATCGACGGCGCGGCCGTGCGCCCGCAGGACATCCGCCAGACTGCGCTGATGACGGTCGAGGGCGAGCTTGACGACATCTCCGGCGCCGGTCAGACCCGGGCCGCGCTTGAGCTTTGCAGCGGCATCCCGGCCGAGCGCAAGACCCACTACGACGTGGCCGGCGCGGGCCACTACGGCATCTTCTCGGGCCGCCGCTGGCGCGAGCTGGCCTACCCGGCGATCCGCGACTTCATCGGCCGGCACAGCGCCAAGGCCGAGTAAGCAGCATGGCGGGCGCGGCGCAGGGCCCGGCCCCGGGCGCGGCGGATGCTGCGCGCGCGGCCGCCGTCGACCGGCTCGACGCGGCCCTGCCGCAGACGCAGTGCACGCGTTGCGGCTACCCGGACTGCCGCAGCTATGCCGAGGCCATCGTCCACGAAGGCGCGGCGATCAACCGCTGCCCGCCGGGCGGCGCCGAAGGCGTGCAGCGCCTGGCGGCGCTCAGCGGGCGGGTGCCGCTGCCGCTGGATCCGGACTGCGGCAGCGAAGGGCCGCTGCGCCTGGCCCGCATCGACGAGGCCTGGTGCATCGGCTGCACCCTGTGCATCGCCGCCTGCCCGGTGGACTGCATCGTCGGCGCGTCCAAGCAGATGCACACCGTGATCGCTGCCGACTGCACTGGCTGCGCGCTTTGCCTGCCGGCCTGCCCGGTGGACTGCATCACCCTCGACCCGCCGGCCGAGCCAGCCGCCATCGGCTGGGCCGCCTGGTCGCCGGCCCGCGCCGAGGCGGCCCGCAAGGCTTATGCCGACACCCGCCAGCGCCGGGCGCGGCGCGAGGCCGCCCATGCCGACCGCCAGGCCGCCCGCGCGCAGGACAAGCTCGCCACGCTCGACGCCGACCCGCGCCTGGCCGCCCCCGGCGCGGCCGACCGCAAACGCGCCGCCATCGAGGCGGCCCTGGCCCGCGTGCGCGCCAAGGCCGCCGGCTGAACCCGGAGCCCCGCGATGAAGCGCGACGCGATCGAGACCTTCTTCGCCACCCTGGCTGCGGCCAATCCGCATCCGGCCACCGAACTGGCCTACAGCAGCGTCTTCGAGCTGCTGGCGGCCGTGCTGCTCTCGGCCCAGGCGACCGATGTCGGCGTCAACAAGGCCACCCGGCGGCTGTTCGCGCTGGCGCCCACGCCGCAGAAGATGCTGGCCCTGGGGGTCGAAGGCGTGGCCGAGCAGATCAAGACCATCGGTCTCTACCGCAACAAGGCCAAGCACCTGGTGGAGACCTGCCGCATCCTGGTCGAGCAGCATGGCGGCGAGGTGCCGGGCAGCCGCGAGGCCCTGGAGGCCCTGCCCGGGGTGGGCCGCAAGACGGCCAATGTCGTGCTCAATGTGGCCTTCGGCCAGCCGACGATGGCGGTCGACACCCATATCTTCCGCGTCGGCAACCGCACCGGCCTGGCGCCGGGCAAGACGCCGCTGGCCGTCGAGCTGAAGCTGCTCAAGCGCATCCCGCCGGCCTATTTGGTGCACGCGCACCACTGGCTGATCCTGCACGGCCGCTATGTCTGCCAGGCCCGCGCGCCGCGCTGCGGCGCCTGTGCGGTTCGCACGGTCTGCGGCTTCCGCGAGAAGACCGACCGGGCCTGAAACGGGCCGGCTGCGGGCGGGCCGCCGCCTAGAATCCGCGGCCATCGGAAGCGGGGAGAGCATGTCGAGCATCGAGGACCTGAGCGCACGCGTGGAGCGGCTTCTCCTGCGCCACGAGGAACTGCAGCGGGCCCACGGGCTCTTGGAGCAGCAACTGCTGGCCGTCTCGGCCGAGCGCGATTCGCTGCGCGGCCGCCTGGCGGCCGCCCGCCAGCGCATCGACGCCCTGCTCGACCGGCTCCAGGCCGATGCGCCCGCCGCCGCCGCGCCGCCGACCGGGGAGATGCCGTGAAGCAGATCGAAGCCACCATCCTCGGCCAGAGCTACCGCCTGGTCTGCACCGACGAGGGCGAGGCGGTCCTGCATGCCGCCGTGCGCGCGGTCGACCGCGAGATGAGCCTGATCCACGATGCCGGCCGCATCAGGGCGCGCGAGAAGATCGCCGTGCTCGCGGCGCTCAACCTCGCCTCGCAGAAGGTCGAGCGCGAGCAGCAGGCCGCCGAGGCCCAGGCCCGCCCTGCCCCGCAGGCCGAGGCCGGCGCCGCGGATGCGGCCGTCGAGGCCCGCATCCGCGGCCTGATCGATCGCATCGACAGCGTGCTGGGCGAGGACGGCCGCCTGCTCTGAGCCGCGCCGCCCGATCGCCCCCGGATCGCCTGGGGGCGTCGCCCGGACGCCGCATGGGCGGGCGAGGCCCGGCCTACACTGCCCCTCGTTCGCTGCGTTCGCGGGGACTTTTATGTCCTTGAACCGATGCTCTTGCCGAGCCTGGGCTTGGAACATGCGAGGCGGGCGTGATCGTCTCGCGTCAGATGAACCCGAAGCCTCGCTGACCTCGCCCACCTGAATCCCCTGGGTTCAGGCCTGCGGTCCCCGGCTCGCAGCGGACACCTTCTTCCCCCCTCCGGGCCCCACCCGGCGCATGGCGCCTCTGGCCGACGCCGCGATGCCCGACCTGCCCGTCCTCCTCCTCCTGCTGGTCCTCGGCAGCGTCAGCGGCTTTCTGGCCGGTCTGCTGGGGATCGGTGGCGGCATGATCCTGGTGCCCTTCCTCAGCCAGGTGCTGGCGCATGCGGGCACGGCCCCGGATCTGCAGCTGAAGATGGCGGTGGCCACGGCCCTGGCGACGATCTGCCTGACCTCGATGTCGGCCGTCCGGGCCCAGCAGGCGCGGGGCGCCATCGAATGGACGGTCGTGCGGCGCCTGCTGCCCGGCGTGATGCTGGGCACCGCCCTGGGCGCGCTGCTGGCCCGCCATCTGCCGGCCCTGGGCCTGACCCTGATGTTCGGCCTCTTCGTCGGCCATGCGGCGCTGAAGATGCTCTTCGTCGCCGGGCCGGCGCCGCAGGTCGGCCCGGGTCGTCCGGGCCTGCCGGGCGGGCTGGGCCTGCTGGGTGCGGGCGGGCTGATCGGCCTGCTGTCGGCCCTGGTCGGGGCGGGCGGGGCCTTCCTCTCGGTGCCCATGATGGGCCGCTGGCAGGTGCCGATGCACCGCGCCGTGGCCACCTCCAGCGCCCTGGGCCTGCCGCTGGCGCTGGCGGCGACGCTGGCCTACATCGTGGTCGGCCAGGGCCTGCCGGGCCGGCCGGAGGGCAGCCTGGGCCTGGTGCACCTGCCGTCCTGGCTGCTGCTGGCCAGCACCAGCGTGCTGGCGGCGCCGCTGGGCACGCGGATCTCGCATGCCACCCAGAGCCGGCGGCTGCGCCGGCTCTTCGGCCTGATGCTGCTCGGGGTGGCGGTGGAGATGCTGCGCCGCGCCTGGCATTTGCACTGAGTCGCCGTGAGCGAAGCGGCCCGGCCCGCCCATGCCGCTGCGAGGCGGCCCGGGCAGCGCCCGGCGCGCTTCAGCCAGCGAAGGGGATGCTGGCCAGCACGACCTGGTTGCCGCCCTGGGCCTGGGCGGCTTGCAGCGCCGTCCGGGCTGCATCGAGCAGCGCCTGGGTGGACGTTGCGCTGATCGGGAAAACGGCAATCCCGATCGACACGCTGAAATGCAGGGCCTGATCGCCCGCCACCACGATCTGGCTGGCGCAGGCGCGGCGCAGGCCCTCCATGCGCTTGTGCGCCGCGGCCAGGCCGCAGCCCGACATCAGCAGGGCATGGCGCTCGCCGTCGAGCCGGCAGGGCGTGTCCATCGCCCGGGTGCTGTCGCGCAGCAGGCGGCCCAGGGCCTCGACCAGGCCGCGGCGCTCGGCGGCGGGCGGACCCTCGGGCGGCAGGGCATCGGGCTCGATCAGGACGAGGGCGAATTCGCGGTGCTCGCGCTGGGACAGGTCGGCCTCGCGGCGCAGATTGGCGTCGAACTGGGCGGGCGGATGCAGGCCGGGCACCGGCTCCTCGGCCAGGGCGCGGGGCTGGACGGCGCGGCTGAGCTGCTCGTGGGCCTGCTGCAGGGCCTCGAACTGGGCCAGGGTCTGGCGCAGGGCCTGCTCGGCCCGCTGCTGCCCGCGGGCATCCAGCCACAGGCCGACCAGGGCGGTGCCATCGGCCGCCGGCGGGTCGAGCCGCAGCCGGGCACTGAGGTAAGTCGCCGGCGCACCCGGCGGCCCCAGGTCGATCAGGAGGGGATGGGTGGGCATGCCGGGCGCGGCGCCTTGCTCGGCCCGGGCCAGGCGTTCGGCCCGGTCGGCGGGCAGCAGGGCGGCATCGTCGCGGCCCCAGGCCGCCGCGGCATCGTCCAGGCCCAGGGCGCGGGCGCCCGCGGCATTCAGGCTCAGGTAGCGGCCCTGCGCATCCTTGCGCAGCAGCACGGCGCCCAGCGCATCGGCCAGGGTTTCGAGCAGGGGCCAGGCCAGGCCGGGCGAAGGGGGATCAGCTTGCCGCATCGGCCGATGCTAGGCCGCCGGGGAGAAGCCAGCGTGTCGATAATGGCTTGATGGACCGTGCTGATGTCGTCATCGTGGGCGCCGGCGCGGCCGGCCTGTTCTGTGCAGGCGTGGCGGGGCAGCGCGGGCTTTCGGTGCTGCTGATCGACCATGCGGAGAAGGTGGCCGAGAAGATCCGCATCTCCGGCGGCGGGCGCTGCAACTTCACCAACCGCGATGCCGGCCCGGCGCACTTCCTGTCCGAGAACCCGGCCTTCTGCCGCTCGGCCCTGGCGCGCTACACGCCGGCCCAGTTCATCGCCCTGGTGCAGCGCCACCGCATTGCCTGGCATGAGAAGCACAAGGGCCAGCTCTTCTGCGACGACAGCAGCGAGTCCATCATCCAGATGCTGCTGCGCGAGTGCGAGGCCGGCGGCGTGCGGCGCTGGCAGCCCTGCCGCGTCGAGGCGGTGCGGCAGACGGCGGCGGGCGGCTTCGAGCTCGACACCTCGCGCGGCCTGGTGCAGGCGCGGCAGTTGGTGGTTGCCAGCGGCGGCCTGTCCATCCCGAAGATCGGCGCCAGCGACTGGGGCCACCGCATCGCGCGGCAGTTCGGCCACCGCATCGTCGAGCCGCGGCCCGGCCTGGTGCCGCTGACCTTTGCCGCAGCCGACTGGGCGCCCTTCGCCGACCTGGCCGGCCTGGCCCTGCCGGTGCGGGTGGCCACCGGCAGCAAGCCGGCGCGCGGCGAGTTCCTGGAGGACCTGCTGTTCACCCACCGCGGCCTCAGCGGGCCGGCGGTGCTGCAGATCTCCAGCCACTGGCGGCCCGGCCAGATGCTGGAGCTGGACCTGCTGCCCGGCATCGACCTGGCCGCCGCGCTGCGCGAGGCCAAGCAGCGCTCGCGCAAGCAGCTCGGCAACGAACTGCTGACCTGGCTGCCGGCGCGGCTGGCCGAGAAGGTCTGCGCGCCGCTGGGCGAGCTGGCCCGGCGCACCCTGCCCGAGCAGCGCGACGCCACGCTGAGCGGCCTGGCCGACCGCTTGCAGCGCTGGCAACTGCTGCCCAGCGGCACCGAGGGCTACCGCAAGGCCGAGGTGACGATGGGCGGGGTCGACACCCGCGAGCTGAGCTCGCAGACGATGGAGAGCCGCCGCGTGCCCGGCCTGCACTTCATCGGCGAGGTGGCCGATGTCACCGGCTGGCTGGGCGGCTACAACTTCCAGTGGGCCTGGGCTAGCGCCCAGGCCTGCGCGATGGGCCTGCGGGCCGACGGGGGCTGAGCGGCAGCCCGGCCGCGGGTGCTGGCGCAGCCGGCGGACTCGCCTATACTCGCGCTCTTTGCCGGCAACAGCGTCTCGATCGACGTCCCGGGCTTGTCCGGAAACTGCCCGTTCGTCGACACCGGTCGCACCCACTGGATCCACCCGTTCATGACCACCATCCGCCTCAAGGAAAACGAGCCTTTCGATGTCGCCCTGCGCCGTTTCAAGCGCACCATCGAGAAGCTCGGCCTGCTGACCGACCTGCGCGCACGCGAGTTCTACGAGAAGCCGACCGCCGAGCGCAAGCGCAAGAAGGCCGCCGCCGTGAAGCGCCACTACAAGCGGGTCCGCAGCCAGCAGCTGCCCAAGCGCCTGTACTGATCGTCGCCCCGGCGTGGGTGGCCTGAACCGGCTGCCGCACCCAAGCCCGCCACGGGACGCCGTTGCGGGCTTCGTCGTTTCTGGAGACCCGACATGAGCCTGAAAGACCGCATCACCGAGGACATGAAGACCGCGATGCGCGCCAAGGATGCCGAGCGCCTGGGCACCATCCGCCTGTTGCTGGCTGCCTTGAAGCAGAAGGAAGTCGACGAGCGCATCACGCTGGACGACGCCGCCGTCATCGCCGTGGTCGACAAGCTGATCAAGCAGCGCAAGGACTCGGTGAGCCAGTACAGCGCCGCCGGCCGCCAGGACCTGGCCGACAAGGAACAGGCCGAGATCACCGTGCTGACCGCCTACCTGCCGCAACGCCTGGACGCCGCCGAGGTGCAGGCCCGTGTCGACGCGCTGGGCAATGCCCTGGCCGCCGAGCTAGGCCGTGCGCTGGCCGCCGCCGACATGGGCAAGCTGATGGGCAGCGCCAAGGCCGCGCTGGCCGGCATCGCCGAGATGGCGCAGGTGTCCGCGGCGGTCAAGTCGCGTCTCAGCCGCTGAAGCCCGGCCCCCGCTGGCGGCAAGCCGCTACAGTTGTGTCATGCAAACCTGACAACGTCCGTCCATGAGCCCCTCCGACCTGCCCCTCCAGCGTGCCAACGCCGACCTCGCCTTCGCGCCGCAACTGGGCCCCGAGGCGATGGCTGCGGTCGCCGCCTCCGGCTTCCGCAGCGTGATCAACAACCGGCCGGACGGCGAAGGCGGACCGGGCCAGCCGAGCAGCGAGTCCGTGCAGGCCGCTGCCGAGGCCGCCGGCCTGCAATACGCCCACCTGCCGGTGCTCGGCAGCATGCAGACCCCCGAGCAGGCCCGTGCGATGGCCGAGCTGCTGGCCAGTATGCCCAAGCCCATCCTGGCCTTTTGCCGCAGTGGCGCGCGCAGCGCCCGGCTGTGCGCGCTGGCCAGCGAGTTCACGCCGCGCTGAGCGGCCGGCGGACGGATCCGGCCGGGCCCGCATGGCCCGCCGGATGCCCCGCCCGCTTCGCAGGCTGAGCGGCCGACCATGTCGCGCCGCATCGCCCACCTCGACATGGACGCCTTCTTCGCGTCCGTCGAGCTGCTGAGCCGGCCCGAGCTGGCCGGCCTGCCCCTGGTCATCGGCGGCAGCCGCCCGGCCGGCGGCGAAGGCCCGCCGGCCCCCGAGCCGCTGGGGCGCTACCGCGGCCGCGGCGTCGTCACCACCGCCACCTACCCGGCCCGCGCCTTCGGCGTGCACAGCGGCATGCCGCTGATGCAGGCAGCGCGGCTCGCACCGCAGGCCCTGCGGCTGCCGCCGGATTTCGAGGCCTACAAGGCCGCGTCGCGCGCCTTCAAGGCAGCGGCGGCGACGATCGCGCCGACGATCGAGGACCGCGGCATCGACGAGATCTACCTCGACCTCAGCGCCCTGCCCGGCGTGGCCGAGGACGGCGGCCGGGCCTGCGCCGCCGCGCTTCAGGCAGCCGTCCGGGCCGCGACCGGCTTGAGCTGCTCGATCGCGGTGGCGCCGAACAAGCTGCTGGCCAAGCTGGGCTCCGAACTCGACAAGCCCGGCGGCCTCACCGTGCTCGGCCCCGAGGACCTGGCGACCCGCATCTGGCCGCTGCCGGCGCGCAAGCTCAACGGCATCGGCCCGCGGGCGGCGGAGAAGCTGTCGGCCCTGGGCATGCAGACCCTGGGCGAACTGGCCGCGGCCGATCCGGCCTGGCTGATCGTGCATTTCGGCCCGCGCTACGGCGCCTGGCTGCATGAGGCCGCGCAGGGCCGCGACGAGCGGCCGGTCGTGACCCACCGCGAGCCCAAGAGCCTGAGCCGCGAGACGACCTTCGAGCGCAACCTGCATCCGCGCAGCGACCGGGCCGAGCTTGGCGCCGTCTTCACCCGCCTGTGCGAGCGCCTGGCCGAGGACCTGCGCAAGCGCGGCCTGCGCGCCGGCCGCGTCGGCGTGAAGCTGCGCGATGCGGACTTCCGCACCCTCAGCCGCGAGCAGACCCTGGACACCCCGAGCGACGAAGCCGCCACCCTGCGCCGCGCCGCCGGCCTGGGCCTGAAACGCATGCCGCTGGACCAGCCGCTGCGCCTGCTGGGCGTGCGGGCCAGCAGCCTGCGGGCCGCCGACGCGCCGGAGACCGCCCCGATCCGCCGCCGCCCGCCTGCGGGGCCGCAGACGGCCGAGCTGTTTACCGACTGAAGCGGTCGCTCAGCCCGAGTTCAGGCCTGGACTCAGGCCTTGGGCAAGGTCACCCCGACCTGGCCCTGGTACTTGCCGCCACGGTCGGCATAGCTGGTCTCGCAGACCTCGTCGCTCTCGAAGAACAACACCTGGGCGCAGCCCTCGCCCGCGTAGATCTTGGCCGGCAGGGGCGTGGTGTTGCTGAACTCCAGGGTCACATAGCCTTCCCACTCGGGCTCGAAGGGGGTCACGTTGACGATGATTCCGCAGCGCGCATAGGTGCTCTTGCCCAGGCAGATGGTCAGCACATTGCGCGGGATGCGGAAGTACTCGACCGTGCGCGCCAGCGCGAAGCTGTTGGGCGGGATGATGCAGTGGTCGCCGTGGAAGTCGACGAAGCTCTTCTCGTCGAAATTCTTCGGGTCGACCACGGTGCTGTGGATGTTGGTGAAGACCTTGAATTCCGGTGCGCAGCGGATGTCGTAGCCGTAGCTGCTGGTCCCGTAGCTGATGACCCGGCGGCCCTCGACCTCGCGCACCTGCTTCGGCTCGAAGGGTTCGATCAGGCCGTGCTGCTCGGCCATGCGGCGGATCCAGCGGTCGCTCTTGATGCTCATCGGGAGTCCTCGTCGTGAAGCGCGGATTCTAGGAAGCGGCTCGCGTCCGCCGGGCCGCCGTTCCACTTTTGCTGCATTGCCGCAAAATGGCGGTGCGGCGCTCTCGCCGTGCCCCACCCCCTGCGCAGGAAGCCGCCATGCCCATCGTCGTGTTCAACCAGAAAGGCGGGGTCGGCAAGTCCACCATCACCTGCAACCTCGCGGCCATCAGCGCGCACGAGAGCCTGAAGACCCTGGTGATCGACCTGGACCAGCAGGCCAATTCCAGCGCCTACCTGCTGGGCCGCGAGGCCGCGGCCGCCGCGCGCGGCGTGGCCGACTTCTTCGAGCAGACGCTGAGCTTCAGCTTCCGCCCGCTGCCGGCCGGCGACTTCGTCACCCCCTCGCCCTTCCCCGGCCTGGACGTGATGGTGGCCAGCCCGCGGCTCGACGAATTGCAGACCAAGCTGGAGTCGCGCCACAAGATCTACAAGCTGCGCGAGGCCCTGCAGGCCCTGGCTGCCGACTACGACCGCATCTACATCGACACGCCACCCGCGTTGAACTTCTACACACGCTCGGCCCTGATGGGCGCCGGCGGCTGCCTGATCCCCTTCGACTGCGACGATTTCTCGCGCCAGGCGCTCTACACCCTGCTGGCCAACGTCGAGGAAATCCGCGCCGACCACAACCCCGAGCTGAAGGTGAAGGGCATCGTGGTCAACCAGTTCCAGCCGCGTGCCAAGCTGCCGCTGCGGCTGGTGCAGGAGCTGATCGAGGAGGGCCTGCCGGTGCTGCAACCCTATCTGGGCAGCTCGGTGAAGGTGCGCGAATCGCACCAGCTCGCGCAACCCATGATCCACCTGGAGCCGCGCCATGCCTTGACGCAGGCCCTGGTGGCCCTGCACGCCCAACTGGCCTGAGCGCAGCGTCAGGCTGCGGCGCTCAATCCGCCGGCAGCGGCCGGCGTTCCAGCGCGGCGGCGGGCTCGGCGTCGAAGCGCTCGAAGCCGCTGTAGCAGAGGAAGTGCCGGTTCACGGCCCGGCCGAACAGGGCCATGCCGAGCTGGCCGGCCAGGGCATGGCCCATCTGCGTGATGCCCGAGCGCGAGACGACGATGGGCACGCCCATCTGCGCGGCCTTGATGACCATCTCGCTGGTCAGCCGGCCGGTCGTGTAGAAGACCTTGCCGCGGCTGTCCAGGCCCTGCATCCACATCCAGCCAGCGATGGTGTCGATGGCATTGTGGCGGCCGACGTCCTCGACGAAGTGCAGCAACTCGGCGGTCTGCACGCCATCGGCGCCCTTGCCGAGCGCGAACAGGGCGCAGCCATGCACCGAGCCGGAAGACTTGTAGGTGCTCTCTTGCAGCCGCATGGCCTCCAGCAGGGCATAGAGGCCGCGCTGGCTGATGCGGGCCTCGGCCGGCGGCGGCAGCTCGATGCGGTCGATCTCGTCCATCAGGCCGCCGAAGACCGTGCCCTGGCCGCAGCCGGTGGTGACCACCTTCTGCGCGGTGCGTGCCTCCAGGTCGGGCAGGCCCGACACGGTGCGGACCGCGGCGGCATTGACCTCCCAATCGACGGTGATGGATTCGATGTCGTCCAGCCGCTCCAGCAGGCGCTGGTTGCGCAGGTAGCCCAGCACCAGCAGCTCGGGCGCGGCGCCGAGTGTCATCAGGGTGAGCAGCTCGCGCTTGTCGACGAAGACGGTGAGCGGTCGCTCGGCCGGGATGGAGGTGCTGCGATGCTCACCGTGCTCGTCGAGCACTTCGATGGCCTGTGTCAGGGGCGCCTGGGCCTGGGTCAGTCGGGGCAGCGGCATCGGGTCGCGGAAGGAATGGGTCGCCGGCCATGATGCCAGCGGGCGCACCGGCGGCCCGCACGCCATCCGGGTTCAGGGCTTGGGCGCGGACGCAGCCTCGGGCGGCGTGTAGACGAAGGGGCCGGGATCGGCGCAGGGCGGGGTGGCCACCGGCGGGCGGGTTTCCTTGCCCGCCGTCTTGGCGGTCGTGTAGTAGTGCGCTGCCGTGCGCTCCATGGACAGGCAGAGCTTGTAGGCGCCGACCTTGTCGCCATGGGCCGTCTTGGCCTTGGTTTCGTCGGCCTTGGCCTTGGCCTCGGGGCTGGGCGGCGGCAGCTTGGCCGCGACCGGGGCGGCCAGGCTCAGGGCCAGCGCGCCCAGGGCGGCGGCCTGGCAGAGGGTGTGAAGCTTCATGGCGTCTTCCTGCGGGAGCGGGTCTCGTCGGGGCTCAGGCCGGGCGGCCCAGGGCGGCGGACGCATCGGCCGCCGGCTGCGGGCTGCGCTGCGCGGGGATGCGGCCGGCCTGGATGTCCTCGGCCCACAGGGCATGGTGTTCGCGCGCCCAGGCCTCGTCGACATAGCCGCTGCGCATGGCCTGGTAGGCGCCCTGCATGCCCACCGTGCCCATGTAGATGTGACCGAGGAACATGGCCATCATCAGCACCGTGGCCACGGCATGGACCATGTGCGCGATCTGCATCTCGCCGCGCGTCTCGCCCAGGCCGGGCACCAGCTTGTCGAGCACGAGGCCCGAGGCCACGACGATCAGGCCCAGGCCGAAGACGCCGCCCCAGAAGACGATCTTCTCGCCCGCATTGAAGCGGTGTGAAGGCACATGGGCGCCGCTGAACAGGCCGCCACCGCGAACGATCCAGAGCCAGTCGTCCTTGCTCGGCATGTTGTCGCGCACGAAGGTGAAGAAGACCACCAGCAGCGACACCGCGAACACCGGTCCGGCGAAGTTGTGCACATTCTTCAGCGCATAGGCCAGCCAGCCGAACAGGGTCGGGCCGATCAGCGGCAGCAGCAGGAACTTGCCGAAGGCCATGACCACGCCCGAGACCGCCAGCAGCACGAAGGTGATGGCATTGCTCCAGTGCGCGGCCCGCTCGAAGTGGGTGAAGCGCTCGATGCGGCGGCCGGTTTCGGGCGCATGCAGCTTCATCGTGCCCTTGGCCTTGTAGAACAGGCCCAGGGCCAGCACGACGATCAGCAGCAGCGCGCCGCCGTAGGGCACGATCCACTGATTGCGGACCTGGCGCCAGGCCTCGCCGGCCGTCGTCCAGCGCGAGCCGGGGTACTGCACGAAGGGCTGAACCAGCACGCCCTGCTCGGCCCCGGGCAGGGTGGTGAAGCCGGCGTCATGGCCGGACTCGCGCACCGCACGCCAGAAGGGCGCATTGTTGCCAGGCTGGCTCTTGGCGCGCTCGGCATTGCTCTCGTCGGCACGCGGCTCGGCGGCTGCGCCGGGCTGCGCTGTAGCGGCGTCCGGCTGGGCCTGGGCCTGGGCCTGGGCGCTCAGCCCGGCCAGGGCCAGCATGCAGCCGGCCAGAAGGGTGCGGCAGGTGGCGGAAAGACTCATGGTTCGACCTCGGGGCGGAGGAAGTCGGGGCACGGCCCGCGCAAGGCGGGCCGGCCGCTCATTTCGAGACGCGGGCGTATTCGTTCTGGCCCTGGTTGCGGCTGCGGATCTGCTGCTCCCAGCTCGCCTGGTCCTTGCCCTGCCAGCCCGGGGCGGCGAAGGGCGAGGCCTCGGACTGCCAGGCGGGACGGTCGGCCCGCTTCTGGCCCGCAGCCAGTTCCTGCGGGGGCTCGCCACATGCAGCCAGCCCGGCCGCCAGCGCCAGCAAGAGGCCCGTGCGGACGGCGATCAAGACTGGCCTCCGGCCGGCGCCTTGCCTTCGCCCGGCTTGCCGTAGGCGGTGCCCCAGCCCCAGACCTCGCTGCCCTTGCCGCGCGTCAGCACGCGGGTGCGGAAGATGTCCGCCACCACATCGCCGTCGCCGCCCAGCAGGGCCTTGGTCGAGCACATCTCCGCGCAGGCGGGAAGCTTGCCTTCCGACAGGCGGTTGCTGCCGTACTTCTCGAACTCGGTCTCGCTGCCATGGGCCTCGGGGCCGCCGGCGCAGAAGGTGCACTTGTCCATCTTGCCGCGCAGGCCGAAGGTACCGTTGGTCGGGAACTGCGGCGCGCCGAAGGGGCAGGCGTAGCTGCAGTAGCCGCAGCCGATGCAGACGTCCTTGTCGTGCAGCACCACGCCTTCGTCGGTGCGGTAGAAGCAGTCGACCGGGCAGACCGCCATGCAGGGCGCATCGCTGCAATGCATGCAGGCGACCGAGATGCTCTTCTCGCCGGGCAGGCCGTCGTTGAGGGTGACGACGCGGCGGCGGTTGACGCCCCAGGGCACCTCGTGTTCCGCCTTGCAGGCGGTGACGCAACCGTTGCACTCGATGCAACGCTCGGCGTCGCAGATGAACTTCATGCGGGCCATGTCAGCTCCTTCTTAGGCCGAGGCCTTTTCGATCTGGCAAAGGGTGGTCTTGGTCTCCTGCATCATCGTCACGCTGTCGTAGCCGTAGGTCGTGGCGGTGTTGATCGCCTCGCCGCGGACCACGGGCATGGCGCCCTGCGGGTAATAGGGCGCCAGGTCGACGCCCCCCCAACGACCGGAAAAGTGGAAGGGCAGGAAGACCGTCTCGGCATCGACCCGCTCGGTCACCAGCGCCTTGACCTTGATGCCGGGGAAGCCCGGCACCTGCTGCATGGGCGGCGTCTTGACCCAGACCATGTCGCCGTTGCGGATGCCGCGGTCGTTGGCGGCACGCGGGTTGAGCTCGACGAACATGTCCTGCTGAAGCTCGGCCAGGTAGGGGTTGGAGCGGGTCTCCTCGCCACCGCCTTCGTACTCGACGAGCCGGCCGCTGGTCATGATCAGCGGGAACTGCTTGCCGATGTCGAGGTTGGCGTCCTGCACGGTCTTGAAGAGCGTCGGCAGGCGCCAGAAGGCCTTCTTGTCGTCATGCGTCGGGTACTTGGCGACGAGGTCCGGCCGGTTGCTGTAGAGCGGCTCGCGGTGCTTGGGGATGGGGTCGGGGAAGTTCCAGACCACCGCCCGCGCCTTGGCATTGCCGAAGGGATGGCAGCCGTGGTTCTGCATCACGACGCGCTGGATGCCGCCGGACAGGTCGGTCTTCCAGTTCTTGCCCTCGGCGGCCTTCTTCTCGTCCTCGGTCAGTTCGTCCCACCAGCCCAGCTTCTTGAGCAGGACGTGATCGAACTCGGGGTAGCCGGTGGTCAGGTCGGCGCCCTTGCTGTGCGAGCCGTCGGCTGCGAGCAAGGACACGCCATCCTTCTCGACGCCGAAGTTCGCGCGGAAATTGCCGCCGCCTTCCATCACATGCCGGGAGGTGTCGTAGAGATTGGGCGAGCCCGGATGCTTGAGCTCGGCCGTGCCGTAGCAGGGCCAGGGCAGGCCGAAGTAGTCACCGTCGAGCTTGTAACCAGTGGCCTGGTCGATGCCGCCCTTGGCCCGCAACGTGTTCACGTCGAAGACATGCATGTTGCGCATGTGGGCCTTCAGGCGCTCGGGGCTCTGGCCGGTGTAGCCGATGGTCCAGACGGCGCGGTTGATCTCGCGCAGGATCGATTCGGTCTCGGGCTCCATGCCGCCCTTGCCCTGCACCATGGTGTAGTTCTTGACCAGCTCCTTGCCGAAGCCGAGCTTGTCGGCAAGCTGGCTCATGATCATGTGGTCGGTGCGGCTCTCCCACAGCGGGTCGATGACCTTCTCGCGCCACTGGATCGAGCGGTTCGACGCGGTGCAGGAGCCGCTGGTCTCGAACTGCGTGGTGGTCGGCAGCAGGTAGACGGCGCGCTTGGGGTTCTGGTCCTCGGGCTTGCCGGGCATGGCCGCCATCGCGGCGGTGGCGCTGGGGAAGGGGTCGACGACGACCAGCAGGTCCAGCTTGTCCATGGCCCGCTTCATCTCCAGGCCGCGGGTCTGCGAGTTGGGCGCATGGCCCCAGAAGAACAGCGCGCGCAGATTGCTGTCCTGGTCGATCAGCTCGTTCTTCTCCAGCACGCCGTCGACCCAGCGCGAGACCGTCATGCCGGACTTGCTCATCATGCCCGGCGCGTACTGGGCCTTGATCCAGTCGAAGTCCACGCCCCAGACCTTGGCGTAGTGCTTCCACGAGCCCTCGGCCAGGCCGTAGTAGCCGGGCAGGCTGTCGGGGTTGGGACCAACGTCGGTCGCGCCCTGCACGTTGTCGTGGCCGCGGAAGATGTTGGTGCCGCCCCCGCTCACGCCCACATTGCCCAGCGCAAGCTGAAGCAGGCAGGAGGCGCGCACGATGGCATTGCCAATGGTGTGCTGCGTCTGGCCCATGCACCACACGATGGTGCCGGGCCGGTTCTCGGCCAGGATCTTGGCCACCTTGAAAGTGGTGGCCTCATCGACGCCGCAGGCTTCCTGCACCTTGTCCGGCGTCCAATTGGCGAGCACTTCCTCGCGCACCTTCTCCATGCCGTAGACACGGTCGGCGAGGTACTTCTGGTCCTCCCAGCCGTTCTTGAAGATGTGCCACATCACGCCGAAGAGGAAGGGGATGTCGGACCCCGAGCGGATCCGCACGTACTCATCGGCCTTGGCCGCCGTCCGCGTGAAGCGCGGGTCGACGACGATCATCTTGCAGCCCTTCTCCTTGGCATGCAGCATGTGCAGCATCGAGACGGGGTGCGCCTCCGCCGCATTGCTGCCGATGTAGATCGCCGCCTTGGCGTTCTGCATGTCGTTGTAGGAGTTGGTCATCGCCCCGTAGCCCCAGGTGTTGGCGACACCCGCGACCGTGGTGGAGTGGCAGATGCGCGCCTGGTGGTCGGTGTTGTTGCTGCCCCAGAAGCTGATCCACTTGCGCAGCAGATAGGCCTGCTCGTTGTTGTGCTTGCTGGAGCCGACGACGAAGAGCGCGTCCGGGCCGCTCTCCTTCTTGATGGCCAGCAGGCGCTCGCTGATCTCCTCGTAGGCCTGGTCCCAACTGATGCGCTGGTACTTGCCGTCGACCAGCTTCATCGGGTACTTCAGGCGGAACTCGCCATGGCCATGCTCGCGCAGGGCCGCACCCTTGGCGCAGTGCGCGCCGAGGTTGATCGGCGAATCGAAGACCGGCTCCTGCCGGACCCAGACGCCGTTCTCGACCACGGCATCCACCGCGCAACCCACCGAGCAGTGGCCGCAGACGGTGCGCTTGACCTCGATCTTGCGGGCACCGTCCGCCGCCGCGGCCTTCGCACCGTCGGCGGCTTCGGCCTTGCGGATCATCGTGAGCTGCGGCAGGGCCAGGCCGGCCCCGAGACCGAGGCCGGAGCGACGCAGGAAGCCGCGGCGGTCGACGGTGGGCAGGGCGCGGGCGACACCGCGCTGCAAGCTGGCGAGCATCGACGGCATCGCGGTCGCATCGACCGAGGACGAACGGCGCGTGAGCAACATGGGGAACTCCTCGTGGCAGCGGCCGCAGCGGGCCTTGCGGGGGATGGCAGGCTCTCGGTCGGCCGGGCGCGACCGCCCGGCCGGAGCTTCAGACGCGGGCGGTCTGGTAGTAGCGCAGCACGTGCGCGCTGGCGCGGTAGCCCGGCGTGCCTTCGGCCGGCGCGGCCTCGGCTTTCGGTGCCTCGACTGGTACAGCCTCTTGACGCGGCAGCACAGCAGCGACGGCCGCCAGGGCACCGACGGTGCCGGCGCCTGCGAACAGGCGGCGGCGGGACAGGACTTCCTTCGAAGCTTCGGCCTTGGACATGATGGTCTCCTCGTGCAGGACGCGTGGGCCTTCAGGCCATGCATCGCGATTCATATCTTCGGACTATTGTGGTCCCCGGCCCTGCCCTTGGTCTGCCGGGATAAGCCCGTAAAGTGCTTTGCTCGGGAATGAAGACTTGCAAGGGTCGACAAGGCTCGCGATGCAGAAAAAGTGACGACCGCGTTGGGGCCCCGCGTGCGCGCCGCATACCGGGCCCAGGCTCAGGCTTCGAGCAGGTCGAAGCCCTGGGTCTCGACCTGCACGAAGGCCCGCGTGTAGGCCGCCAGCGCGGCATAGAGCCGCGCACGCGGATGCGCCTGCAAGACATCGCACAGCCGCTCGACCCAGGACTGCACATGGGCACGGAAGAAGCGCCGCTGCTGCTCCAGGTTGCACACCGCGGCATCGTCGCCGGCGATCAGGTAGCGCATCACCTCGAAGGCCGCGCTGACATGGTCCTCGGTCTCGCCGCGCTCGCGGTCGCCCTGCAGGCCGAGGGCGGCCAGGTCGCTGCGCAGTTGCACGAGCGGCTTCTCGTTGAGGAAGCCGCTGAGATGGTGGCTGGCGTACAGAAAGATCTCCGGCCGGCCGACGCCGAGGAAGAGCGCCTCGTACTCCGCCGCAGCCGCTTCGGGGCTGCCGGCCCGCAGGGCGGACACCAGGTCCTGCCAGGGCGCCTCCAGGAAGGCGCCGGGCTCGGGCGCCTCGGTCACCACCACCGCGAAGGCAGCCAGCAGGGCGGCATCCGGCGGCGCCAGGAAGAGCCGGGCCAGCAGGCCGTAGATCTCGGCACGGGCGATCTCCTCGGCCTGGTCGGCGGAGGCAAAGGACAGGGCACGCAGCTCGGCAGGATTCATCGGCGGCTCGGCAGGCAGGCGGTCGTCGGGGCAGGCAGATCGGCGCGGCGCGCGCACCGGGGGGCTCAGAGGTCGGTGATGCGGACTTCGCGCGGGTCGCTGTAGAGATCGACCACCCGGCAGTCGCCGCACATCTTCAGCCGCTCGGCCGCGGCGCCCTGGAAGGCGGCATGGCCGGCCAGCTTGGCGACCATGTTCTCGATGGCCTTGAGCGTGCCGAAGGGCTTGCTGCAACGCACGCAGCGGAAGGGCTCCTGGGCATGCAGCACGCGCGGCTCGCGGCGCGCGCGGCCGGCCTCGGCCAGCAGCAGGCGCGGCTGCAGGGCCAGGGCCTGCTCGGGGCAGGTGCCGACGCACAGGCCGCACTGCACGCAGTTCTTCTCGATGAATCGCAGCTCGGGCCGCTCGGGGTTGTCGACCAGGGCCGAGGCCGGGCAGGCACCGACGCAGGCCATGCAGAGCGTGCAGCGGCCGGTGTCGATCGCCACAGCGCCCCAGGGCGAGGCCGAGCCCGGCACCGAGGGCAGGGGCAGCGCCGCCGGCAGCGCGGCGGCCTGCGGCGCATGCGCCAGCAGATGGTCGAGCACCAGCTCAAGCTGGGCGCGCTTGTCGCTGCCGGCCGCGAAGACGGCAGGCGCCAGCGCCGGGCGCAGGCCCTCGGCCAGGGCGGCATGCAGGCCGGCTTCCAGCTCGGCCTCGGGCGCCTCGGCGCCGGCCAGGTCGATCAGCCGCAGCGGCGTGCCGGACCAGCCCAGGCCCTGCAGCAGGGCCTGGCCCAGCGCGGCCTGGGCGGCCAGGGCGCGGCGGTAGTCCGGCGCCTCCTCGCCGCTGAGCAGCACCACCACGCCGCGCGCGCCCCAGGCCAGGGCCGAGAGCCACAGCTCCAGCCCGACCGAGGCGCTGTGCCACAGCGCCAGCGGCAGCACCGCCAGCGGCAGGCCGCGGCGGCGCGCGGTGGCGCCGGGCCGTGGCGAGGGGGCCGGGCCGCCGAAGGCCTGCGGCCCGGCCTGGGCCGCGCGGCCCAGGGCCTCGATCGCCTGCCGCCCGCCCTGCTGGCTGTGCAGCAGCAGCAGCGGCCGGCCAGCCGCGGCCTCGCCGCCAGCCTTCAGGTAGCCGCCGATCAGCGTGCGCATGCGGCCGCCCAGCTCGTCCGGGCCGGGGTAGCGGTAGGACAGCGCACCGCTCGGGCAGACCGTCGTGCAGGCGCCGCAGCCCACGCAGAGATGCGGCTCGACCCGGATGCCGCCACGGTCCGGCCCCTCGACCGTCGCGCGGCTCTGGATGGCCTGGGCCGAGCAGACGTCGATGCAGGCCCGGCAGCCCTCGCGCTCGTTGCGGCTGTGCGCGCAGAGCTTGACGCGGTAGTCGAAGAACTTGGGCTTGTCGAACACGCCGACCGCCGACCGCAGCGCGACCACGGCCGCGCTCAGCCGGGCTGCGCCGTCGGCGGCGCGCAGGGGCACATGGTGGTAGCCCTGGGGCGGCTGATGCAGGTCCAGCAGGGACCGGGCGCCGAGGTCCAGCACCAGGTCGAAGCCCTGCTCGCGCGGCGCGGCCTCGCGCTCGAAATCGATCGCGCCGGCCACGCCGCAGGCGCTCAGGCAGGCGCGCTGGCGGTCGCAGCGCGTCATGTCGATGCGGTAGTCCAGGCCGATCGCGCCCTCGGGGCAGGCCGAGACGCAGGCATTGCAGCGGGTGCAGAGGTCCAGGTCGATCGGCGCCTCGTCGCGCCAGCGCAAGGTGAAGGCGCCGAGCCAGCCCTGCAGGGCCTCGATGCGGCCACCGAGCACCGGCACCAGGCGGTCCTGCGGCAGCGGCGCGGCCGGGCCGTCCAGGAAAAGCGTCAGGTCCAGCGCATCGCCCAGCAGGGGCAGCACGCCGGCCAGGTCGGCCGGGGCGCCGATCACCAGGCAGCGGCCGGCCGAGCGGTAGCTGACCTGGGCGACCGGCGGCGGATCGGGCCGCTGGGCCTCGGCAATCAGCGCGGCCAGCTTGGGCGGCAGGGCGGCCGGCCGCTCGCGCGCCTCGGCCGACCAGCCGGCCGTCTCGCGCAGGTTAAGAAAGCGGATCGGCCGCTCGACCAGCGGCGGCGCGCCCTCGGTCTGCGCATGCAGCTCGCTGAAGAGGCGGGCCTCCTGGGTGCAGGCGACCAGCAGCGCGTCCTGGCCCTGGGCCGCCTGCTGGAAGGCGCCGGCCTCGCGGCGGCAGAGCAGGCGGTGGCCGGCCGACAGGCCCTCGGCCGCGTCCTCGCCGGCGGCAAGGCGCAGGGCCTCGCGCAGGGCCGGCGGGTCGATCGGCAGGGTGTCGTTGCAGGAACAGACCAGGGTCTTCATGGCAGGGCGGGCGGCAGGGGCAGCGGGGTCGTCGGGGGCGGCGCAGCCTCGCATGGCGGCTGCGGGGTGACCAGCGGGTTCGGCCCGGGGGCGGGGGCGGCGCGGGCGCGGGCGGGTTCAGGCCCGGTGTCCGGCCTGGCGTCGGCGGGTTCGGGCTCGGGCTCGGCTTCCGACCCGGCTCGCGCATCGGCTCCCACATCGGCTACCGGCTCGGCTTCCATCTCGGCTACGGCATCGACGTCCGGCTCGGGCGGCTGCCCGGCCGCGCTGCGGGCAGCCTGGGCCGCGGCGCGGGCTTCGGCCTCGCGCTCCTCGCGGAACAGGCCCAGGGCTTCGCCCTGCTGCAACTGCCGCAGCATGGCCGGCGGGATGGGGTCGGGCTTGCCGTAGTCGTCGATGTAGATGTCGAGCCCGTCCATCACATTGAAGTGCGGATCGGCGAAGAGCGTCTTCAGCGCGGCGCGCTTGACCGCCTCATCCACGCCCGGCCGCACGAAGCGCTCGACCGCTTCGCCGGGCCGCAGGCGGGCGGCATCGTCCAGCGTCGGCGGGGGGGGCTCGGCCGCGGGGGGCGGCACGACCCCGGGCGGTGGCTCGGTGCGGTGCGGCGCGGCATGGCGGGGCGGCTCGGCCGCCAGGGCGGCGGGCGGCCCGGCGGTAGGCCCGGCAGCAGGGGGCGGCTCGGCCGGCAGCGTGTCGGCCGGCCCGCGGGCCTGGCCCTTGCGGCGCGACCAGCGTGCGAAGAAGCCGTCCTCGGCATCAGCGCCCATGGCCGCTCAGCCGCGCGCCTCGGGCGGCAGGAAGGACTGCGGCCGGCGGCGCTTGCGCGGCTCGGGCTGGTGATGGACCTCGGTGTAGGCCTGCAAGGCGTCGCGCCAGTCGGGCGGCAGCGGGCAGTTGTCGACCCGCTCCTGCGCATCCAGCCAGCGCCCGGCCACGTGGTAGGACAGGCTCACCGCCTCGGGCCAAGCCCGCGAGGGATCATCCTCGTCGATCCGCCACATCACGAAGACCACCGGCGTGCCGCTGCTGAGATTGAGGTGATAGCCCTCGGCCTCATCGGGGAAAAGCTCGATGCGCAGCCCCGGGTGCAGGAAGCGCGCGACCTTGCCATCGTCGTGCAGGCAACGGGCCGCGGTGCCGAAGGCCGGCTGCATGGCCAGCACCTCGTCGATGCGGAAGCGCCAGTCCTCCCAGCGGTTGGGCGCGGCCTCGCGCGCCATGACCACGGCGACCTCGATCGCCGGGCGCTCGCGGGCGGCCGGCGCGTCCATCAGCTCGTCTTGCTGACGGAGATGGTCGGGAACTTGGTCGAGTAGTCCTTGGACTTCTCGGCAATCTTCACCGCCACTTGGCGGGCCACGCCCTTATAGAGCGCGGCGATCTCGCCATCGGGCTCGCTGATCAGCGTCGGCCGGCCGGCATCGGCCTGTTCGCGGATGCTGCGGTTCAGCGGCAGGCTGCCGAGGTGGGCCACACCGTATTCGGCGGCCATGTGCTTGCCGCCATCGGCGCCGAAGATGGCCTCGCTGTGGCCGCAGTTCGGGCAGCAGTAGACGGCCATGTTCTCGACGACGCCGAGGATGGGCACGCCGACCTTCTCGAACATCTTCAGGCCCTTGCGGGCGTCAAGCAGGGCGATGTCCTGCGGCGTGGTGACGATGACCGCGCCCGTCACCGGCACGCGCTGGCTGAGCGTGAGCTGGATGTCGCCGGTGCCGGGCGGCATGTCGACGATCAGGTAGTCCAGGTCCTGCCAGTTGGTCTGGCGCAGCATCTGCTCCAGGGCCTGGGTGGCCATGGGGCCGCGCCACACCATGGGGTTGTCGGCCTCGACCAGGAAGCCGATCGACATGAGCTGCAGGCCGTGGCTCTCCAACGGCTCCATGGTCTTGCCGTCGGCCGACTCGGGCCGCGCCGTCAGGCCCATCATCATCGGCAGGCTGGGGCCGTAGATGTCGGCATCCAGCAGGCCCACACGGGCGCCCTCGGCGGCCAGGGCCAGGGCCAGGTTGACGGCCGTCGTGCTCTTGCCCACGCCGCCCTTGCCCGAGGCCACGGCAACGATGTTCTTCACCCCCGGCAGCAACTGCACGCCGCGCTGCACGGCATGCGCGGTGATGCGGCTGCTCAGGTTCACGCTGACGTTCTCCACGCCCGGCAGCGTGCGCACCGCGGCGATCAGGGCCTTGCGCAGCGGGGGAATCTGGCTCTTGGCCGGGTAGCCCAGCTCGACGTCGAAGGCGATGTCTCCGCCGTCGACCTTCAGGTTCTTGACCGTGCGGGTGCTGACGAAGTCCTTGCCGGTGTTGGGGTCGGAGACGGTCTGGAGCGCCGCGAGGACGGCGGCATCGGTGAGCGACATGGCGGGCAATCAGGCTAGGAACAGGCGTGCCGAAGCAGGGGCACCGAGTCTAGCCTGCGACCCGCGGGCCCGAGCCCCCGCAGGGCGCGAGGCGGCCACCGCCCGCCGCCTAAACTTGCGGGCTTGCCCGCAGCCCCGGCCGGCGCCCTCCCGGACGCCCGCACACCATGCCCCGCCAGCTCTTCGTCACCACCGCCCTGCCCTATGCCAACGGGCATTTCCACATCGGCCACATCATGGAGTACATCCAGGCCGACATCTGGGTGCGCTTCCAGCGCATGCAGGGCCATGAGGTGCACTTCGTCTGCGCCGACGACGCGCATGGCGCGCCGATCATGATCGCCGCCGAGAAGGCCGGCCTGACGCCGCAGGCCTTCGTGGCCAACATCGCCGCCGGCCGCAAGCCCTACCTCGACGGCTTCCACATCGCCTTCGACCACTGGCACAGCACCGACGCGCCGGAAAACCACGCGCTGGCCCAGTCCATCTACCGCGCGCTGCGCGAGAACGGCCTGATCGAGACCCGCACGATCGAGCAGTTCTTCGACCCCGAGAAGGGCATGTTCCTGCCCGACCGCTTCATCAAGGGCGAGTGCCCCAAATGCGGCGCGGCCGACCAGTACGGCGACAACTGCGAGGCCTGCGGCGCCGTCTATGCGCCCACCGATCTGAAGAAGCCCTACTCCGCCCTGTCGGGCGCGACGCCGGTGCTGCGCAGCAGCGAGCACTTCTTCTTCAGGCTGTCCGACCCGCGCTGCGTCGCCTTCCTCGAAAGCTGGACCCAGGACGGCCGCCTGCAGCCCGAAGTGGCCAACAAGGTCAAGGAATGGTTCAAGCGCGACGAGGACGGCAAGGTCGGCCTGGGCGACTGGGACATCAGCCGCGACGCGCCCTATTTCGGCATCGAGATTCCCGATGCGCCGGGCAAGTACTTTTATGTCTGGCTTGATGCCCCGGTGGGCTACTTGGCCTCGCTGCAGGCTCATCTGGCGAGCCTGGGCCGCGACCTGGACAGCTACCTCGCCCAGCCCGGGCTGGAGCAGGTGCACTTCATCGGCAAGGACATCGTCACCTTCCACACCCTGTTCTGGCCGGCGATGCTGAAGTTCAGCGGCCGCAAGGTGCCCGACGCGGTGCATGTGCACGGCTTCCTCACCGTCAACAACGGCGAGAAGATGAGCAAGAGCCGCGGCACCGGCCTGGACCCGCTCAAGTACCTGAAGCTCGGCCTGAACCCCGAGTGGCTGCGCTACTACCTGGCCGCCAAGCTCAGCGGCCGGGTGGAAGACGTGGACTTCAACCGCGAGGACTTCGTCGCCCGCGTCAACAGCGACCTGGTCGGCAAGTACATCAACATCGCGAGCCGGGCGGCGGGCTTCCTGGTCAAGCGCTTCGACGGCCGCCTTGCCGACACCCTTGACGCGGAAGGCGCTGCGGTGGTGGCCGCCCTGCGCGAGGCCGCGCCCGAGCTGGCCCGCCTCTATGACGGCCGCGACACCGGCAAGGCCCTGCGCGAGGTCATGCTGCTCGCCGACCGCGTGAATGCCTATGTCGATGCCAACAAGCCCTGGGAGCTGGCCAAGCAGGACGGCCAGGACGCGCGCCTGCATGCCGTCTGCTCGACCTGCATCGAGGCTTTCCGCCTGCTGAGCCTCTACCTGAAACCGGTGCTGCCGGCCCTGGCCGCGCAGGTCGAGGCCTTCCTGCAGGTCGGGCCGCTGCAGTGGGCGCAGGCCGGGCAGTCGCTCGCCGGCCACCGCATCGGCAGCTACAGCCACCTGATGCAGCGCGTCGATCCCAAGCTGCTCGACGCCCTGTTCGAAGCCCCGCCGGCCGCCGCCGAGCCGACGCCGGCCGCTGCCCCCGCGCCGGGGGCCGACGACCCCAACCGCCCCGGCGGCGAGGCCATCGCCGAAACCATCACGATCGAGGACTTCGCCAAGATCGACCTGCGCATCGCGAAGATCGTCGACGCGCAGGCCGTGGCCGGCAGCAAGAAGCTGCTCCAGCTCACGCTGGACGTGGGCGAGGGCCGCACCCGCAATGTCTTCAGCGGCATCGCCAGCGTGCACAAGCCCGAAGACCTGGTCGGCCGCCTGACGGTGATGGTGGCCAACCTCGCGCCGCGGCAGATGAAGTTCGGCCTGAGCGAAGGCATGGTGCTGGCCGCCAGCCATGCCGACGAGAAGGCCCGCCCCGGCATCCACCTGCTCGCGCCCGACAGCGGGGCCACGCCGGGCCTGCGCATCCATTGAACCGGGCCGATCCCGCGGGGCCGGGGCGCGGCCTTCAGGCGCGGCTGCACCGGCCGATGGGCTGTCGATGACCCCCGACGCCCCCTCCCCTGCCCCCGCCGCGCGACCGCTGCCGCGCCTGCGCCTGGCGCGCTTCCGGCCGCGCCTGCTCGACACCCTGCCCGGCTACACCCGCCAGCAGGCCCTGGGCGACCTGGGTGCGGGCCTCACCGTCGGCGTGATGGCCTTGCCGCTGGCCCTGGCCTTCGCGATCGCCTCGGGCGTCAGCCCCCAGGCCGGCCTGTTCACCGCCATCGTCGGCGGCCTGCTGATCTCGGCCCTGGGCGGTTCGAACGTGCAGGTGGGCGGGCCGGCGGGCGCCTTCATCGTCATCGTCTACGGCATCGTCGAGCGCTACGGCCTGGCCAATCTGCTCGTCTCCACCCTGCTGGCGGGCGGGCTGATGGTGCTGATGGGCCTGCTGCGCCTGGGCGGCCTGGTGCGCTATGTGCCGATCAGCATCGTGATCGGCTTCACCAATGGCATCGCGGTGTTGATCGCGCTGTCGCAGCTCAAGGACCTGCTGGGCCTGGACCTGGGTCGCCTGCCGGCCGATGCCTTCTCGCAGCTCCGCGCGCTGGCGGGCGGTCTCGGGGACACGGACCCGAGCACCCTGGCCCTGGGCCTGGCCTGCCTGGGCCTGATCGTCGGCTGGCCCCGCATGGTGGGCCTCGCCCGGCGCGCGCAGCCCACGCTCGGCAGCGGCCTGGGCCTGGTGCCGGCGCAGATGGTCGCGCTGCTGCTCGGCAGCCTGGCCGCAGCCGGCCTGGCCCTGCCGGTGGAGACCATCGGCAGCCGCTTCGGCGGCATCCCCGACCACCTGCCGACCTTGCAGTGGCCGGCGCTGAGCTGGGCCGGCGCGCGCGACCTGGTCATCCCCACACTCACGCTGGCCCTGCTCGGCGCGGTCGAGGCCCTGCTCTGCGCCCGCATCGCCGACCAGCTCGCCCCCGAGCTGCCGCGCCACGATCCCAACCAGGAGCTGATGGCCCAGGGCGTGGCCAATATGGTGGTGCCTTTGGTCGGCGGCATTCCCGCCACCGGCACCATCGCCCGCACGATGACGAATGTGCGGGCCGGCGCGACGACACCGGTCGCCGGCATCGTCCACGCCCTGGCGCTGCTGCTGGTGGTGCTGGTGGCCGCGCCGCTGGCCGAGGATGTGCCGCTGGCGGTGCTGGCCGCCATCACCTTCATGACCGCGGTCCGCCTGGGCGAATGGCACGAGTTCGCGCGGCTGCGGCAGTTCGCGCCGGGCTACCGGGTGATCCTGCTCAGCACCTTCGTGCTGACGGTGGTCTTCGACCTGATGGTGGCGGTGGAAGTCGGCCTGGTGCTGGCCTGCGTCTTCTTCATCTGGCGCATGGCTGCGCTGTTCGAGGTGCAGCTCGCGCCCGAACCCGCACCGGGCGTGGCGCTGCGGCGGCTGTACGGCGCCCTGTTCTTTGGTGCCAGCGGCAAGCTGGAGGACCTGCCCGAGCAACTGCCGCCGGGCTGCCGGGTGCTGGTGCTGGACTTGCAGCGCCTGATCGCGCTGGACAGCAGCGGCCTGGCCGTGCTGGTGCAGCTCGGCCGCGACCTGGCGCGGCGCGGCATCGCGCTGTGGCTGGTCGAGGCCCATCCCCAGCCGGCCCTGCTGATGCAGCGCGGCGGCCTGCTGGACGAACTGGGCCCCGAGCGCCTGCAAGCCGACCTGGCCGCCGTGCTGGCCCGGCTGGACGAGCCGCTGCCGGGCGCGACCCCGCCCCGGTCGACCGGGCCCTGAGCCTCAGGCCCAGGGCGGCGGCACCTTGCGGAAGCGCTGGAGGCAGGCGCCGGCCTCGGCCAGCACCTGGGCGCGGCGCGGCTGCAACCAGCCCAGCGCGAACCAGCCCTCGGCCTGGCCGGCCTCGGCCGCCGCACGGGCCTGGGCGGTGGCGACGCAGACATCGTTGAACAGGCCGAGCGCCTCCTGCGCGGCGCGCAGCGGCTTCAGGTAGGCGGCCAGCGCCTTGCGGCTGTAGAGGTCGGCGCACAGCTCCACGCTGTAGCGCTGGCGCTTGAGCGCCTTGCGCAGGGCATGGCGGGCCTCGTCATCGAGCGTGTCGAAGGCCTTGGCCTCGCGCACCAGGCGCCGTTGCCAGCGGGCGAGCCGGGCGCCGGCCTGGGCGCGGGCGCCGGGGTCGGGCGCGGGGTCGGCCGCGCCGGAGGGCAGGGGCGGCGGGGCGGCCTCAGCCGCGGCCAGGGCGGGATCGACCGCACGAAGCGCATCCGCCATGTCGGCGGCGGGCGCCTTGCGGGACGGGGCGGCCGGGGCCGCGGGGCGTGAACGCTCGCGGGTCCAGTCCGCCAGCATGGGCGCGATGCGCTCGGCCGGCAGCGCGCTCTGCGCCAGCAGCAGCAGCAGGGCCTGCTGGGCCGGGGCGGCACGCAGCTCGGCGACGGGATCGGGCACCGCCTCGGCCGGCAGCCCACGGGCCAGGAAGCCCGCGGGCGGCTCGGCCAGGCCCTGGGCCTGCGCCCAGGCGGCCGCCAGCTCGGCGCCCAGGCCCTCGCCCAGGGCATCGGCATCGCGGGCTGCGCCCAGGCGGCGGAAGAGTTCGGCCAGGGCCGGCCCGGCGGCGATCGGCGCGACCCCGGGCCAGCCGGCGCGCAGCTTGTCGAGCGAGCGCAGCCGGCGCAGGCCGACGCGCAACTGGTGCAGGGATTCGGCGCCGGCCACGCCGCCGCATAGCTCGCCCGCATTGCGCAGCACCTGCGCGGCGACGTTGTCGAGCGCGGCTTCGGCCAGGGTGGAGGCCTCGGCCCCGCGCGGCAGCTTCAGCGCCTGCGCGCCGAAGGCCGGGCCGGGCTGGCCGGGGCCGCCGCCGCGGCGCAGGCGCTCGCCGCGCTCGGCCTTGCTGCGCGGCTCCAGCCACAGGCCGCGGGCCGTCCAGCGGCGGGCGGCCTCGAACACGGCGCGGGGCGAGCCGCTGATCAGCTCGATCTCCAGCTCACAGACCGGCCAGATGCGCCAGCCGCCGGCGCCGTCGGGGGCGCGCAGCTCGCCCTCGTCCAGGCTGAACTCGACCGTGCCGTGGCGCAGGCGCTGGCGGCGGCTGCGGCGCTGGATGTCGGTCACGAAACCCTCGACCAGGCGCACCGCCGCCGGGCCCTGCGCGCGCGCGGCCTCGTCGAGCAGGGCGAGCAGGCTTTCGCCCACCGCCTGGCCGGCATGGCGCTGGGGGTCCACGCCCGGCTGGCCGCCGCCGGGCAGGGCCGGCAGCGGCACGTTGTGCTCGCCGCGCACCAGGGCGTGGGCGGCGCCGCACTTGAGCGTCTGCACCCATTGCCGGCCTTCCTTGCGCAGGCGCAAGGCCATGGCATGGCGGGCCAGAAGGCGGTCGGGCGTGTCGAGGTAGACGGCCTTCAGGCTCTGGGCGCTGCCGCCGTCCTCGCGCAGGAAGGCGCGCACCGTCTCGCGGGCGGCCGGCGGAATTTGCAGGCGCAGCTCGATCTCGACCGGCTCGGGCACGGCCCGGGATGCCGCCCGCGG
The DNA here is from genome assembly GCF_016735685.1 of Piscinibacter lacus. Classification (NCBI taxonomy): domain Bacteria; kingdom Pseudomonadati; phylum Pseudomonadota; class Betaproteobacteria; order Burkholderiales; family Sphaerotilaceae; genus Aquariibacter; species Aquariibacter lacus. The sequence goes on from NZ_JAERRA010000002.1 coordinate 527,662, forward strand.
CGCAGCCGCCGGCCCGCGCCGGGCCGGGCCGGGCGGCGGCTCGGTCGCCGGTGCCGGGGCGGGCGGAAGGTCGGGCAAGGGAGGGGTGAATGCACGGGCCATGGGCGGAATCTTCCCATCGTCGGGCCGCCCGGGGGCGGCGCGGGGACGCGGGGCCTAAAATTCGGGACAACCCCAGGCCGGGATCCGGCCGCCGCAAGGAATCGCCATGCCGCTCTTCTGGAAGCCCTACCAGTCCGACACCACCCAGTTCATCAGCGAACTGAAGAAGGCCGATCCGGCCCTGGAAAGCCGCCAGCGCGAAGGCCGCGCCCTGCTCTGGGACCAGCCGGTGGACCGCGCCGCCCAGGCCGAATGGCGCGCCGCCCGCGTGCCGCAGCAGGCCTACGTCTATCACAGCAAGACCTGAGCCGCGCATGCACACGGCCGGCGAGCTCGCCGGGCCGGGCTCGGCCCTGCCGCCGGACGCCCTGCCGCAGACCGTCGACCAGGTCGCTGCGGTCGCCCGGCTGTATGGCGAGCCGCTGTTCGCGCTGCCGACCGATCTCTACATCCCGCCCGATGCGCTGGAGGTCTTCCTCGAAGCCTTCCAGGGCCCGCTGGACCTGCTGCTCTACCTGATCCGGCGGCAGAACTTCAACATCCTCGACATCCCGATGGCGGATGTCACGCGGCAGTACCTCGGCTATGTCGAGGCGATCCGCAAGCGCAACCTCGAACTCGCCGCCGAATACCTGCTGATGGCGGCGATGCTGATCGAGATCAAGTCGCGCATGCTGCTGCCGCCGCGCAAGGTCGAGGGCCAGGCCGAGGCCGAGGACCCGCGCGCCGAGCTGGTCCGCCGCCTGCTCGAATACGAGCAGATGAAGCTGGCTGCCGCCGAGCTGGGCCGCCTGCCGCTGCTGGGGCGCGACTTCTGGCGCGCGCAGGCGCACATCGACACCACGGTCGAGCTGCGCCAGCCCGAGGTGCGGCCTGAGGACCTGCGCGAGGCCTGGACCGAGATCCTCAAGCGCGCCCGCCTGAACCAGCATCACAAGATCAGCCGCGAGCAGCTCTCGGTGCGCGAGCACATGAGCATCGTGCTCAAGCGCTTGCAGGGCCAGCGCTATGTCGAGTTCGAGCACCTGTTCGAGGTCGAACGCGGCCCGGCCGTGCTGGTCGTGACCTTCATCGCCATGCTCGAACTCGCCCGCGAGCGCCTGATCGAGCTGACCCAGGCCGAGGCCTACGCGCCGATCTACGTCCGCCTGGCCTACCAGCCGGTCTGAACGCCCCCGCCCGGCGGCGCCGCAGCCGGCGCGCTTCCTAGAATCCGCCCCCCGGTGCCGATGGCGCCCCGCCCCCTCCGATGAGCAGCCACCCCAGCCCCACCGCCGCCGCCGAACGCCCCGCGCTGACCCTGCCGCGGCTGCGCGACATGGCCGCGCGCGGCGAGAAGATCGCGATGCTGACCTGCTACGACGCCAGCTTCGCCGGCCTGCTGGATGCGGCCGGCGTCGACTGCCTGCTGGTCGGCGATTCGCTGGGCATGGTGCTGCAGGGCCACGACAGCACGGCGCCGGTCACGCTCGACGAAGTCGCGTACCACACCCGCTGCGTGGCCCGCGGCCGGCGCAGCGCCTTCCTGATCGCCGACCTGCCCTTCGGCAGCTACCACGAGGGCCCCGACCAGGCCATGCGCAGCGCCACCGCGCTGACGCAGGCCGGCGCGCAGATGGTCAAGCTCGAAGGCGGCGGCTGGACGGCCGAGACCGTGCGCTTCCTGGTCGAGCGCGGCGTGCCCGTCTGCGGCCACCTCGGCCTGACGCCGCAGAGCGTGCATGCCCTGGGCGGCTACCGCATCCAGGGCCGCGACGAGGCGGGGGCGGCCACGCTCTGCCGCCATGCCCGCGAGCTGGCCGAGGCCGGCGCCGCCATGCTGGTGCTGGAGCTGATGCCCTCGGCCACCGCGCGCAGCGTGGTGGGCGCCTGCCCGGGCCTGATCACCATCGGCATCGGCGCGGGGGGCGGCACCGCCGGCCAGGTGCTGGTGCTGCACGACATGCTGCAAATCAGCCGCGGCCGCCTGCCGCGCTTCGTGCGCAATTTCATGGACGGCAGCGACTCGATCGAGCACGCGCTGCGCCGCTACGTGGCCGCCGTGCGCGACGGCAGCTTCCCCGACGAAGCCCGGCACAGCTACTGAGCGCCTGCCGGGCCGGGCAGTGCCCAGCCCGTTCCCCTGCCTGAATCTCCGATGTCCGACCTCCCGCTGCCCCTGCTGAGCACCCTGCCCGCCCTGCGCGCGGCCCTGGCCGGCCCGCTGCGGCCGGTCTTCGTGCCGACCATGGGCAATCTGCACGAAGGCCACCTGGCCCTGATCCGCCAGGCCCGCGAGGCTGCGGCCGACGCGGGCCGGGCCGTGGTGGCCAGCATCTTCGTGAACCGCCTGCAGTTCGGGCCGAACGAGGATTTCGACCGCTACCCGCGCACGCTGGAACGCGATGTCGAGCTGCTGGCCGGTGCCGGCTGTGACCTGGTCTTCGCGCCCGACGAAGCCGCGCTCTACCCCGAGCCCCAGCTCTACACCGTGCAGCCGCCGGCCGCGCTGGCCGACATCCTGGAAGGCGCTTTCCGGCCCGGCTTCTTCACCGGCGTGGCCACGGTGGTGATGAAGCTCTTCCAGTGCGTCCAGCCGCATGCCGCCGTCTTCGGCCAGAAGGACTACCAGCAACTGCGCGTGCTGCAGGGCATGGTGCGGCAGTTCGCGCTGCCGATCGAGGTGCTGGCCGGGCCCACGGTGCGGGCGGCCGACGGCCTGGCGCTCAGCTCGCGCAATGGCTACCTCGATGCCGCCGAGCGTGCCGAGGCGCCGCAACTCCAGGCCGCGCTGCATGCCCTGGCCGCCGCCTGGCGCGCCGGCCCGCGCACGGCCGACCGCCGCGAGGCGCTGGAGGCCGAAGCCACCGCCGCCCTGCGCGCCCGCGGCTGGCAGCCCGACTACCTCAGCCTGCGCCGCCGCGACGACCTGCAGCCCGTCGCGGGCGACACGCCGGCCGTGGCCCTGGCCGCCGCGCGGCTGGGCCGCACCCGGCTGATCGACAACCTGGAAGTCTGAGCCCCGCGCTCAGGCGGCGCCGAGGCGTCGGGCCTGCAAGGCGGCCCCGGTCCAGGCCGCGCCGATCAGCAGCGGCAGCAAAACCGTGCTGGCCGCATGGGCCTCGGCGGCGGCCTCGATCAGGCCGGCGGCGATCCAGGGATCGAGCCCCGCCGGCAGCCCGCCCTCGCGCCAGCCGCCGGGCGCCAGGGCCGCGCCGCTGCCGGCCAGCAGCAGGGTGTCGAGCAGGGCCAGGCCGGCCAGGCCGCGCGGCCCGCCGCGCAGGCGCAGCAGGGCCGCAGCCAGGCCCAGCAGCAGGGCCAGCGCCAGGCCGGTGCCGAGAGCGGCATGCCAGGGCCCGAGCGGCAGGGCCTGCGGCCACCACGCGGGCGCGGCCCAGGCGCCGGGCCAGGCCGGCAGGCCCTCGTCGAGCAGGACCCCGAGTCCGGCGACCCCGGCCGCGAGCAGGCCGCCCAGCAGCAGCAGCCCGCCCACCCAGGCGCAGCGCGGCGATGGCAGCGCGGCCATCAGTGGGCCCAGCCCTTGCGCTCCAGGGTTTGCGGGTGGAAGTAGGCCTCGTGGTAGCGGCCCTCCTTGTCGACACCCTTGACCTCGTAGCAGCCGTCGTCGATCTCGATCTTGCGCAGGCGCCAGCCCTCGGCGCTCAGCTTCTGGACCAGCTCGGCCAGCGGCTTCCAGCCGGTTTCGGGGCCGGCTTGGCAGCGGTCGCCGCTGGCGAAAGCGGGGGCGGCTAGGCCCAGGGTGGCGGCCAGGGCAAGGGCCTTCAAGCGGGGCAGGCGAGGGAACATGGTGAACTCCTTCAAGGGGGGGTTAAGAGGGCTTCGGGGCGGGCGGGCCATCTGGCCCCCGGCGCTTCGAGGCATGGACCGCATGGTCGGCTGCGGACTTGAACCCGACCTGAACGGCGCCGGCCTGCGGTTCAGAATCGGTTCAGTCCCGACCGGCACCCTCACCCGCCCTGCCCCGCGTCTCCGCGCACCCACCCCATGCACCTGCTGCTGCTCGAAGACGACATCGACCTCGGCCAGGCCGTGCTCGACCACCTCGAAGCCGCCGGCCATGCCGTGCAGTGGATGAAGCTGATCGCCCAGGCCGAGGCCCGGCTGGCTGGCGAGGCGGCGATCGAGCTGGCCCTCTTCGACCTGCAACTGCCCGACGGCGATGCGACCGAGCTGCTGCGCCGCCGCCGTGCGGCCGGCGACCGCCGGCCGGTCATCGTGCTCACCGCGCGCGACCAGATCAGCGACCGCATCCGCGGTTTGCAGGCCGGCGCCGACGACTACCTGGTCAAGCCCTTCGACCTCGACGAGCTGCTGGCCCGCATCGAGGCTGTGGCCCGGCGCAGCGGCAGCGTCGCGCCGCCGACACTGCAGGCCGATGCGCTGAAGCTGGACTTCGCCGCCGGCCGGGCCTGGCGCGGCGGCGAGGAGGTGCTGCTGACTGCCATGGAATGGGCCCTGCTCGCTCGCCTGGCGAGCCGGCCCGGCCAGCTCTGGAGCCGCAGCGCGCTGGAACAGGCCGTCTACACCCAGGCCGGGCGCGGCGAGGCCGACAGCAACTCGGTGGAGGTGCTGATCAGCCGCCTGCGCCGCAAGCTCGGCGCCGAGACCATCCGCACCCAGCGCGGCCTGGGTTACCGCTTCGAGGCCGGCGCATGAGCAGGCCCGATGCCGCGCCGCCCTCCCCCGGCCCGGCGCGCCCCTGGCGGCTGGAGCAACGCCTGCGCCGCCGCTTGCTGGGCGGCCTCGCCGCCGCTTGGCTGCTGGCCGCGGCGCTGGCGGGCGGCGGCGCGGCCCATGAGCTGCACAAGCTGCGCGACGAGGCGCTGGAAGACCAGGCGCGCCGCCTGCTCAGCCTACCCCTGGCCTGGGACCGCCCCGCGCCGCGGGTCGAGGACGACCAGGAGGGCGAGATCGCCCTGCAGCTTTTCGACCCGCAGGGGCGGATGCTGTGGCGCTCCGAGGAAGCCCCGGCCGCCGCGCTGGCCGCGCTGGACCGGCGCGGCCAGCGCTGGGCGGGGCGCTGGCGGGTGCATGTGGAGGTGGAGCGCCGGGGCGGCCGGGTGGCGGTGGCGGCGGAGCCCCTGGAGGAAAGGGCGCAGGCCATCCTCCCCGCCCTGGTCTGGCTGCTGGCGCCCCTGCTGGCCCTGCTGCCCCTGCTGGCCTGGGGCCTGCACCGCAGCCTGCGCCAGGGCTTTGCCAGCCTCGCCCCGGCACGCGCCGCGCTGGCCCGGCGTGACGGCCATGACCTCTCGCCGCTCGCCAGCGACCCGGCCCTGCGCGGGCCCGACGGTGCGTCCACCCTGCCGCAGGAGCTGGCGCCCCTGGTCGAGGCGGTGGACGCGCTGCTCGGGCGGCTCGGCCGCCTGCTCGGCGCCGAGCGCCAGTTCGCCGCCGCCAGCGCGCACGAGCTGCGCACCCCGCTGGCCGCCGCCCAGGCCCAGCTCAAGCGCCTGCAAGTTGAGCTGGCAGACGCGCTGCCGGCCGGCCATGCCAGCCAGGCCCGCGCCGCCACGCTGGCGCGGCAGCTTCAGCGCCTGGGCGAGCTGGGCGCCAAGCTGCTGCAGCTTGCGCGGGTGGATGCCGGCGTCGGCCTGGCGCGCGAGCCGGTGGCGCTCGACGAGCTGGCCCTGCTGGTGCTGGACGAATTCATGCAGGCCGGCCTGCTGCCGGCCGGCTCGGCGGACGAAGCCGCGGATGCCCCCGCCGCCCCGCCCGGCTGGACGCTGGCGCTGCAGCCGCTGACGGTGCACGGCGACCTGGATGCCCTGGGCATCGCGCTGCGCAACCTGATCGAGAACAGCCTGCGCCACGGCGGGCCGGGCGTCGCGCGGCGGCTCAGCGTGCAGCGGCAGGACGGCCAGGTCGCGCTGGTCCTGGAGGACGAGGGCCCGGGCGTGCCGGGCGAGATGCTGGCGCGCCTGCGCCGCCCCTTCGAGCGCGCCGACCGGCAGGCCGAAGGCAGCGGCCTGGGCCTGGCCATCGTCGAGGCGGTGGCGCGGCAGTCGGGCGGCGAGCTCCTGCTGGCCTCGCCGCTGGCACCGGGCCGGCCGGGCTTTCGCGCGACGCTGCGGCTGCCGGCGGGAGCCTCCGCCGCTCAGACCTTGTAGAAGCCGCGGTACCAGTCGACGAAGCGCTGCACGCCCTCGCGCAGCGGGGTGGCCGGCGCATAGCCGACGTCGGCCTGCAGGCCGCGGGTGTCGGCCGCGGTGTCGGGCACGTCGCCGGGCTGCATGGGGGCCAGCTCGCGGATCGCCGGCTTGCCGATGGCGGCCTCCAGGGCATCGATGAAATCGACCAGGGCGACCGGCGCGCTCGCGCCCAGGTTGTAGACCCGCCAGGGCGCATTGCTGCGGGCCGGATCGGGGGCGGCGCTGTTCCAGGCCGGGTCGGGCGCGGCGGGCTGGTCGCTGGCGCGCAGCAGGCCTTCGACGATGTCCTCGACGAAGGTGAAGTCGCGGCTGTGGCGGCCGTGGTTGAAAAGCTGGATCGGCCGGCCTTCCAGGATCGCGCGGGTGAAGAGGAAAGGCGCCATGTCCGGCCGGCCCCAGGGGCCGTAGACGGTGAAGAAGCGCAGGCCGGTGGTCGGCAGCCGGTAGAGGTGGCTGTAGGCATGGGCCATCAGCTCGTTGGCGCGCTTGGTGGCGGCGTAGAACTGCAGCGGATGGTCGGCGGCGACATGCTCGCTGGAAGGCAGCGCGGTGCTGGCGCCGTAGACCGAGCTGGTCGAGGCATAGCTGAGGTGGCCCACCCCGTGGTGGCGGCAGGCCTCCAGCAGGTTCACGAAGCCGCTGATGTTGCTTTCCACATAGGCGCGCGGGTTCTGCAGCGAATAGCGCACGCCGGCCTGGGCGGCCAGGTTGATCACCCGCTCGATGCGGTGCTGGGCGAAGACGGCATCCACCGCCGCCGCATCGGCCAGGTTGGCGCGCACATCGCGGTAGAAGCCGCCGCTGCGATCCGCCACGGCCTGCAGCGCGACCAGGCGGGCCTGCTTGAGTGCGGGGTCGTAGTAGTCGTTCAGGTTGTCCAAGCCGATCACGCCCTCGCCGCGTTCGAGCAGGCGGCAGGCGGTGTGGAAGCCGATGAAGCCGGCATGGCCGGTGACGAGGTGCAGCATGGCCCGGAGATCCTGGAGGGCAGAGGGCGGGGCCGGGATCGGCCCGGGGCGGGGATCAAGTGTCGCTGCCTGCCCGGGCGGGGCATCGCGCGATCAGGCCGGTGCGGCGGGGGCTGGCGCGATCCAGCCCGTGCTGCGGGCGCGGGCGCGATCAAGCCGCGGGCTGCGCCCCGGCCGGCCGCTGGCGGCGCTCGGCGGCCAGCACCGCCGCGCCGGGCAGGGCCTGGGCCAGGGCCGCCAGGCCGTAGAGCAGGCCGATGCCCAGGGCCAGCGGCGCGGGCACGCCGAAGGCACCCAGGGCCAGCACGGCTGCGGCCTCGCGGCTGCCCCAGCCGCCAAAGCTGATCGGCAGGGTGGACATCAGGAAGATCGGCAGCGCGACCAGGGCCCAGGTCCAGGCCGGCAGGGTCACGCCCAGGGCCAGGCCGGCGCAGGCCAGGGTGCCGACCGAGAAGAGCTGCACCCCCAGCGAAGCCAGCAGTTGCAGGGCGAGCTGGCCGCGGGCGCCCGGCCGCCGGGCCAGGGCGCGCAGGGCCTGGGCGCGCGAGGGCAGCGCGGGCGGGGCCGCCTCGGGGCCGTCCGATGCGGGCGAAGCCGGACCGGCGGAGCCGGCGGCCGGAGACCGGGCGGTCAGGGCCAGCGGGGCCAGGGTGCAGGCCAGGACCAGGCCGGCGCAGGCCGCTGCCAAGCCGGCCGCCGGCAGGGCGCGCAGGGCCGCCTGCGGGCCGGTCGGCAGCAGCGCCGCCAGGGGGTCGAGCAAGGCCGCGGGCTCGGCGCCCAGCAGGGCCAGGGCGGCTCCGGCCAGGGCCAGCACGCCGAGCATCCACAGGCCGGCCCCTCGGTCGACCAGCACCGAGAGCCCGGCCGCGGCCCAGCCCAGGCCGTGGGCTCGCAGGGCCTGGGCGCGGTAGAGGTCGCCACCCACCACGGCACCCGGCAGCAGCGCATTCAGCGCGATGCCGCCGGCATAGCGGGCCACCGCCCAGCCCGGTGTGACGCAGGCGCCGAGCCAGCGCGCCAAGGCCCACCAGCGCAAGGCCGACAGCAGATTGGCCAGCACCGCGCTGCCCAGGCCCAGCAGCAGCCAAGCCGGATCGGCGCCGGCCAGGCTGCGCCGCAGGGCGGCCGTGTCGACCAGGGCCAGCAGGCCCGCCAACACGCACAGCCCCAGGGCCAGGCGCAAGAGGACGGGGCCCTTGCGGCGGGTCGACGCACCGGCCGACCGTCCGGGCGGCAAGGCGGGCGCGGCCCCGCTCACGCCCGCCGGGCCGCGCCGTCCATCCGCACATGGGCCTGCGGACGCCCGCCGGCCTCGTGGTAAATGCGGGTCAGCATCTCGCCGACCAGGCCGGCGACGATGAGCTGCACGCCGATCAGGCTGAGCAGCATGCCGGTCATCAGCAGCGGCCGGCCGCCGATGTCCTGCCCCAGCAGCTTGAGCACGCCCAGGTGGCCGAGCATGCCCAGGCCGGGCGTCAGCAGCCACAGGCCGAGGCCGCCGAAGGCATACAACGGCCGCTGGCGGTAGCGCATGAAGAAGACGATCAGCACCAGGTCGAGGATGACGCGGAAGGTGCGGTCGATGCCGTACTTGCTGACGCCGCGGGTGCGCGCATGGTGGCGCACCGGCACCTCGGCGATGCGCGCGCCGGCGTCCTTGGCGAGCGAGGGAATGAAGCGGTGCAGCTCGCCGTAGAGCCGGATGCGGTCGATGATTTCGCGCCGGTAGGCCTTGAGCGCGCAGCCGTAGTCGTGCAGGTGCACGCCGGTGGCGCGCGAGATCAGCGCATTGGCGATGCGGCTGGGCAGCTTGCGCGAGATCTCGGCGTCCTGCCGGTTACGGCGCCAGCCGGAGATCATGTCGACGCTGTCGTCGGCGTCCAGGCGGTCGAGCATCGCCGGGATGTCGAGCGGGTCGTTCTGCAGGTCGCCGTCGAGCGTGACCACATAGCGGCCGCGCACGCGGTCGAAGCCGGCCTGCAGGGCGCTGCTCTGGCCGTAGTTGCGCGCCAGCACCACCGGCACCAGCCAGGGCCGGCGGGCGGCTTCCTCGCGCAGCAGGGCGGCGCTGGCGTCGCGCGAGCCGTCGTCGACCAGGATCAGCTCGAAGCGGCGACCGGTCGGGGCCAGGGCCTCGCCGACGCGGCGGATCAGCTCGGGCAGGTTCTCGGCCTCGTTGTAGACGGGGATGACGATCGACACCTCGGGCGCGGCGGCCTCCGCCGACGCAGGCACAGCCACCTCGGCCAGGGGCAGCGGCTCGGAAGCGAAGACGAAATGGGTGAAGGCGTTCATCGTCGGACGGGACAAGGCGCGGTGGACCGGCCGGCGACCTAGTGTTCGGGCCGTCGATGAAGCGAACATGAAGAAAGGGCGACGCTGTCGCGAGGCCACCTCGACCGGGCTGGCCTTCATGCCCGCTTCATCCAGCTCCGGCATAAGCCGGGCCGATGCACGCCCCTGCCTCCTCCCATGACCCGACGGCTGCGCGCCAGGCCTGGGCCCTGGCCCTGGGCCTGGCCCTGCTGTACTTCGGCGCGCAGGTGCTGACCCGCCTGGCCGCCTCGCCCGCGCTGGAGCTGGACGAAGCCGAGCAGGCGCTGTGGACCCAGTCCTGGGCCTGGGGCCACGGCCCGCAGCCGCCGCTCTACACCTGGCTGCAGCAGCTCGTCTTCCTGTTGACCGGCCCCTCGCTGCTGGGCCTGAGCCTGCTCAAGAACCTGCTGCTGGCCACCACCTACCTGGCGCTGTGGCGGGCCGGGCTGAAGCTGATGCCGGCGCCGCTGGCCGCCACGACGGCGCTGATGCCGCTGCTGATGCTGCAGATCGGCTGGGAATCGCAGCGCGACCTGACCCACTCGGTGCTGGTCACCACCGTGGCGGCACTGACGGTGCTGGCCAGCCTGCGCCTGCTGGAGGCGCCGCAGCGCCTGGGCCGCTGGGCGCTGCTGGGCCTGCTGGTCGGCGCGGGCCTGCTGTCCAAGTACAGCTATGCCGGTTTCGCGCTGGCCTGGTTTGCGGCGCTGGCCTGGCTGCCGGCGGGCCGCGCCGCCCTGCGCCAGTGGGGGGCCTGGGCTGGTCTGCTGCTGGCTGCCGGCCTGGCCGGCGCACTGCTGGCGCCGCACGGCCTGTGGCTGCTGGACCATGGCGAGGCGGCCCGCGCCCATGCCGCCGGCAAGCTGGCCGGCGCGGCGGCGCCGGATGCGCTTGCCCGGCTGCTGGGCATGGGCCGCGGCCTGCTCGGCGCGCTGCTCGCGGCCGTGGCAGGGCTGATGCCGCTGGGCCTGGTGCTGCTGCTGGTGCTGGGCCCGCGCGGCCTGCGCAGCGCTTGGCAGGCGCCGGTGGCCGAGGCCACCGCCCGCAGCCAGCGCGCCCTGGCGCGCGCGCTCGGCGGCCTCTACCTGCTGACGATGGCCCTGTTCTTCGCGGCCCTGGTGATCCTGGGCGGCGCGACGCAGTTCAAGGAACGCTGGCTGATGCCCTTCCTGCTGCCGCTGCCGCTGCTCTTCTTCGCTTCGCTGCCTGCCCTGCAAGGCCATCCCCGGCGGCGCTGGCTGCACCGCCTGGCGGCGCTGGCCGCCGTGATCTGGCTGGCCGGCATCGGCCTGCGCACCTGGGTGGCCGGCGAACGCAACCGCCCGGACGAGCTGAACGAGCCGCTGGCCGCCCTGGTGCAGGGCCTGCACGCAGCGGGCGCGGTGCCGGCCGGGCCCTTCACCGTGATCAGCAGCGACCGCGTGCTGGCCGGCGGCCTGCGCCTGGCGCTGCCGCAGGCGCGGGTCGAAGTGCGGCGACCGGACGAGCCGCCGGCTGCGCTGCCGGCCGGGCCGTTGCTCTGGGTCGGGCGCGGGGCGGATGTGAAAGCGGCCTCGGCCGCCCTGCCCCAGGGCCTGCCGCCCCGGCAGCACTGGACCCTGCCCGTGCATCCGCGCGGGCCGGGCCGGGTCAGCTACGCCGCCGCCTGGCGCGATGCTGGAGCAGGCCCAGGGCCGTGAGCAGGCCCAGGCCCAGCTCCAGCGACTCCTCGATCGCCGCATTGAGCGGCGGCAGCCAGACCGGCGCCACCCAGCCGTGCCCGTCGACCAGCACATTGACCGTGCTGTCGATGGGCTTGACCAGGGCCAGGGTGATGAGGAAGGTGAGGGCCGTCACCGCGGCCGGGTGCCCGCTGCGCAGGCCCTGGCGCACCCGCGGCAGGCCGCGGCGCAGCAGGTAGGCAACGCTGCCCAGCACCGGCAGCAGCACGGCAGCCGAGGCCAGCTTCTGGTGCAGGGGGTAGGGGCCGGACCAGAAGCGGGACTTGAGCATGCTGAGGTCGGTGTAGGCCTTGTGCCAGTCCAGCTCGCGCATTGCGAAAGCCAGCATCACCACGGCGATCGCGGCAAAGAGCGCAGCCGGCTCTTCGCGGTCGCGCAGCATCCAGGCCAGCACGGCGGTCAGGGCATAGGCCAGGGCCGTGCCAGCCTCGAAAGGGCCCTGCTCGCTCATCAGCTCGCGCACCTGCTCGTTGGGCAGCAGGGCCCAGCAGGCCAGGCCCAGGCCGATCACCCCGGCCATCAGCGCTGGGGCCGCGCCACGGCGCTGAAGAAGGGGCTGGTCCATGCCTCAGGCCGCCAGGTGAACGCGGACGAACTTGCGCTTGCCGACCTGCACGACGGCGGAGAAACCGGCCTCGAACTTCAGGCCCTTGTCGCTGACGACCGTGCCGTCCAGGCGCACGCCGCCGCCGTCGATCAGACGGTTGGCCTCGCTGCTCGAAGGCGCAAGGCCGGCGGCCTTGAGCAGGGCGGCCAGGCCCAGCGGCGCGCCGCCCAGGCTCAGCTCGGGCACCTCGTCGGGAATGCCGCCGCGGGCGCGGTGGTGGAAGTCCTGCAGCGCGGCCTCGGCCGCCGCGGCGCTGTGGAAGCGGGTGGTGATCTCGGTGGCCAGCAGGACCTTGGCGTCCTTGGGGTTGCGGCCGGCCTCGACCTCGGCCTTGAGCGCGGCGATCTCGGCCTCGCTGCGCAGGCTCAGCAGGGTGAAGTACTTCCACATCAGCGCGTCGCTGATCGAGAGCAGCTTGGCGAACATGGTGTTCGCCGGCTCGGTGATGCCGATGTAGTTGTTCTTGGACTTGGACATCTTCTCGACGCCGTCCAGGCCTTCGAGCAGCGGCATGGTCAGGATGCACTGCGGCTCCTGGCCGAACTCCTGCTGCAGCGCGCGGCCGACGAGGAGGTTGAACTTCTGGTCGGTGCCGCCGAGTTCCAGGTCGCTCTTGAGCGCGACCGAGTCGTAGCCCTGCAGCAGGGGGTAGAGGAACTCGTGCACGCTGATCGGCACGCCGCCCTGGAAGCGCTTGGTGAAGTCGTCGCGCTCCATCATGCGGGCGACGGTGTAGCGGCTGGCGAGCTGGATCAGGCCGCGCGTGCCCAGCGGATCGCACCACTCGCTGTTGTAGCGGACCTCGGTGCGCGCCGGGTCCAGCACCAGGCTGGCCTGGGCGTAGTAGGTCTCGGCATTGGCGCGGATCTGCTCGGCCGACAGCGGCGGCCGCGTGCTGTTGCGGCCCGAAGGGTCGCCGATGGCGGCGGTGAAGTCGCCGATCAAGAAGATGACGGTGTGGCCCAGGTCCTGCAACTGCCGCAGCTTGTTCAGCACCACGGTGTGGCCGAGGTGGATGTCGGGCGCGGTCGGGTCCAGGCCCAGCTTGATGCGCAGCGGCTGGCCGCTGGCCTCGGCGCGCTGGAGCTTCTTCAGCCAGTCCTCGCGCGGCAGCAGCTCTTCGCAACCGCGCAGGGTCTGGGCCAGGGCATGCTGCACAGCGTCGCTGGGGGGCAGGGGCGCGGCGGGTTGGGAAGCTGACATGAGGAAAACAGGCCTTCAGGAACAGGGGATCGACTGGGGGTAAACCACAGGAACCCCCAGAGGGGTGCCGGTACACTCCAGCCCCGCGCAGACGCCGGATTCTAGGCAGCCGCCGTCATCGCCCTGCCACGAACCGGACCGGACCCGATCCGGCCCGTTCTGCGCCCCGACTGTCCTCACCAAGCCGACCACCGGCTGCAGGCATCTGCCTTGCTTGCGAACGGTGTCATGCCCAAGCCGGAACCCTCCTGGTGAACCTCGAATTTCAATTGATGCGTGCGGGTCGGGCCCTTGAAGCCGCACTGGGCCGCCACCGCCGCCGGGTCACGGCCGCCGTGATCGTCCTGCTGACCGGCAGCGCCGTCACCGCCTTCGGCGTGGCGCCGCTGGTGCCTGATGCGGCTGAACTGCCGCAGCGCCTGGTCCAGCAAGACCTGCCGGGCGATGCCGCGCTGCAAGAGCAGTTGCTCGCGCTGGACGAGCACAGCCTGGCCCTCTATCGCAGCGACCTGAGCCGTGCGGGCGACACCGTGGATTCGCTGCTCAAGCGCCTGGGCGTGGACGATCCGGAAGCCGCGCGCTTCCTGCGCACCGACCCGGCCGGCCGCGAAGTGCTTGCCGGCCGGCCCGGCAAGATGGTGCAGGTGCTGGCCGAGGGCGGCCGCATGATCTCGCTGACCCTGCGCTCGCCCTCGCCGCTGGACGAGCGGGCCAGCACCCACTTCCACCGGCTGGAGATCAAGCGCCTGGCGGGCGGCGGCTTCACCGCCCGCACCGCGGAAGTGCCGTATGCGGTGCAGACCCGCCTCAGCTCGGGCACGATCGTCAGCTCGCTTTACGCCGCGGCCGACGACGCCAAGCTGCCCGACGCCGTCACCAACCAGCTTGCCGAGCTGTTCGGTGCCGACATCGACTTCCGCCGCGAGCTGCGCCGCGGCGACACCTTCTCCGTGCTCTACGAAGGCCTGATGGCCGACGGCGAGCCGGTGGCCTGGGCCCAGGGCGCCGGCCGCGTGCTGGCGGCGCGCTTCGAGAACGGTGGCGAGGTCCATGAGGCCATCTGGTTCCAGGAACCCGGCAAGCGCGGCGCTTACTTCGACCCCAAGGGCCGCAGCAAGAACCGCATGTTCCTGGGCTCGCCGCTGGCTTTCTCGCGCGTGACCTCGGGCTTCGCGATGCGCATGCACCCGATCAGCGGCCGCTGGAGCCAGCACAAGGGCGTCGATTACGGTGCGCCGACCGGCACACCGGTGCGCTCGGTCGGCGAAGGCGTGGTGTCCTTCGCGGGCCGTCAGAACGGCTACGGCAACATCGTGATGATTCGCCATGCGGGCGGTCACGAGACCCGCTACGCCCACCTCAGCCGCATTTCAGTACGCCAGGGGTCGCGGGTCGAGCAAGGCCAGCTCATCGGCGCCGTCGGCGCCACCGGCTGGGCCACCGGCCCGCACCTGCACTTCGAATTCCTCGTCGGCGGCGCCCAGGTCGATCCGGTCCGCATGGCCCGCGCCTCGGCACCAGTCACGCTGTCGGAAGCCGCTCGCGCCAGCTTCGCGCAGAGCGCGCGCTCGGCCAGCCTGCAACTCAGCGCGGCGGCCGGTTCCGCCAACCAGGGCGAGCGCTTCGAGTGAGCGCCCTCGCGGCGGCGGTCCCGGGGGACCGCCGCCCGTCTGACCCGCCCGGCCCCCTGAATCGGCCTTCCATGCTGACGCTGGGCCTGATGTCCGGCACCTCGACCGACGGGGTGGACGGCGCCTTGGTCGACTGGCATCCCGGCGGCATGCCAGGTTGGGGTCGCGTTCTGGCTTGCGCGCACCGGCCGCTGCCGGCCCCGCTGCGGGCCGAGCTGCTGGCCCTGAACCATCCGGGGCATGACGAACTGCACCGCGCCAGCCTTGCCGCCCAGGGCTTGATGGCCGTCTGCGCCGAGGTGGTTGAGGCCGTGCTGGCCGCCTCCGGCCAGGCTGCGGCGGCCATCGCCGCGCTGGGCTTGCACGGCCAGACGGTGCGGCACCGGCCGGATCCGGCCGACGGCGGCTACACCCTGCAACTGGCCGCGCCAGCCCGCCTGGCCGAGCGCTGCGGCATCGCGGTGATCGCCGATTTCCGCAGTCGCGACATCGCCGCCGGAGGCCAAGGCGCACCGCTGGTGCCGGCCTTCCATCAAGCCCTGTGGGCCCAGCCCGGGCAGGATGTGGCGGTGCTGAACCTCGGCGGCATCGCCAACCTCAGCCTGCTGCCCGCGCAGGGCGCGGTGACCGGCTTCGACACCGGACCGGCCAATGTGCTGATGGACCTCTGGATCGCCCGCCAGCGCGGCCTGGCCCACGATGCCGACGGTGCCTGGGCCGCCAGCGGCCGGGTGCTGCCCGCCCTGCTGGCCCGCGGCCTGGCCGATCCCTACTTCGCCCGGCCCGCGCCCAAGAGCACCGGCCGCGACCACTTCCATGCCGACTGGCTGGCCCGCTGGCTGGACGGCGACGGTGCAGCCGCCCCGGAAGACGTGCAGGCCACCCTGCTTGCGCTGACGGTGCAGTCCATCGCCCAGGCCCTGCAGGCCTGGCGGCCCGGCGCGGCGCCCGGTGGCGCGCCACGGCCGCTGATCGTCTGCGGCGGCGGGGCCTTCAACGGCGCGCTGCTGCGCGGCCTGCAAGCCGCCCTGCCCGACTGGGCGGTGGCGAGCAGCGCCGCGCACGGCCTGCCGCCGCAGTGGGTCGAGGCCACCGCCTTCGCCTGGCTGGCTCGGGCCCACTTGCTGGGCGAGCCCGGCAACCTGCCGGCCGTCACCGGCGCACGCGGGCCGCGCATCCTTGGCGCCTGCTACCCGGTCTGATCGGGCCCTCGGCGCGGCGGCCGCCCATGAAAAAAGCGCCCGGGGCCGAAGCCCGGGGCGCTTGTCGGACGGGCCGGATCCGCGCAGCGGCCCGGCCGGTCGGCGGAAGGCTCAGACCGAGAAGGACGAGCCGCAACCGCAGGTGGTGGTGGCGTTCGGGTTCTTGATCACGAACTGCGCGCCTTCCAGGTCGTCCTTGTAGTCGATCTCGGCGCCGGCCAAGTACTGCAGGCTCATGGCGTCGATCAGCAGGGTGACGCCGTTCTTCTCCATCGAGGTGTCGTCCTCGTTGACGATCTCGTCGAAGGTGAAGCCGTACTGGAAGCCCGAGCAGCCGCCGCCTTGCACGAAGACGCGCAGCTTCAGCTCGGGGTTGCCCTCCTCGTCGACGAGTTGCTTGACCTTGTCGGCCGCGCTGTCGGTGAAGACGATCGGCGCCGGCGGGGCGCTGGGCAGGATGCTGGGGCTGGTGCTGGTTTCGGCCAGGGCGCTCATGGGATTCCTCCTCGGGAAGCGGGTTGCGGTCCAAGCCGCGGTGAGGCGTATTGTGGACCCGGAAACAGACAAGCCGCCCGGGGGCGGCTTGTCGTGGGGACGGGCATGAGGACTTGGCCGGGCCAGGTCCTCCACCCATCGGCCGGGATCAGCGCTTGCTGAACTGCTTGGCGCGACGGGCGCCGTGCAGACCGACCTTCTTCCGCTCGACTTCGCGGGCGTCGCGGGTGACGAAGCCCGCGCGGCTCAGTTCGGGCTTGAGGGCCGAGTCGTAGTCGATCAGGGCGCGGGTCAGGCCGTGACGCACAGCGCCTGCCTGGCCAGATTCGCCGCCGCCGTGGACATTGACCTTGATGTCGAAGGCTTCGCCGTTGTTCGTCAGCAGCAGGGGCTGCTTGACGATCATGATCGAGGTCTGGCGGCCGAAGTACTGCTCGACCGGCTTGCCATTGACCGTGATCTGGCCGGTGCCCTTCTTGATGAAGACCCGCGCCACCGAAGACTTGCGACGGCCGGTGCCGTAATTCCAATTGCCGATCATCGCCGCTCCTTAGATCTCAAGCGTCTTGGGCTGCTGGGCGGTGTGCGGGTGCGAGGCACCGGCATACACCTTCAGCTTCTTGACCATCGCGTAACCGAGCGGGCCCTTGGGCAGCATGCCCTTGACGGCCTTTTCGAGTGCGCGGCCCGGATGCTTGGCCTGCATGTCCTTGAACTTCGTGGCGTAGATGCCGCCGGGGAAGCCCGAGTGACGGTAGTAGATCTTGTCGTTGGCCTTGTTGCCGGTGACCCGGAGCTTGTCGGCGTTGACGATGACGATGAAATCGCCGGTATCGACGTGAGGCGTGTAGATGGGCTTGTGCTTGCCACGCAGACGGAGAGCGACTTCGCTGGCCACTCGTCCGAGCACCTTATCGGTGGCATCAATCACAAACCACTCGTGCGTCACATCAGCCGGTTTGGCGCTGAAGGTCTTCATGACGAATCCAAGAGTGGAAACTGGGCTGGAATCCGGCGCGGTCGGTGCCCCTTGTGGTGCCGCGGATGCGGCGGGGGGCCTCTTAGGCGCCGCGTGGCCTTGACCCGAAGGCGCCGCGCTCCTTTGCGCAGGCCCCAGAACCGCGGACACGTCTTCCTGCAGCCAAAAAACAGGAAGCCTGCGAGTGTAGCCGGAAAGCGCTGCACCTCTGCGATCTCATCGAGACCAAGCCAAGTGGCTGCGTTGACGGTGCGGTTTCGGGTTTACCCTTAGTATGGGCCATGAACCCCGAGCGAGCGATCCCGACCGATCCCGTGCTGCTGCGCGAGCCCAGCCCCCTGCCCCCCGCGCAGCGCACCGGCGCGCTGCGGCGCTGGGTGCCGATCCGCTCGCTGACGGCACAGGACCGCAAGGCGCTCGCCACGCATCTGCTGGCCCTGGATGCCGACGACCGCTACCTGCGCTTTGGCCAGGCCCTGTCGGATGCGCAGATCCTGCATCAGGTCGAGGCCATGGATTTCGGCCGCGACGAGGTCTTCGGCATCGTCAACCGCCGCCTGCAACTCATCGCAACCGCCCACCTAGCCTATGCACCCGAGGCGGAACGCATCGGCCGGCTGGCGATGGCCGAGTTCGGCGTCTCGGTGCTGCCCCGGGTGCGCGGCCGCGGCTACGGGGAGCGGCTCTTCGACCATGCCGTCATGCATGCCCGCAACCGCGGCATCGCGACCCTCTACATCCATGCCCTCAGCGACAACCGCGTGATGCTGCACATCGCCCGCAAGGCAGGCGCCATCCTGGAGCGCGAGGGCAACGAATCCGAAGCCTGGCTGCGCCTGCCGCCCGACACCCTGGCCAGCCGCTTCGAGGAACTGGTCGAGACGCATGCGGCCGCCTTCGACTACCACCTCAAGCAACAGGCCCAGCGCGTGGGCGAGCTGATCGAGGTCGTCGGCGAAGTGCGCGAGCACCTGCGGCGCGAGGGCGGCGGCAGCGCACAGCAGTGAGGCCGCGGCCCGCCCGCATGCGACCATCCCCCGATGGCCGCTGACGCACACCCCGCCCCCGAGGCCCCCTATGCGGAGCTGACGCCGCACCGCATCCTCGACCGGCTGGAAGACCTCGGCCTGTTCGGCGACGGCCGCCTGCTGCAACTCAACAGCTACGAGAACCGCGTCGTCCAGGCGGGGCTGGAGGACGGCGGCTTCGTCGTGCTGAAGTTCTACCGCCCGGGCCGCTGGACCGAGGCGCAGATCCTGGAAGAGCACAGCTTCGCAGCCGAACTGGCCGCGGCGGAGGTGCCAGTGATCGCGCCGCTGGTGCTGCAGCCGGTGGACGGCGCAAGGCTGCGCGACGAAGCGCCGCCGCTCGAACACCTGGGCCGCCCTGCGACCCTGGCCCGGCGCGGCGCGCTGCGCTGGGCCGTCAGCCCGCGCGCCGGCGGCCGCACGCCCGAGCTGGACGACCCCGAGGTGCTGCTGCGCATCGGCCACTGCCTGGGCCGCATGCATGCCGTCGGCCGGCGCCAGCCCTTCGCGCACCGGCCGCGGCTGGACCTGGCCCGGCTCGGCGAACAAGCCCGCGCGACCGTGCTGGCCAGCCCGCACCTGCCGCTGGACCTGGCCGGCCGCTGGCGCGACACGGTCGATGCCCTGCTCGACCGCGTGCGCGAGCGCTTCGCCGCCCAGCCCGGCTTGCGCTGGCTGCGCGCCCACGGCGACTGCCACCCCGGCAACCTGCTGTGGACGGAGGCCGGCGGCCCGCACTTCGTCGACCTTGACGATTGCGGCACCGCCCCAGCCGTGCAGGATCTGTGGATGCTGCTGCCCGGCGACGAAGCCGGCAGCCGCCAGGCCCTGGCCGCCCTGCTGGAAGGCTATGAGGCCTTCTGCGACTTCGACCCGGCCGAGCGGCGCCTGATCGAACCACTCCGCAGCCTGCGCCTCATCCACCACAGCGCCTGGCTGGCCCAGCGCTGGGCCGACCCGGCCTTCCCCGCCGCCTTCCCCTGGTTCGACAGCCCGAGCTACTGGGCGCAGCAGACGGTGCAGTTGCAGGAACAGATCGAGCGGCTCGACGAGGGCCGCTGAGCGGCACACGCCCGGCCCGGCGGCCGGCCGCGTGCCGCCGCCTCAGGCGCTGAGCAGCGCGTTCACACGACGCACATAGGCGGCTGGGTCCTCAAGCTGGCCGCCCTCGGCCAGCCAGGCCTGGTCGAAGAGGATCTGGGCCAGGTCGCCGAAGCGGGTGCCGTCCTCGCGCAGGGTGTCGAGCTTCTTCAGCAGCGCATGCTCGGGATTGACCTCCAGCACCGGGCGAAAGGGCGGCGCGTCCTGGCCGGCCTGCTTGAGCAGGCGGGCCAGGTGGCCGCTCATGTCGCCTTCCTCGCTGACCAGGCAGGCCGGCGACTCGACCAGGCGGGTGGTCACGCGCACATCCTTGGCCCGCTCGGTCAGCGCGGCCTTGAGCTGCTCGACCAGCGGCCGGGCGGCCTCGGCGGCGGCCTCGGCCTGCTGCTTCTCGGCCTCGTCGGCCAGCTTGCCCAGATCGACCGCGCCCTTGGCGACGCTCTGCAGCGGCTTGCCTTCGAATTCGTGCAGGTGGCTGAGCAGCCACTCGTCGACGCGATCGGTCAGCAGCAGCACCTCGATGCCCTTCTTGCGGAAGACTTCGAGCTGCGGGCTGCCCTGGGCCGCCGCCAGGCTGTCGGCGGTCAGCACATAGATGGCCTCCTGGCCTTCCTTCATGCGGGCCACGTAGTCGGCCAGGGACACGCCCTCCTCGGCCTGGGTCGAGGCAAAGCGCAGCAGCTTGGCCAGGCGTTCCTGGTTGGCGTAGTCCTCGCCGATGCCCTCCTTGAGCACCGCGCCGAAGTCCTTCCAGAAGGCCGCGTACTTGGCGCGCTCGGCCGCATCCTCGCTGGTGGCCAGCGCCTCCAGCATCGACAGCACGCGCTTGGTCGAGCCCTCGCGGATGGCCTTCACGTCGCGGCTTTCCTGCAGCAGCTCGCGACTGACATTGAGCGGCAGGTCGTTGGAATCGATCACGCCCTTGACGAAGCGCAGGTAGACCGGCATCAGCGCCTCGGCATCGTCCATGATGAAGACGCGCTTCACATAGAGCTTCACGCCGCCGCGCTTGTCGCGGTTCCACAGGTCGTAGGGCGCCTTGGCCGGGATGTAGAGCAACTGCGTGTACTCGCTGCGGCCCTCGACGCGGTTGTGCGTGTGGGCCAGCGGTGGCGTGCTGTCGTGGCTGAGCTGCTCGTAGAAGGCGTGGTAGTCGGCTTCGCTCAGCTCGGCCTTGGGTCGCGCCCACAGGGCGGCGGCCTTGTTGACGGTCTCCCACTCGTCGGCGACGGTCTGCGCGCCCTTCTCGGCATCCCAGATCTCCTTGCGCATCTGGATGGGCAGGGAGATGTGGTCGGAGTACTTGCCGACGATGGCAGCCAGCTTCCAGCGCGAGAGGAACTCGCCCGCATCCTCGCGCAGGTGCAGGATCACGTCGGTGCCGCGCGGCGCGCGCTCGATGGCCTCGACCTCGAAATCGCCGGTGCCCGCGCTGCTCCAGCGCACGCCCTGCGCGGCCGGCAGGCCGGCCCGGCGCGATTCCACCGTGATGCGGTCGGCGACGATGAAGCCCGAATAGAAGCCCACGCCGAACTGGCCGATCAGGCTGGCGTCCTTCTTCTTGTCGGCATCGAGCGCGGCCATGAACTCGCGGGTGCCGCTCTTGGCGATGGTGCCGAGGTGGGCGATGGCTTCGTCCGCGCTCAGGCCGATGCCGTTGTCGCTGATCGTGAGCGTGCGGGCCTCGGCATCGAAGGCGATACGGATGCGCAGCTCGCGGTCCTCGCCCCACTTGCTGTCGTCGGCCAGGGCCTCGAAGCGCAGCTTGTCGCAGGCGTCGGAGGCGTTGGAGACCAGCTCGCGCAGGAAGATCTCCTTGTTCGAGTACAAGGCATGGGTCACGAGGTGCAGCAACTGCTGGACCTCGGCCTGGAAGGCATGGGTGTGCTTGCTCATGAGGCGTGGGGCAGGGTCGCGAAGATCGAAAAGCCGCCCGTAGGCGCAGGCCGGCAGGGCCGCCGCGAACGGGCTTCCGGGTAACACCCAAGTAGATGGGGCGGGCCACCCGGCTTTCAAGGCCGGGGAACCACAGGCCCGCTGACGGCTCAGCCCATAAGCTCGCCGCCCCAGAAGAACAGAAGGAGACGCCATGCCCCAGCCCACCGACCGCCTGGCCGTGCCCCCCGAAGCCGCTGCATCGGCAAGCGGCCTGCCCGATCTGGCCCCGGCCGCTGAAGCCGCCGCCAGCGCCTGGCCGGCGAGTGCGGCCGGCGGCCTGGATGCCGCCGTGGCCGTGCCCGCCGAAGCCGCCCGCTGGACGCTGGACACCCTGCGCGACCTGGACCCGGTGCTCGGCCTGGCCGGCCTGGTCATCGTCGCCGTGCTGGCCGGCGATCTGGTGCAACGCCTGCTCAAGCTGCCGCGCCTGCTGGGCTGGATGGCCATCGGCCTGCTCGCCGGCCCGCCGGCCCTGCGCCTGATGGCGCCGGCCGATCTGGACCCCTGGAAGCCGCTGATCGACCTGGCCATGGGCGTGCTGCTCTTCGAGCTGGGCAGCCGGCTGCGGCCGCGCTGGCTGATCGACAACCCCGGCCTCGCGCTGCAGATCGGCGCCAGCGCCCTGGCCGCGGGCGGCCTGGTCGGCCTCAGCCTGGTCGCCCTGGGTGCACCGGCGGGCGCCTCGGCCCTGGTGGCGGCGGTGGCCATGAGCAGCTCGCCGCTGATCGCCATGGCCCTGCTGCATGCCAGCCAGCCGCGCGGCCAGGTGACCGAGCGCCTGCTGATGGCCAGCGCCTTCAGCAGCGTGCTGGCCGTGCTGGCGGTGCAGGCCCTGACCGTGCTGGCCCCGCCGCTGGTGGGCGGGGCCGGCGCGACGGCGGCCGAGAGCGGCTGGCTGCCGGCCCTGCTGCGGGCCGGCATGGTGCTCAGCGGCAGCGTGATGTTGGGCCTGGCTGCGGCGCTGGCCCTGGACGCCCTGACCCGACCGGTGCGCGATGCCGGCACCCATGCCGTGCTGCAACTGGCCATGCTGGTGGTGGCGGCCCTGCTGGCCGGCGGCTGGAAGTTCTCGCCCATGTTGACCCTGCTGGTGCTGGGCATGGCGGCGCGGGCGCGCATGGGCCACCGGCTCAGCGTTGCGCCCCAGCTCGGCAGCGCCGGGGCCGCGCTGGGCGTGCTGCTCTTCGTCAGCCTGGGCCTGCTGTCGACCCTGGACGGGCTGGCCACCGTCTGGCCCTGGGTGCTGGCCATCGTGCTGGCCCGCGCCCTGGGCCTGAGCCTGGGCGTGCTGGGCACGGCCCGGCTCAGCGGCCTGGGCTGGCGCCAGGCCGGCGCCCTGGCCCTGGCCCTGCAATCGATGACGCCCACCGCCCTGCTGCTGGGCCTGGGCAGCTATGCCTGGACCCTGGGCCGGGACGAGGCCGAGCAGGCCCTGTGGCAGGCGCTGATGATCGCCACCACGCTGATGCAGTTGCTGGGGCCGGTGCTGGGCCGCTTCGCCCTGGCCCAGGTGGCGGGCGAGGTCAGCCCGCCCGCCCGCAGCCCCGGCCCGCGCGCCGGGCCGCCGGCCAGCCCGGCCGTGCCGCCGGCGGCCAGCCCCGGGGCGGCCGGCCCCCTGCCCGCCGTTCCGCAGGCCGCTGCAGCGGGGCCGCTGCTCGGCGCGCCCGAGCGCCCGCCCACCCGCGCCTGAGCGCCCCCACCGGAGCCCCCGATGCCGCTGCAAGCCTTCACCTCCTCCGAGTCGCTGACCCTGGGCGTCGAGCTGGAACTTCAGATCGTCGCCACCCACGACTTCGACCTGGTCGCCCAGGCCGACGACCTGCTGCGCGAGACCGCCCGCCACACCGGCGCCTGGGACATCAAGCCCGAGATCACCCGCTCGATGATCGAGATCGGCAGCTCGATCCAGACCCGCCACGAAAGCCTGCGCGACGAGCTGCGCGACCTGCGCAGCCAGATCAGCGCCGCCGCGCGCAAGCTCAATGTGGCCATCGCCGGTGGCGGCACCCATCCCTTCCAGCACTGGAGCCAGCAGCAGATCACCGCCAGCGAGCGCTACCGCTACCTGTCGGATCTCTATGGCTACCTGGCCCAGCAGTTCACCGTCTTCGGCCAGCATGTGCATGTGGGCTGCCGCGACGGCGACCAGGCCCTGTGGCTGCTCCATGCCCTGAGCCGGTATGTGCCGCACTTCATCGCGCTGTCGGCCAGCTCGCCCTTCGTGCAGGGCGTGGACACCGGCTTCGACTCGGCGCGGCTGAACTCCGTCTTTGCCTTCCCGCTCTCGGGCCGCGCGCCCTTCGTGCGGAGCTGGGACGAGTTCGGCAGCTACTTCGACAAGATGACCGCCACCGGCGTCGTCCAGTCGATGAAGGACTTCTACTGGGACCTGCGGCCCAAGCCCGAATTCGGCACCATCGAGCTGCGCGTCTGCGACACGCCCTTGACGGTCGACAAGGCCGCCGCCCTCGCCTGCTACCTGCAATGCATCTGCCGCCAGTTGCTGGAGGAGCGGCCCCTGGAGCCGGCCGAGGACGACTACCTCGTCTATACCTTCAACCGCTTCCAGGCCTGCCGCTTCGGCCTGCGCGGCGAGTTCGTCGATCCCAAGACCAAGCAGCGCATGCGCCTGCGCGACGACATCCTGCGCACCCTCGTGCGCCTGGACGAGCATGCGCTCGACCTGCAGGCCCTGGAGGCCACGCAACTGCTGCGCGACAGCCTCTTCGAAGGCAACGATGCCGACCGCCTGCGCGCCCTGCATGCCAGCGGCTCGCCGCTGCCGGCCGTGGTGGAAGCCGCGGCGCAGCGCTGGATGCAGGCCTGAGGCCGGGCCCGCGGCGAACTCAGCCAGCCTCGGGCGCGAGCTTCAGGCCGACCCGGCCCAGCACGCCGAAATCCACCTCGACCCGGTCGCCCGGCGCGATGGCCAGCGGCTTCATGCAGGTGCCGGTGGTCACCAGGCTGCGCCGGCCCAGGCCCAGGCCCAGGGCCGAAAGCTCGTTGACCAGCCAGGTCAGCGCCAGGCGCGGGTCGTCCAGCACATTGGCGCCCTGGCCTTCGCGGTCGATCACGCAGGTTTCCTCGCCATCGACCTTGCGGAAGACCTGGCCGCGCACGCGGTGGGCCGCCAGGTCCAGGCTGCGCCAGTCGGCGCCCGCACCCGGCTCCGGGGCATCGCCCAGGGCATAGCGGCCGGCGCAGGCGTTGTCGGCCAGGAGCTGGGCCTCGCCGACCACGGTGAAGTCGGCAAAGCGCGAATCGGGCAGCTCGATCGAGGGATGCAGGCTGGCGACGGCGGCCATCACCTCGTCGACCGTGTAGTCGCTGGCGCGGGGCGGCAGGTCCCGGCCCATGTGGAAGGTGAACTCGGGCTCGGCCACGCGCATGCGGTTGCCGGCCAGAGGGAAGGTGTCGCCATCGCGGCCGATCTGGCCGCCGAGCAAGCGGCCGGCCAGCGGGCCGCTGACGTTGATGTGCCGCTGGCCCTCGATGCTGGTGGCGGCGAGCTTCCAGCCCAGCGGCACGCGGCCGGCGACCTCGGGCAGCAGGGCCTGGGCTTCGTAGCCCTCGGCCCGGCTGCTCGGGCGCTGGCCGGGGGGCAGGTGGTCCAGCACGGTGCCGGCTTGCCAGTGGGCCCAGATGCTGCGGGCGGCGGCGCGGGGGTCGAAGCTCATGCGCTGAGCCCGTCGACGGCGTCGGCTGCGGTCGCGGCGGCGGTCCAGGCCGGGGCGGCGCCCTCGGGCTTCGGCGCATGGCCGAGCCCATGCAGCCGCACCGGGGCCGGCTCGCCCGCCGCGGCGGGGCTGGCGCAGCCTTCCTCGTCCTCGTCGAAGGCCTTGTCGCCGGCGGCATCGGGCAGGCCGGTGGCCTGGAGCGTGGTGAAGGGGTAGAGCGCGCGGTCCTGCAAGTGCGAGGGCACGATGTTGCCCAGCGCGCGGGCCATGTTCTCCAGCCGGCCGGGATGCTCGCGCTCCCACGCCTTCAGCATGTAGCCCACCTGCTTGCGTTGCAGGTTCTCCTGGCTGCCGCAGAGGGTGCAGGGAATGATGGGGAAGTCGCGGTGCTGCGCCCAGGCGATCAGGTCGTGCTCGGGCACATAGGCCAGCGGGCGGATCACCACATGCCGGCCATCGTCGCTGACCAGCTTGGGCGGCATGCCCTTGAGCTTGGCGCCGAAGAACATGTTGAGGAAGAAGGTCGCCAGCATGTCGTCGCGGTGGTGGCCCAGCGCGATCTTGGTGGCGCCCAACTCGTCGGCCACGCGGTAGAGGATGCCGCGCCGCAGCCGCGAGCACAGGCTGCACAGGGTCTTGCCCTCGGGCACCAGGCGCTTGACGATGCTGTAGGTGTCCTGCTCCTCGATGTGGAAGTCCACGCCGCGTGACTGGAGGTAGGCCGGCAGCACATCCTCCGGGAAGCCGGGCTGCTTCTGGTCCAGGTTGACGGCGACCAGGCTGAAGTCCACCGGCGCGCGCTTCTGCAAGTTGATCAGGATGTCGAGCAGGGCATAGCTGTCCTTGCCGCCCGAGACGCAGACCATGACCTTGTCGCCGGCCTCGATCATGTTGAAGTCGCCGATGGCCTGGCCGACCAGGCGGTGCAGGCGCTTGCTGAGCTTGTTGGCCTCGAAATTCAGCTTGCGGCCCTCCGCGGTGCGCAGCACGGCCTCGGCGGCAGCGGCCGTGTCCTCGGGCGACAGGGAAAGTTCGGCGCTCATCGGCGGTCCTGGGTCGAACGGGAAGACGGGGGATGCGCGAGGCCAGGCCTCAGGCCGCGTCCTTGAACAGCATGACCTCCACGCCGACGGCACGGCTGTCGGCATAGACATCGGGCTTGGCGGTGGACAGGGCCACCGCCCGCACCTGCGGATGGGCCAGCAGGCGGCGGGCGATGTCGTCGCAGAGCGTCTCCTGCAAGCCGATGCGGCCCGCGGCGATGCGCTCGGCGATCACCGCGCGGATGAAATCGTAGTCGACCACCTCGTCGATGCGGTCGGCCTGCGGCGTGCTGGCGGCCAGCGGCACGAAGAGATCGACATGGAAGACCAGGCGCTGCGGCGCATGCTGCTCGAAGTCGTGGATGCCGATCTCGACCGCGCGCACATGCTCGCAGAGGAAGAGCCGGCGGCAGCCGGCCAGGCGCGGATCGCGCGCCCAGCTGGCCACGGCCGCATTGCCGGAGTGGATGGGCGGGGGGCTGCCTGCGGCGCTCATGCGTCCACCTCGTCGCCCATGGGCGTGGCGGGGGGGTGGGGGTTGGCCTCGCCGCGCACGAGGAAGATCACATCGCGCGGCTGGGCGCTCAGGTGCTGGCCGCCGTCGACCAGCAGGGTGGTGCCGGTCACGGCGCGGGCGCGCGCCAGGTAGACCACGGCCTCGGCGATGTCCTCGGCGCCCGAGGATCGGCCCAGCGGTGTCATGCGGTGAGCCTGCTCGAACTCGCCCAGGGTCATGGGGCCCGAGGGCAGGGTGACGCCCGGCGCCACGCCAACCACGCGCACCTCCGGCGCCAGGGCCTGGGCCAGCACCGTGGTGGCGGCCTCCAGTGCGGCCTTGCTGAGGGTGTAGCTGAGGTGGTCGGGGTTGGGGTTCCAGAGCTTCTGGTCGAGCAGGTGGACCATGCAGCCGCGCGGCGGCGGCGCGGCCGGCTCGGTCGTGCGCAGCAGTTCGGCGCGCTGGCGCAGGTGGGTGTGCAGGCCGCGCGCCAGCACGATGGCCGCGCCGGTGTTGACGCGGGCATGGCCTTCCAGCTCGGCATAGCCGAAGCTGGCCACCGTGTCGTGGCGGAAGCGCGAGGCGTTGTGCACGACCACGTCGATGCGCCCCAGGCGGTCGATCACCCGCGGCAGCAGGGCCACGGTGGCGGCTTCATCGTGCAGCTCGGCAATGAAGGCCTCGGCGCGCACGCCGAGGGCGCGCAGCTCGGCCAGCGCCTCGTCGGCGCCGGCCGGGTCGGGGCCGCGGTGGTGCAGGGCGATGTCGTGCCCGGCGCGGGCCAGGGCCAGGGCGATGCTGCGGCCCAGGCGGCGGGCGCCGCCGGTGATCAAGGCAACCGGGCGCTCGGCGGCGAGCTGCTGGGTGTGGAGGGTGGCGGCGAAGGGATGCATGGTCGACGGCAAGGCAGCACAGGCGGGGCCGGCGGCCCGCCGACAATGCCGCCATGCAGACCCCGCCCCGAACGCCCGGCAGTGTACGGAGCCCCTCCGAGCAGGCGGCCGCCGCGCCGGCAAAGCCCCGCCCCCAGGCCGGCGCCGACGCGCCACCGCCGCCCAGCCCGGCCAGCCTCGCCCTGGGCCGGCAGATTGCCCAAGCCGTGCAGGCCGCCGGCGGCTGGATGGGCTTCGAGGACTACATGGCCCGGGCGCTCTACACCCCCGGCCTGGGCTACTACAGCCGCGGCGACCGCCAGTTCGGCACGCTCGCTGCCGACGGCAGCGACTTCGTCACCGCGCCCGAGCTGAGCCCGCACTTCGGCCGCGCCCTGGCCGCCCAGGTGGCCGAGGCCCTGGCCGCCACCGGGGTCGACGAGGTCTGGGAGTTCGGCGCCGGTTCCGGCGCCCTGGCCGCCGACCTGCTGAACGGCCTGCACGCCCTGGGCACGGCGCCGCGCCGCTACACCATCGTCGACGTGTCCGGCACGCTGCGGGCGCGCCAGCAAACCACCCTGGCCGAGCGCGCGCCGGCCCTTGCCGGGCGCGTGACCTGGGCCGATGCCCTGCCCGCGGCCATGCAGGGCGTGGTGGTGGCCAATGAGCTGATCGACGCCCTGCCCGTCGCCCTGCTGCACTGGGACGGCGCGCAGTGGCTGGAACGCGGCGTGGCGCTGGCCCCGGCGGCCAGCCCGGAGGCTGCCCCCGCCTTCGCCTGGGCCGACCGCCCGACGGCGCTGCGCCCGCCCTTGCCGGAAGACCACCCCGGCTTCCCGCCCGGCGCCACCGTCGAGCTGGCCCGCCAAGCCACCGCCTGGGTCGCCAGCCTGGGCGAGCGCATGCAGCGCGGCGCGGCCTTCCTGATCGACTACGGCTTCCCCGAAGCCGAGTTCTTCCACCCGCAGCGCCATGCCGGCACGCTGATGTGCCACCGCGCCCACCGCGCCGACCCGGACCCGCTCGACGCCCCGGGTGACAAGGACATCACCGCCCATGTGGACTTCACCGCCCTCGCCCTGGCCGCGCAGGATGCCGGCTTCGAGGTGCTGGGCTACACCAGCCAGGCGCGCTTCCTGATCAACTGCGGCTTGCTGGATCTGCTGCCGCAGGGCGCCGACCTGCCCGCCCTGGCCGCCCGCGCTGCCGCCGCCCGGCTGATCAACGAGCATGAGATGGGCGAGCTGTTCAAGGTCATCGGCCTGGTCAAGGCGCCGCCGGGGCCGGCCTTCGACGCGCGCGGCTTCCGCACCGGCGACCGCAGCCACCGACTCTGAGACCCACCCTGAAAGCTCGCCCATGCTGCGCTGGCTGATCGTCACCGTGCTCGCCCTGCTGCTCTTCCAGGGCCTGCAGCCCTGGCTGCGCAAGCTGGGCCTGGGCCGCCTGCCCGGCGACCTGGCATGGCGCTGGAAGGGCAAGGTCTGGAACCTGCCGCTGGCCAGTTGCGCCCTGCTGAGCCTGATCGCCATGGGCCTGGCCAAGCTGCTCTGAGCCCCGGCGCGGGCGCCCGTGCCGGGCGCTGTGGTACCCCGTCCACGCCCTGTGACGGGCCTTGCGCCCGGGCTTGAAGATCTGGCTAAAATGCGCGACTTTGGCGCTTTAGCTCAGTCGGTTAGAGCGACGGAATCATAATCCGCAGGTCCGGGGTTCGAGTCCCTGAAGCGCCACCAGACACAGTGCAGCTCCATGCCCCAAGCCCCTGGCCGGTCCCACCGCCCAGGGGCTTGTGCTTTGGGGCAGGGCCTGCCGCAAACCTCGCCTCCCCATGGCTCCCAAGCTGCTGATTCCCCTGCATGAGCGCGCGGGCTTCGACGCGCTGATCGACGCGCGCTCGCCGTCGGAGTTCGCGCTGGACAACCTGCCGGGCGCGATCAACTGTCCGGTGCTCGACGATGCCGAGCGGGCGCGGGTCGGCACGCTCTATGTGCAGCAATCGGCTTTCGAGGCGCGCAAGGTGGGTGCGGCGCTGGTCGCGCGGCGCATCGCCGGATGGGTCGAGGCGCTCTGGTCGCAGCAGGGCAAGGACTGGCGGCCACTGGTCTATTGCTGGCGCGGCGGCATGCGCAGCGGCAGCGCGGTCACGGTGATGCGCATGGTCGGCTGGGATGCCGGCCAGCTCCAGGGCGGCTACAAGGCCTGGCGCGCGCATGCCATCCGGGTGCTGGCCGAGCAAGTGCCGCGGCTGCGCTTGCAGGTGCTCTCGGGCCCCACGGGCAGCGGCAAGACGCGGCTGCTGGGCGCACTGGCGGAACAGGGCGCGCAGGTGATCGACCTGGAAGGCCTGGCCGGTCATCGCGGCTCGGTGCTCGGCGGCCTGCCCGACCAGGCCCAGCCCAGCCAGAAGGCTTTCGAGACCCGGCTGGCCGACGCCGTCGAGCATCTGGACCCGGCCCGGCCGGTCTTCGTCGAGGCCGAGAGCCGGCGCATCGGCCGCATCGCCCTGCCCGATGCGGTGGTGGACACGCTGCGTGCGGCGCCGGTCACCGAGCTGCGGGTCGACCGCAGCCGGCGCCGCGAGCTGCTGCTGGAGGACTACGCCTGGCTGATCGCCGATGCGCCGCAATTGCAGGCGCGGCTGGCGCAATTGCAGGGCCTGCTGCCCAATGCCCTGCTTGCGCGCTGGCAGCAGCTTGCCGCCGAAGGCCCGGCCGCCGAGCTGGCCGAGGAGCTGCTGGCCCTGCACTACGACCCGCTCTATGCGCAGTCGCAGCAGCGTCACCTGCGCGGCCTGGCCGCCGCCGCTGAATTGGCCGTGGACCCATGCAGCCCCCAGGGCCTGGCCGAGGCCGCCGCCACACTGCGCCGCCGCTGCGGCGACTGAGCGAGGGCCTCAGCCCGCCATGCGCCGCCGCAGCAGGTGGCTGAGGGCATCGACCAGGCCGACCATCAGCAGCATGGCGCCGATCAGGGTGGCCGTCTTGCCCATCTGGAACAGGCCCATGTGGAAGGCCAGCAACTGGCCCAGGCCACCGGCCCCGACCACGCCCAGCACGGCCGCCGCGCGGATGTTGTTCTCCCAGCGGTAGAGCGTATAGCTCATGAGCTGAGGCAGCACCTGGGGCAAGGTGGCATAGAGGAAGACGCGCAGCGTGCCCACGCCCTGGGCGCGCAGGGCATCGCCGGGGCCGGAGGGCGCGTTCTCGATCGCCTCGGCGAACAGCCGGCCCAGCACGCCGCTGGTGTGGAAGGCCAGGGCCAGGGTGCCGGCGAAGGGGCCGAGGCCGGCCGAGATCAGCAGCAGCGCGGCCCAGACCAGCTCCGGAATGGCGCGCAGCGCATTCAGCAGCCAGCGGGTGGGCCGCCGCGCCCAGGCCGCATCGCCGCCATGCAGGCGGCTGCCCGGCAGGGCCAGCACCAGGCCGGCCGCGGCGGCCAGCAGGGTGCCCAGGGCCGACATGGCCAGGGTCTCCCAGGCGCCGACCGCCACCTTCTTCAGGAAGGCCGGCGAGGTGTCGGGCGGGAAGAACTCGCCCAGGAAGCGGCCCATGCTGGCCGCCGCCTCGCGCGAGAAGAAGGCTGCCCATTGCAGGTCCAGGCTGAGGAAGCTGGCCAGCACCAGCAGCAGCAGGGCCAGGCTGAACCAGCAGGCGCGGCAGCGGGCATTGAAGAGCCGCGGCGGCAGCTTGTAGGGCGGATTGGCCGCCGCGGGCAGGGGCGGACGCAGGCTCATGCGGGTTGCTTCACAACTTCTCGGAAGGTGTGAATGGACCGGCCGTGTCCGAGCAGGTCGGCCGGAGTCGTCCCATCAAGGCGCAAAGCACAGCCGTAGCCCGGGCTACGGCGAGCATTTGCAACGCCGAGGGCGCGACTCCGGGCGGCATGAGCGGGCATGGTGGGTCCGTTCACACCTTCTTAGCCAAGGCTGCGCCGCAGGCCGGCGCTGACACGATCGGCCCCGGCCACCAGCAGCACGAAGACGATCAGCATGGTCAGCACCTCGCCGCCGTTGAACATCTTCATCGAGTTGTCGAGCTGCTGGCCCAGGCCGCCCGCGCCGACGAAGCCGAGGATGACCGAGGAGCGGATCGCGCACTCCCAGCGGTAGACGGTGTAGCTGCTCAGCTCGGCCGCGTTCTGCGGCAGCAGGCCGTAGAAGAAGGCCTGCAAGCGCCCGCTGCCATTGCGCAGCAGGCTCTGGGTGGCATGGGCCTCGCCGCTTTCCAGGATCTCGCCATAGACCTTGCCCAGCATGCCGCCGTAGGTCAGCGCAATCGCCAGCACACCGGCCGTCGGCCCCAGGCCGACCACCCGCACGAAGACCAGGGCCCAGACCAGCTCGGGCACCGAGCGCAACACGATCAGCAGCCAGCGCGTGAGCTGCCGCAGCAGCGCCGGCCCGCGGGCCATGCGGCCCGACAGCGCCGAGATCGACAGCACCCGGGTGGACAGCAGGGTGAGCGGCAGGGCCAGCGCCAGCGCCAGGGTGACGCCGACGGTGGCGATGGCCACGGTGCGCCAGGTCTCGCGCAGCACCAGGGCCAGGAACTCGCCCTCGGTGGCCGGCGGCACGAAGCTGCGCAGGAAGGCCAGGGTGGGCTTGAGGTTGTCGGGCTCGACCAGGATCCAGGGCTTGAACTCGGTGGCCACCAGCATCGGCCACAGCAAGAGGACCAGCAGCAGCAAGCCCGTGACACGGCCCCGCCAGGCCGGGTCGCGGCGCGGCGCGGCGGGCAGGCCGGCCGCAGCGGGAAGGAGGGTCAGGCTCATGCCTTGAGCGTCGGGCGCGGCGGCTTCAGCGGCAATGCATCACCACCGGCTGCGGCGCAAGCGGCGCGGGCTCGGGCAGGCCGGCCGGCGCGGTGCCGCGCAGCTCATGCTCATGCTGGGCGTAGAGGCGCGCCAGGCAGGCGGCATCGACCTGAGCGGCCGGCAGGTCAAAAGCCAGCCGGCCCTCGCGCAGGCCGACGATGCGCGGGAAATGGGCCAGGGCCACATCGACCTGGTGCAGGGTCGCGACCAGGGTGACGCCGCGCTCGCGGGCGGTGCCGGTGAGGGTGTCCATGGCCTGGATGGCACGGGTCGGGTCCAGGGCCGAGAGCGGCTCGTCGATCAGCCACAGGCTGGCCGGGGCCAGCAGGGCGCGGGCCAGGCCGACACGCTGGCGCTCGCCGCCGGACAGGCGGTCGACCCGCTCGAAGAGCTTGTCGCCGAGGTCGAAGCATTCCAGTGCCGCATGCGCGCCGGGAATGTCGTCGGGATAGAGCAGCGCGCGCAGGCTGCGCAGCAGACTTAGGGCAGGCAGGCGGGCGGCCAGCACCGAGGTGACGACCCGCTGCCGCGGCGGCAGCGGCGGCACCTGCGGCGCCAGGAAGAGCCGGCCGCGCAGCACCTGCCGCGCGGCCTGGCCCAGCGCCCAGGGGTCCTGCCCGCCCAGGCGCAAGTGGCCGGCGGCGGGCTGCATCGCGCAGGCCAGCACCTGGAGCAGGCTGGTCTTGCCCGCCCCCGAGGGGCCGATCACCGCCAGTTGCTCGCCTGCCTCCACATGCAGGTCCAGGCCGCGCAAGGCTGCCGGGCTGCCCGGCTTGGCGGCAGGATGACGGGCCTCCAGCCCGTCCAGGTCAAGCTGCATCGGAAGCTGTCCTCAGACCGGATCAGAGCAGGCCGGCACTGCGGCCCGCGGCTTCCAGGCCCTTGTAGTTCTCGGGCTTGGTCTCGATGTAGCGGCTGGCGCGGTTGAGCTTGAGGATCTCGGCGCCTTCGGGCGTGCTGTCGTCCAGGGCCAGCAGGGCGGCCTTGATCTTCTCGCGCAGATCGGCCGGCAGGTCGGCATGCACCGACCAGTTGTAGTTGAAGAAGGGCGGGGTGGTGAAGAACACATCGACCGCCTTGGTGTCGACCTTGCCTTCGGCGACGAACTTCTTCCACACCGTCACGTCCAGCGCCGCGGCATCGACCTTGCCGCTGACCACCGAGGCGATGGTCGCGTCATGCGCGCCGCTGTAGGCGATGCGCTTGAAGTCCTTCTCCGGGTCCAGGCCAGCATTGAGCAGGTTGCTGCGCGGCATCAGGTGGCCCGAGGTGCTGCTCTGCGAGCCGAAGGAAACCTGCTTGCCCTTCAGGTCCGCCAGGGTCTTGATGCCCGAATCGGTCTTGGCGATGAAGACCGAGGTGAACTTGGTGTCCTCCACGCGCTGGGCGATGGGGACGATCTTGCCGCCCGAGCGGATCTGCGCCTGCACATGGGTGAAGCCGCCGAACCAGACCAGCTCGACCTTCTTGTTGACCAGGGCCTCGACCGCCGCCGGGTAGTCGCTGACCGGGGTGAACTCGACCTTCACGCCGAGCTTCTTCTCCAGGTACTGGGCCAGCGGGGTGAACTTGCGCACCTGCTCGGTGGCAGCTTCCTCGGGGATGGTGGTCACGCGCAGGGTGGTCTGGGCCAGGGCGGCGCCGAGCGGGCCGAGGGCCAGGGCAGCGCCCAGCAACAGGGCTTTGAGGGTGCGCGAGGGCAGGCGATCAAGCATGGCGGTCTCCGGAGGGTGCGAACGGGGCAGGGGGTTGGCGTCTCGACGGTGCGTCGGGCGCCCGGGCCGGCGCATTACACCTGAGGGTCGATGACCGCACGCCGGGCTCAGGGCGCGCAGCTACGGAAACCGGCGATCACGTCATGGCGGCCCGGACGGTAGAAGTTACGCATGCGCCGGTCGCGCAGACGCATCGGCGTGGTCCAGGCCGCGCCGCGCAGCACGCGGTGGTCGCCGAACCAGGGCTGGGAGTAGTCGCGGTAGGGATGGGGCCGGAAGCCCTCGAAGGGGCTGAAGGCCTCGGCCGTCCATTCCCAGACCTCGCCCCAGGCGAAGCCGGTGGCCGGCGGCAGGCGGGCGGCGGCCAGCCATTCGGCCTCGGTCGGCAGGCGACGGCCGGCCCATCGGCACCAGGCCTCGGCCTCGAAGGCGCTCACCTGCTGCATGGCGGCCTCGGGATCGACCGGCAGCCAGCGCGCGAAGACGCGCCGCTCGGCACCCGCCTGGTTGATCGGGGCCCGCGCCCCGTCCGGGCCGGGCATGCGCAGCGCGCGCGGCAGGGCCTCGCCCTCGGCCGCGCGGGCCTGGCGCCAGGCCCAGCCGGCGGGCGACCAGAGCCGCGGGTCCTCGTAGCCGCCGTCCTCGACGAAGGCCAGGAAATCGCGCTGGCGCAGCGGCCGGGCGTCGATGCGGAAGGGCGCCAGCTCGACCTGGCGCCGGCCGCATTCGTTGTCGAAGCGAAAGGCCTCGGCCTCGCCGTCCTCGCCCAGCTCGATGGGGCCGCCGGGCAGGCTCAGCTCGGGCCGCGCGGGCGGGGCTGCCGGCGGGCGCGGCGCCTGGGGGCCGGGATCCAGGCCGAGCTGCTGGGCCAGCATCAGGCCGGCCTCCTGGTGCATGTCCTCATGGGCCAGCACCAGGCGGTAGAAGTAGAGGCCGGCGTCGTCGCCCGGGGCATGCGCCAGCAGGGCCAGGGTCTCGTCCAGGCCCTGGTGCAGGCGCTCGCGGGTGGCTTGCAGATCGGGCAGGGGCAAGTGCCAGCGGCTGGCATGGGGGACGTGGCTGGAGTCGTGCAGGCGGTCGTCGTCCAGCGGGCTGGCCACTGGCGCCGGCGGGTGGCGGGGGGCCAGGGGGTCGGCCTCGGCACCGCGGTGGCGCTGTTCGGCCGGCAGGCGGGCGATCCACCAGGACTGGAACCAGGCGATGTGGCCGGCTTCCCACAGCGGCAGGTTCAGGCTGTCGCGCTGCGGCACGCGCAGGGCCGGACCGAGCTGGGCGGCCAGCACGGTGAGCAGGTCGAGGGTGGCCTGCCGGCTGGCCCGCAGCATGGCCGCAAGCTGGGGCGCGGCGACGGTGCGGAAACTGGCGTCAAGATCCATGGTTGAGGCGCATGGTAGGCCGACCGGCCGGGGCCCCGGCGAAGGCCCGTCGGGAACACGGGCCGCCGGCTGCCGCGGCGCCGGCGGCAAGCCCGGTGTGCTACACCGCCGGCCATGTCGCGCCCGCTGATCCACCTCGTCACGCCCGCCCGGGCGGCCGACAACAACGGCAATTGGCAGACCGCCGCCCGCTGGGCGCGCCTGCTGCGCAGCACGGCCGACTGCCGGATCGCGGGCGACTGGACCGGCACCGAGCCCGGCCCCCTGCCCGACGGCCTGATCGCCCTGCATGCGCGGCGCTCGGCCGGGGCGGTGGCGCGCTGGCGGGCGGCGCATCCCGGCCGGCCGCTGGGCCTGGTGCTGACCGGCACCGACCTCTACAAGGACCTGCCCGCCGGCGATCCGCAGGCCCTGCGCTCGCTGGACCTGGCCGATCGCCTGCTGCTGCTGCAACCCGAGGCCCTGCAGGCCCTGCCGGCCGCGCACCGGGCGCGCGCCGACGTGTGCTGGCAATCGACCACGCCGCGCCGCACCCTGCCCAAGACCAGCCGCCACCTTCGCGCCCTCGTCGTCGGCCACCTGCGGGCCGAGAAGGCGCCGGAGCTGATCTTCGCCCTGGCCGAACTCCTGGCCGAACGGCAGGATCTCTTCATCGACCACCTCGGCGCCCCGCTGGACCCGGCCCTGGGCGCCCAGGCCCAGGCCCTGGCCGCGCGCTGCCCGCGCTACCGCTGGCTGGGCGCCCGGCCGCATGGCGAGACGCGCCAGCGCATCCAGCGCGCCCACCTGCTGATCCATCCCAGCCACATGGAAGGCGGCGCGCATGTGGTGATGGAGGCCGTCTGCAGCGGCACGCCGGTGCTGGCCTCGCGGGTGTCCGGCAATGTCGGCATGCTGGGCGAGGACTGGCCCGGCTACTTCGCCCCCGGCGACGCCGACAGCCTGCGGCTGGCCCTGGTCGCGCTGCGCGACGAGCCCGCCCGGCTCGCCACCTTGCAGGCCCGCGCCGAGGCGCTGGCGCCGCGCTTCCTGCCCGGCCACGAGCAGGCCTGCCTGCGCAACTGGCTGGGCCGGCTCGGCCTGGCCGAAGCGCCCGGCTGCGCGTGAAGACCGACACTGTCAGGATGCGCTGACGCCCGCGACCCTGTCCTTGCCCCTGCCCCTGCGCCCGCCCCCTTGTGCCGCATGCTGCGCCGCGACGGGCCGAGCGCCCTACCCTGCCCCACGGAGCCCCCGATGAACAGCCCCAGCCCCGAAACCTGCCCCGCCCCCGCGCCCGTGCCGCGCCTGACCTCGCTCTCCCACGGCGGCGGCTGCGGCTGCAAGATCGCCCCGGGCGTGCTGTCCGAAATCCTCAAGGGCACGGCCGCCATGCCGATCCCGCCCGAGCTGATGGTGGGCATCGAGACCGCCGACGACGCCGCCGTCTACAAGCTCAACGAGGAGCAAGCACTGATCGCGACGACGGACTTCTTCATGCCCATCGTCGACGACCCCTACGACTTCGGCCGCATCGCCGCCACCAATGCCATCAGCGATGTCTATGCCATGGGCGGCCGGCCCATCCTGGCCCTCGCCCTGGTCGGCATGCCGATCAATGTGCTGCCGGTCGAGGTGATCGGTCGCATCCTGGATGGCGGCCAGTCGGTGTGCCGCGCGGCCGGCATCCCCATCGCCGGCGGCCACACCATCGACTCGGTCGAAGCCATCTACGGCCTGGTGGCCCTGGGCCTGGTCCACCCCAAGCGGGTCAAGCGCAATGCCGATGCGAAGGTGGGCGACCGGCTCATCCTTGGCAAGCCGCTGGGCGTGGGCGTGCTTTCGGCGGCGCTCAAGAAGGAGCAGCTCGGCGCCGAGGGCTATGCCCAGATGATCGCCAGCACCACCAAGCTCAACACCCCCGGCCCGGACCTGGCGGCGATCGACGGCGTGCATGCCCTGACTGATGTGACCGGCTTCGGCCTGGCCGGCCACGGCCTGGAGCTGGCCCGCGGCGCCGGCGCCAGCCTGCGCATCGACTGGGCCCGCGTGCCCCTGCTGGCCGGCGTGCGCGGCCTGGCCGAACAGGGCTTCGTGACCGGCGCCTCCGGCCGCAACTGGACCGGCTACGGCAGCCAGGTGGCCCTGGGCAGCCGGCGCGACGCGATCGACCAGGCCCTGCTGACCGACCCGCAGACCAGCGGCGGCCTGCTGGTGAGCTGCGCGCCCGAGGCCGTCGAGGCCGTGCTGGCCGTTTTCCAAGTCCACGGCTTTGCCGCCGCGGCGGAGATCGGCGAGATCGTCGCCGCCGGCAGCGAAGGGCCGCGGCTGATCGTTGACTGAGGCGGCCTCAGTCGCCCGCGCCGCCGCGCCGCGCGGCCTTGCGCTCGCCCAGCAGGCGCTTGCCGTCGAGGCGGCGGCGCACCGAGGCACGGGTCGGGCGGGTGGCCAGGCGGGGCTGGGGCGGCCGGGCGGCGGCGTCGACCAGGGCTTGCAGCCGCGCCAGGGCCTCGGCCTGGTTGCGCAGCAGGCTGCGCTCGGTCTGGGCCTTGATGACGAGGACGCCGTCGCGGCTCAGGCGCTGGTCGGCCCGCGCGAGCAGCCGGGCCTTGACCGGCTCGGGCAGGCTGGAAGCTGCCACGTCGAAGCGCAACTGCACCGCATTCGAGACCTTGTTGACGTTCTGTCCCCCCG
Source organism: Piscinibacter lacus (assembly GCF_016735685.1). Taxonomy (NCBI): domain Bacteria; kingdom Pseudomonadati; phylum Pseudomonadota; class Betaproteobacteria; order Burkholderiales; family Sphaerotilaceae; genus Aquariibacter; species Aquariibacter lacus. The sequence goes on from NZ_JAERRA010000002.1 coordinate 565,766, forward strand.
GGCCCTGGGCGCGGATGGCCGTCCATTCCAGCTCGGCGGGATCGATGAGGATGCGGCTCATGGCCCGGGCAGCGTGCGCAGCCGGTCTCAGGTGCCGCCGGTGGACGAGGACTGGCGGGTCTCGTCGAAGCGGCGCTGCAGTTCCTGGCGCAACTGGCGGCGGACTTTCGCGGCCTCGAAGCGGCGCAGGGCCTCGGGCGTCTCGATGGGCAGCGGCCGCACTTTCTGCGGCTTGCCGGCCTCGTCGAGCGCCACCATGGTGAAGAAGCAACTGTTCACATGGCGGACGGCCTGGGTGCGGATGTTCTCGGCCACCACCTTGACGCCGACTTCCATGGAGGTGTTGCCCGTGTGGTTGACCGAGGCCAGGAAGGTGAGCAGCTCGCCGACCTGCACCGGCTCGCGGAAGATGACCGAATCGACCGAGAGGGTGACGACATAGCTGCCGGCATAGCGCGCCGCGCAGGCATAGGCGACCTGGTCGAGCAGGCGCAGGATCTGGCCGCCGTGGACCTTGCCGGAGAAGTTCGCCATGTCGGGCGTCATCAGCACGGTCATCGAGAGATGGGGCGAGCTCATCGGCAGGTCTCCGTGGGACATGAGGCGCTTCGGCAAGCAAGCGCCGAACCCGGCACCCGCCCGCGGGCGCCGCGGCGCGGATTGTGGGGCGGCCCGGCCAGGCCGCGGCTCGGGCTCAGCCCGGGTCGGCGCCGTCCTCGTCGAGGCAGCGCACCGGCACGCGCGGCGAAAGCGCGCACATCAGCTCGTAGGCCACGGTGCCGCAGGCCTCGGCGACTTCGTCGATGGGGAGGCGGCTGCCCCCCGGGCCCTCGCCCCAGAGCGTGACCTCGGCTCCGACGCCGGCCGGCCGGCCGGCGGCGCGCAGGGGCTCCAGGTCGACCGCCAGCATGTCCATCGAGACCCGGCCGACGGTGCGGGTGCGCAGGCCGTCGACGAGCACCGGGGCGCCGGCCTCGGTCTCGGCCGGCGCATGGCGCGGGTAACCGTCGGCATAGCCGCAGGCGGCGATGCCGATGCGCATGGCGCGCGCGGCGCGGTAGCAGCTGCCGTAGCCGACGGTCTCGCCGGGCTGCAGGTCCTGCACGGCAATGAGCCGGCTGCGCAGGGTCTGGGCGGGGCGCAGGTCCCAGTCGGCGGCGCTGCGGCGCGGATGGTCGGGCGAGCCGCCGTAGAGCATCAGGCCGGCGCGGACCCAGTCGGCCGCCAGCAGGGTGTCGGCAGCGTCGCCGGCTTCGGGCCGCGGGCCGCCGGCTGCCGCAGCAGCCTGGTGCAGGGGCCGGCGGCCGTGGCGCAGCAGGGCCGCGCTGTTGGCCAGGCTGCGCTCGCCGGGCAGGCCGGCGGTGGCATCGAGCCAGCGCGCGCAGGCCGCGGCGATGCCGCGCGGCGGCAGGGCGCCGGCCGCATGGGGGTCGGCCTCGGCCTCCGCATCGGCGTCCGCATCGGCAAAGTGGCTCATCAGCGAGATTTCCTCGACCTGGGGCAGCGCATCGAGCCGCGCCCAGGCGCCGCGCAGGGCCTGCGGCGCGAAGCCCAGGCGGTTCATGCCGCTGTTGAGCTTGAGGAAGATGCGCTGCGGCACATCGGTCTTGTGCGCGGCCAGCCAGTCGATCTGCGCCTCGTGGTGGATGACATGCCACAGGCCCAGGCGCGAGGCCGCCTCCAGGTCGCGCGGCTCGAAAGCGCCCTCCAGCAGCAGGATGGGGCCGCGCCAGCCCAGGGCGCGCAGGCGCTCGGCCTCGGCAAGGTCGAGCAGGGCGAAGGCATCGGCGCCGCGCAGGGCCGGGTAGACACGCTCGATGCCATGGCCGTAGGCATCGGCCTTGACGACGGCCAGCAGCCGGGCATCGGGCGCATGGGCGCGGGCGCGGGCCAGGTTGTGGCGCAGGGCGGCGGGGTGGATCAGGGCCTGGATCGGGCGGGGCATGGGCGCGGCGGTGGGGTCAGGAGGCCGCCGGCTCGCGGCCGGCGCAGGCGCAAGTGTGGCCCCTCACACGGCCGCGCCGGGCGCTGCGGGCCGGGTCGACCCTGGCTGCCATCCGTCAAGAAGCGCGTGCTATAACCCGCCGCCCCTGGCGTCTACGGTGGGCACGTGGCCTGCACGGCGGGCCGCGCCCGAGGCCGTCCCACCGAACGAGCAGAACCAAGCGCATGAAGCGCGGCTTCCACACCATCATGTCAGCGCAGTTCTTCAGCTCGCTGGCGGACAACGCGCTCTTCGTCGCCGCCGTCGAGCTGCTGCGCAGCAGCGGCGAGCCGGAATGGCAGCGCGCGGCCCTGGTGCCGATGTTTGCGCTGTTCTATGTGCTGCTCGCGCCCTTCGTCGGCGCCTTCGCCGATGCGGTGCCCAAGGGCCGGGTGATGTTCGTGTCGAACACGATCAAGGTGATCGGCTGCCTGGCCATGCTCTTCGGCACGCATCCGCTGGCGGCCTATGCCATCGTCGGCCTGGGCGCGGCGGCCTATTCGCCGGCCAAGTACGGCATCCTCACCGAGCTGCTGCCGCCCTCGCAACTGGTCCAGGCCAATGGCTGGATCGAGGGGCTGACCATCGCCTCGATCATCCTGGGCGTGGTGCTGGGCGGGCAGCTCATCGGCCCGGTCATCTCGCCGCACCTGATGGGCCTGGGCCTGCCGGGCATCACCCAGCCGGCGCAGGCGGCCATTGCCAGCCTGGTGCTGCTCTATGTGATCGCGGCGGTCTTCAACCTCTTCATCCCGCGCACCGAGGCCCGGCTGCTGCCCATGGCCGGCCCGCTGGCCCTGTTGCGCGACTTCGTGTCCTGCAATGCCCGGCTGTGGAACGACAAGCTGGGCCAGATCTCGCTGGCCACGACCACGCTGTTCTGGGGCGTCAGCGGCAACCTGCGCTACATCGTGCTGGCCTGGGCCGCGGCGGCGCTGGGCTATGGCACGACCCAGGCCTCGACCCTGGTCGGCGTGGTGGCCATCGGCACGGCCGTCGGCGCGGTGGCGGCCTCGCTGCGCATGCGGCTGGAGGATGCCACCCGCACGCTGCCGCTGGGCATCGGCATGGGCTTGCTGATGATCGTGCTGATCTTCATCCGCGACGCCTGGCTGGCCGCCCCCTTCCTGCTGCTGCTGGGCGCGCTGGGCGGCTTCCTGGTCGTGCCGATGAATGCGCTGCTCCAGCACCGCGGCCACAACCTGATGGGGGCCGGCCGCTCGATCGCCGTGCAGAACTTCAACGAGCAGGCCTGCATCCTCGGCCTGGGCGCGGCCTACGCCGGCATGACGACGGTGGGCCTGTCGGCCTTCGGCGCGATCACGATCTTCGGCCTGGCCGTTGCCGGCACCATGGCCCTGATCCGCCGCTGGCACCGGCGCAATGGCGTGCTGCACCGCGAGGAGCTGGAGCGCCTGCTGCAGATCGCCCGCAGCGACTGCCACTGAGCGGCGGGGCGATGTCGGCTGCCTTCTCGGGCCGCGGCGGGGCCGTGGCGGCGCTGGTCTTCAATGCGACGGTCTGGGGCCTGTCCTGGTGGCCCTTGCGGCAATTGCAGGCCGCCGGCCTGCATGCGCTGTGGGCCACGGGCGCCGTCTTCCTGATCGCCGTGCTGCTGATGGCCTGGCGCGAGCCGCAGGCCCTGGGGCAGGTGCTGCGCAGCCGGCCGCTGATCGCCCTGCTGCTGGCCGCCGGCCTGACCAATGCCTGCTTCAACTGGGCCGTCAGCATCGGCGACGTGCTGCGCGTGGTGCTGCTGTTCTACCTGATGCCGCTCTGGGCGGTCGGCCTGGGCTGGGCGCTGCTGGGCGAGAAGCCGACCGCGCGCGACCTGCTGCGCGTGCTGCTGGCCCTGGGCGGCGCCGTGCTGGTGCTGCTGCCCGAGGGCGGCGCTTCGCCCGATGCCGCAGCCCCCGCGGCCCTGGGCCTGCCCGAGCTGCTGGGCGTGGCCGGCGGCTTCGGATTCGCGCTGAACAATGTGCTGCTGCGGCGCGAGGCCGAGGCCACGCCCGCCGCACGCGGCATGGCCATGTTCCTGGGCGGCCTGCTGGTCGGCAGCGGCCTGGCCCTGGCGCTGGGCCTGCTCGGCCAGGTGCCGGCGCCGCCGGCGCCCTGGCCGCTGCCGGGCTGGCTGCCGCTGGCCCTGCTGCTGGCGCTGGCCTTCAGCGCCTCGAACATGGCCTTGCAGCACGGCGCCGCACGGCTGCCGGCCAGCGTGACGGCGGTGATCATGCTCACCGAGGTGCCGATCGCCGCCCTGTCGTCGGTGGCCCTGGGCGAGCAGGCCCTGAGCCCCGGCCTGCTGGGCGGCGGCGGCCTGATCCTGCTGGCGGCGCTGCTCTCGATCGGGCCAGCGGCGCCGGCCAAGCCGGCGGCCTGATCGCCCGGCCGGCCGCGGTTCAGCCGCGGCGGGCGGCGTTGAGCGTGTCGCGCGTGGCCAGGGCCTCGCGGCGGGCGGCCTCGGCAAAGTCCGGCCCGGCGCTGGCATAGAGCACCGCACGCGAGGAATTCACGACGATCGGCGCCGTGCTGCCGCCCTCGGGCGTGCCGCGCCAGGCGGCGCGCACCGTGGCTGCGGCATCGCCGCCCTGCGCACCCACCCCGGGGATCAGCAGCGGCAGCGTCGGCGCCAGCGCGCGCACGCGGGCCAGCTCCTCGGGCCAGGTCGCGCCGACGACCAGGCCGAGCTGGCCGTTGCGGTTCCAGCGGGTCTCGGCCATCGCGGCCAGGTGCTCGTAAAGCCGCGGCTGGCCCGGCAGGTCGGCCAGGCGCTGGGCCTGCCAGTCCGCCCCGCCCGGATTGGAGGTGCGGCAGAGCAGGAAGACGCCCTTGCCGGGCCGGCGCAGGTAGGGTTCGACCGTGTCGAAGCCCATGAAGGGCGAGACGGTGACGGCATCGGCCTGGTAGCGGTCGAAGGCCTCGCGGGCGTACTGCTCGGCGGTCGCGCCGATGTCGCCGCGCTTGGCGTCGAGGATGACCGGCACATCGGGCGCGGTGCGGGCCAGGTAGGCCATCAGGCGTTCGAGCTGGTCCTCGGCCCGGTGCGCGGCGAAGTAGGCGATCTGCGGCTTGTAGGCCAGCACCAGATCCTTGGTCGCATCGACGATGCGGGCGCAGAAATCGAAGATGCGGCCCGCATCGCCCGTCCACGGGGCCGGGAACTTGGCGGGATCGGGGTCGAGACCGACGCACAGCAGGCTGTCGGCCCGGCGCTCGGCGGCGTGCAGGCGGTCGAGAAAGGACATGCCGCAATGGTAAGGGGCCCCCGCAGGGGCCCCTGGGTACCCTCCGCCGGGCGCCTTGCGGGCCCGGCGCAGCGGTGTCGGCTTACTTGCTGGTTGCTTCGGTCAGGCGACGGCCCAGCGACACGCCGTAGGGCGCGGCGCGGGCGTTCAGCACCGGGTCGGCCGAGGGCGCGATGCCCTTGGGCAGCACGATCGGGTTGAAGGTCATGCGCTCGCAGGCGCCGGCACCGTCGGCCTCGACCTTGTCGATCACGAGCTGGCCGGCCGGCAGCAGCAGGCGGCTGTCGGGCCAGGCTTCGGTCGGGTTGGTCAGGTTGTCGCCGGCTTCGGCAAGCTGCAACTTGAAATCGAAGACCACCGGGCCGGCGGCCACGCGCTTGCGCAGTTCATCGGCCAGGAAGTTGTCCGGCAGGGCCTTGAGCTGCTCGTCGTTCAGGCCCTCGAAGCCCTTGACCGGCACGAACTGCCAGCGCACGTGGCGGTTCACGCCCTGGGCATCGCTGAGGATGAAGGCATTGGTGCTCCAGTAGGGCGTGGCGCCATAGCTGGCCGGCACCGGGTTCTTGGCGAAGTAGGCGCCCTGCTTGGTGGTGTCCGGATTGGCTTCGTTGAAGGCCTTGAGCTTGGCCGCATCGGGCTTGCCGGTGGCCGGGTCGGCGGTGCGCGCTTCGAGGAAGGGCACGAACTGCTCGGGCCGGCTGACGAAGAAGACCGGCGCCGAGACATTGGCCATCTGCCACTGCTCGCCATTGGCCAGGTCCAGGGCCACGGCCAGGCCGCGGGCCGACTTGCCCTTGTCGCTGGCGCGCGGGTTGCCGCCGCCGACCGAGAAGCGGATCACCGCCGGCACCTTGTCGCCGTTGAAGACGGCCGCCGTCGACAGCGTGCGGCCGACGGTGTTGCCGACGAAATGGCCGGTGGCGCACAGGCCCTTGGCGAAGGAGCGGCGCGTGCCCGGCTGCTTGCCGGCCAGGCCTTCGAGCGCATTGACCTGGGCTTCGGCGGCCGAGACCTGGGCCTGGGCCGGCAGGGTGGACAGGCCGGCGAGCACGGCGGCCGCAGCCAGGCCGAGAAGGGAGGGGGTCGAGGTCATGATGATTCCTTGGACGGAGGACGCAGGGGGTGGGAGGGGACAGCCGAGGCCCGGGCCGCACGGAAGCTCCGCTGGGGGAGACCGCGATGGCCAAGGGCTGCGGGGAGGCGGCAGCACCGCCTCACGCCGGGTGGGTCGAAGCGGGCGGGCCGGCCTTACAGTGATCCCGCGCCGGCACGGCGCCCGCACCGGCAGGATGAGGGTTCGTCATGACGGCCGTCATGGTGTCCGGCGAACATCGACGAGCATGTGGAAGGAGGTCGGCAATGCCGGTCATCGTGGTGGCCAATCCCAAGGGCGGCGTGGGCAAGTCGACGGTGTCGACGAACCTGGCCGGCTATCTGGCCCGGCAGGGCCATGCGGTGATGCTCGGCGACGCCGACCGCCAGCAGTCCTCGGCCGCCTGGCTGGCCCAGCGGGCGCCCGAGCTGCCGCCCATCCGCGGCTGGGAACTGACCGAGCATGAGGCCATCGTGCGCCCGCCCAAGGGCACGACCCATCTGGTGCTCGACACCCCGGCCGGCCTGCACGGCAAGCGGCTCGATGCGGTGATGAAGCTGGCCGACCGGGTGCTGGTGCCGCTGCAGGCCAGCCTCTTCGACATCCGCGCCAGCGCGGCCTTCCTGGCCGAGCTGCAGGCCCGCCGCAAGCATGCGAAGGTGCCGCTGGCCGTGCTTGGCAACCGCGTGCGCGAGCACACCCATGCCGCCCAGCAGTTGCAGGAATTCCTCGGCCAGCTCGGCGTGCCCGTGCTCGGCCCCCTGCGCGAGACGCAGAACTATGTGCAGCTTGCCGCCCACGGCCTGACGCTGTGGGACGTGGCGCCCGCCCGGGTCGAAAAGGACCTGGCGCAATGGCGCTCGGTGCTCGACTGGCTGAATGCGTCCTGAGCCCCCCGAAACCCGGGCCACCCCCCTCCAACGAGGGGGAAAGCTCGGCTAGCATCCGGGACGGCCCGGCCAAGTCGAGCGGGGCATGAAAAAAATCACAGGGACGGAGGGTGACGCGATGCGGGTGCTGCTGGTAGACGACCATCCCCTCGTGCTTTCGGGCATGAAGGCCCTGATCGAGAGCCTGGAGCCTGCGGCACGGGTGATGCAAGCCAACAGCGCGGCCGCGGCGCGGCACCTGCTGGAGCATGAGGCCGACCACGATCTGGTGCTGCTCGATCTGCAACTGGGCGATGCCGACGGCTTCGTCCTGCTCGCCGAGCTGCGCGAGCTGTATCCCGCCCTGCCCGTGGTGGTGATCTCCGGGGCCAGCAACAACCAGGACGTGATCCGCTGCATCGACCTGGGCGCCATGGGCTATGTCTCCAAGCGGGCAAGCACCGAGGAGCTGACCGCCGCCCTGCTGCTGGTGATGTCCGGGGGCATCTACGTGCCGCCGATGGCCACCGAAAGCGCAACCGCCGGCGCCGCGGTCAGCCTGGGCGTGACGGCCAACGGCGAGGCGCAACCGGCCCAGGTGAGCCTGGCCGAGCTGGGCCTGACCCCGCGCCAGACCGATGTGCTCACCCTGCTGCTGCAGGGCAAGCCCAACAAGGTGATCGCCCGCGAGCTGAGCCTGTCGGTCGAGACCATCAAGGACCATGTCGCCGCCGTGCTGCGCGCCCTGGGCGTGAACACCCGAACCCAGGCGGTGCTGGCCGTCGGCCAGATGTCGGTGCAGGGCGGCTACCTGCCCGGCTGGCGCCGGCCGCAGCGCGCAAGCCCGGCGGCGGCGGCAAACCCCGCGAAATGAAGCCGGGCGAGGGGCCCGAGGGCCTGCCCGCGCCCGAAGACGAAACCTTCCTGAGCGAAGCCCGGCTGCTGCCGGACAAGGTCAGTGCCCTCTATGCCCAGGTCGGGGTGTCGCTGTTCGGCAACCTGCTGGGCGCACTGGTCGTCTTCGCGATCTACCTGCCGACCACGCCGGCCGTGACGCTGTGGGGCTGGGCCGGCATCTTCAGCATCGTCTGGCTGACCCGGCTGGCCCTGCGCGGGCGTTACGAAAAGACCAGCCTGGGCGCGCGGGCCGCCGAGGCCCCGCTGTGGCTGCGGCGCTGGAATGTGAGCGTGATGGCCTCGGGCGTGGTCTGGGGCCTGGCGCCCTGGCTGCTCTACAGCCATGGCTCGGCGCTGTCGCAGACGGCGCTGATCATCATCGTCTACAGCTATGCGGTGGGCTCCATCACCCTGCTGGCGCCGCAGTTCCGCATCTTCGCCAGCTTCATCGTGCTGGCCCTGCTGCCCTTGATCGCCCGGGTGGCGATCGACCCGCAGCATGGCGGCCCGGTGCTGGCCGGCGTGCTGGGCCTGGCCTTCGCGATGACGGCCACCCTGGGCAGCGTCTACCGGGCGACCTTCGAGCGCACCATCCGCCTGAAGGTGCGCACCGAGGCCCTGGCCGAGCAGCTCCGGGCCGAGAAGGCGGTGGCCGAGCAGGCGCGCCGCGCCGCCGAGACCGCCAGCCGCGCCAAGACCCAGTTCCTTGCCGCCGCCAGCCACGACCTGCGCCAGCCCTTGCATGCCCTGGGCCTGTTCGCCGAGGCCCTGCGCGCCCGCACCCAGGGGCAGTTGGAGGTGGTGAGCCTGGTCAACAGCATCAACAGCTCGGTCGAGGCGCTGGAGGCATTGTTCGGCGAGCTGCTCGACCTGAGCAAGATCGACTCCGGCGTGGTCGAGCCCGTGCCCGCGCACTTTGCCTGCGCCCAGCTCTTCAGCCGGCTGCGCCTGCAGTACGCGCCGATTGCCTTCGAGAAGGGCCTGGCCCTGCGCTTCCGCGGCCACCAGCACGCCTTCTTCGCCGACCCGGTGCTGGTCGACCGCATCGTCCGCAACCTGCTCGCCAATGCCATCCGCTACACCGAGGACGGCGGCGTGCTGGTGGCCGCACGGCGACGCGGCGATCAGGTGCGCATCGAGGTCTGGGACAGCGGCGTGGGCATCAGTCCGGTCGAGCAGGACCGCATCTTCGACGAGTTCTACCAGGCCCCCGGCCGGCCGGCCCTGGCGCCGCAGGAGCGCAAGGGCCTGGGCCTGGGGCTGGCCATCGTGCGGCGCCTGTCGCGGCTGATGGCCGCACCGGTCGGGCTGCGCTCCTGGCCGGGGCGGGGCTCGGTCTTCCACCTGTCCCTGCCGGCCGGCCGGCTGCCGCCCGACCGGCCGCCGCCGCCGCTGCCCGGCCCGCGCGCGGAGCTGACCCTGGCCGGCCGCTCCATACTCGTCGTCGAGGACGAGGCGGCGGTGCGCGACAGCCTGCGCGTGCTGCTGCAGGGCTGGGAGGCGCAGGTCGAGCTGGTCGACAGCCTGGCCGGCCTGGAGGCCTGGCTGGCCCTGGCCTCGACCCAGGGCAAGCCCCGGCCCGACCTGCTGCTGGTCGACTACCGCCTGCCCGACGGCAACGGCCTGCAGGTGCTCAAGCGCCTGCGCGCCCAGGCCGGCCTGGGCGAGCTGCCGGCGCTGATGATCACCGGCAGCACCCTGGGCGGGCAGGAGGACCAGGCCGAGGCCCTGGGCTTCCACCTGCTCACCAAGCCGGTGAGCCCGCAGCGGCTGCGGGCCATGATCAGCTTCAAGCTCGGCCGCAAGGGCGCCCCGCCCCGGGTGAACCCCGGGGAACCGGCCGGGGCGGCCCCGCTCCCACCTGCCCCATGACCTGTCCCTTCCGCTTGTTCGCGCGCAGCCTGCCGGCCCTGGGCCTGATGGCGCTGCTGTTCACGGCGCCGGCCGCCCATGCCACCGGCCCGCGGGGCCTGGCCCTCATCACCAACCAGGGCAGCCACGATGTCTCGGTGATCGACCTGGCCACGCTGCGCGTGCAGGCCACGGTGCCGGTGGGCCAGGGCCCGGCCGGCATTGCCGTCAGCGCGCAGGGCGACCGCGCCTACATCAGCAACCCGGGCAGCGACGAAGTCGTCGCGCTCGATCTTCGGACGCTGAAGGTCGCCGCCCGGGCCAAGGCCGGCGGGGGCGCGGTCGGCATCGCCGTCAGCCCCGACGGCGGCACCGTCTACCTGGCCGACTGGTTCGGCAACCGCCTGCTTGCCCTGGATGCGCAGACCCTGGCCGAGCGCTGGGCCCTGCCGCTGGGCCGCGCGCCGGCCGGCGTGGCGGTGCATCCGGACGGGCACAGCGTCTACGTCGTCGAGCGCGACGAGGACCGGCTCAGCGTGATCGACCCGGCCACGCGCACGGTGCGGGCGCGCGCGGCGGTGGGCGCCCATCCCTTCGCGCTCACGCATGACGCGCCGCGCGAGCGGCTCTATGTGCTCAATGTCTACGGCGACAGCGTGAGCGTGCTCGACGCCCGCAGCCTGGCGCCCGTGGGCACCGTGGCCGTCGGAAAGCGCCCCTACAGCGCGGCCCTGGCCGCCGGCGGGCGCCGGCTGTATGTGAGCAACCAGGGCAGCGACTCGGTCAGCGTGATCGACCCGGACACGCTGCGCGTGATCGACACCCTGCCCGGCTTCGGCTACCCCGAGGGCGTGGCCGCCCAGGACGGGCAGGTGCTGGTCGTGAACTGGATGGATGACAATGTTTCGGTGCTCGACGGATCCAGCGGCAAGACGCTTGCCACGCTGCCTGTCGGCAGCAATCCGCGCGGCTTCGGTGTCTTCATCGGCACGCCGCGCGCGCAGCCCGACCCCGGTTCCACCCCCAGGTGAAGCAAGGCGCCGCACGAGCGTCCTTCCCCTTCCTTCCCTTCCAGGAGACACGATGAGGTTTTCCCGCCGCCTGGCCTGCGCCGCTGTCGCGCTGGCCTTCGCGCCCACCTTCGCCGCGGCCCACGGCCCGACGCGCCAGAAGGCCAGCGAAGTCATCACCATCGACGCCCCGCCGGCTGCCGTCTGGGCCCTGATCAAGGACTTCAGCGCGCTGAGCAAGTGGCACCCCGCCGTGGCCGAGAGCCCGGCGGACAAGGGCAACGAAGTCGGCTCGGTGCGCCAGCTCAAGCTGAAGAACGGCGGCGCGCTGACCGAGACGCTCGAAGGCTACAACGCCGAGAAGATGAGCTACAGCTACCGCGCCAAGGATGGTGGCGCGCTGCCGGTGACAAACTACACCTCGACCATCACCGTGATGGACGAGGGCGGCAAGGCCAAAGTGCAGTGGCGCGGCGCCTTCTACCGCGGCTACCCGAACAACGATCCGCCGCCGGACCAGAACGACGAAGCCGCGGTCAAGGCCATCACCGGCGTCTACCAGTCCGGCCTGCAGAACCTCAAGGCCCTGGCCGAGAAGAAGTGATCCCGGCCCGCCGGCCCGCTGCGGCCGGCCCGGTCCGACCCCCCGGGGCTGCCGCTGGCAGCCCTTTTTCATGGGCGTCATGAGCCCTCGGGCGCTGCGCGAGGGTGGCCGGGCGCACCGACCCGGCCGGGGCCAGGGCCTAGAGTCAAGGCCTCTTTCCCTTCCGGAGCACGGCATGCTCGAAACCCTTGCGATCGTGCTTCTGCTGCTGTGGCTGCTGGGGCTGGTCAGCTCCACCACCCTCGGCGGCTTCATCCATGTGCTGCTGGTGCTGGCCCTGGCCGTGATCCTGCTGCGGGTGATCCGCGGGCAGAGGCTGTGAGCCGGGCCTGCCGGGTTGGCAGCCCGTGAGGACGCTGCGTGTGCTGGCCCTGCTGCTTTTGCTGGGTGGACTGCTCGGCCTGGTCGATCTGGGCTTCCATCCCCTGACCCTTTGGGCCTGGGTACCGCCTGGCGCGACCATCGGCCCCCTGCCCGCCTGGGCGAGCATCGGGGCCATCGTGATCGGGCACGGCCTGCAGATGATCGAGCCGGGCGGGGCGTGAAACCCTCGCCGCCCCAGGCCGCAGGCCCCCGTGGACGGTGTCCGCGGGGGCCTGCGGCCTTCTGGGATGCGCCGGGCCGCAGGCCCGGGGCTCAGGGGCGCACGATGACCTCGTTGCGCACCGACTTCACCCCCTCGACCTTGCGGGTGAGCGACTCGGCCACGCTGCGTTCGTCCTGGCTCTTGGCAAAGCCCGACAGCATCACCGTGCCGTTGAGCGTCTCGACGTGGATGCTGGTGCCGGCCACGTCCTTGTTGTCAAGCAACCGCGCCTTGACGCTGGTGGTGATCGCCGTGTCGTCGACATAGGCGCCAACGGTCTGCTGGCCACGGCCGACCGCGCAGCCCGCCAGGGCCGAGACGAGCAGGCCCAGGCCGAGCAGCCGGCCGGGAGAGAGGGAAGAGGTCATGATGAAGGTCCTTGGGAGGGTCGGACCGCGCAGATCGCGGCCCGGAGCCCGGCCCCCGGCGGCTCAGGCGCATCGGGCGGTTCGGGCTTGCACCCCATGCTGGCGCAAGCCGTCACGGCCGTCTGTTCGACAGGCCGCCCTGCGCCGGCCTCAGAAGACCAGGCGGCTGATGCCGTGGAAGAGCGCCGCGATCAGCGCCGCGGCCGGAATCGTCAAGGCCCAGGCCCAGACGACGGGGCCGGCCAGGCCCCGGCGCACGGCCGACATCCGCCGCGTCGAACCCGCGCCGACCAGGGCGCCGGTGATCGTGTGCGTGGTCGAGACCGGGATGCCGAGGGCGGTGGCCACGAAGAGCGTGAGGGCCCCGCCGGCTTCGGCGCAGAAACCGTCGACCGGCTTGAGCCGGGTCAGGCGCTGGCCCATGGTCTTGACGATGCGCCAGCCGCCAAACATCGTGCCGGCCGCGATCGCGAGGTAGCAGCCGCCGATCGCCCAGCCGGGCGGCGAGGCATCGCTGCCGGCGGCGTGGCCGCTGGCGATCAGCAGCATCCAGAGGATGCCTATCGATTTCTGCGCATCGTTGCCGCCGTGGCCCAGGCTGTGGAGGCCGGCCGAGACGAGTTGCAGGCGGCGGAAGCCGCGGTCCGCCTTCAGCGGCGGCATGCCGCGGCAGATCCAGGCCACCGCCACCCTGAGCAGCGCGCCGAGCAGGAAGCCCAGCAAGGGCGAGAGGACGAGAAAGGCCAGGGTGAGGCCGATGCCGGTGGCGATCAGGGCCGATGGCCCGGCCTGGGCCAGCGCCGCACCGACGAGGCCGCCGATCAGCGCATGCGAGCTTGAGGAGGGGATGCCGGAGAACCAGGTGATCAGGTTCCAGGCGATCGCACCGGCCAGCGCGCCGAACAGCACATGCTGGTCGACCAGACCGGGCTGCACGATGCCCTTGCCGACGGTCGCCGCCACCGCCAGGTGGAAGACGAAGATCGCGATGAAGTTGAAGAAGGCGGCGAAGACCACCGCATGCTGCGGCTTCAGCACCCCGGTGGAGACGACGGTGGCGATGGAATTCGCCACGTCGTGGAAGCCGTTCATGAAGCTGAAGCCCAGGGCCAGCAGGACCAGCAGCACCAGCACCCAGAACCCGATCCCGACCTCCGCCATGCCCGCCCCGGCCGCGCTCAGGAGTTTTCGAGGACGATGCCCTCGATCTGCTTGGCCACGTCCCGGCACAGGTCGGTGATGGTTTCGAGCATCTCGTAGACGGCCTTCATCTTGATCAGCTCGCGCACGTCCTGCTCTTCGCGGAACAGTCGGCTCATGGCGGTGCGCATGACGCGATCGGCCTCGGCTTCGAGCTGGTCGATTTCCTTGCAGGTCTTGCGGGCCGCCTCCACCGCGGTGGGCTGGCTCAGCTTGGGCAGCAGGCTCACGGCATGCTGCACGCGCTCGCAGCAGCGGGCCGAGAGCTGGCCGAGCTGCAGGGCCTCGCCGTTGATGCGGCGCACGTCGTAGAGGCTCATGGTCTCGGCGACGTCCTGCATCAGGTCCAGGATGTCGTCGAGGGCATTGATCAGGCGGTGGATCTGGTCGCGATCCAGCGGCGTGACGAAGGTGGTGTGCAGCAGGCGGATGACCTCGGCGGTCACGCGGTCGGCGTCCTGCTCGGCCTCGTCGACCAGGGCCGCCTGATGTTCGCGCTCGGTCAGGTTGCCATAGCCTTCGAGCATGCGCTGGAAGGCGCGCGCACCCGCCACGACATGGCCGCCCTGCTCGTTGAAGAGCTCGAAGAAATTCCCCTCGCGGGGCAGCAGCTTGCCGAAGACCATGGACGCCGTTCGATCGGGAGAGGGACACGCAAAAACGCCCCGTCAGGCGGGGCGCACGCATTGTCACATTACTGTCATGAAGACAGCCTGACAGGCGTTCAGGGCGATCGGAAGATGAAGTACACCGCGCCGACCATGCACAGGCCGGCCCAGAGGTAGTCGAGCTTCAGCGGCTCGCGCAAGTAAAAGACGGCGAAGGGCACGAAGACCGACAGGGTGATCACCTCCTGCATGATCTTGAGCTGGCCGACGCTGAACTGCGTGGCGCCGATGCGGTTGGCCGGCACCATCAGCAGGTACTCGAAGAAGGCGATGCCCCAGCTCACCCCCACGGCCACGATCCAGGGCTTGCCGCCCAGGGTCTTGAGGTGGCCGTACCAGGCGAAGGTCATGAAGACATTGCTCAGCAGCAGCAGGCCGACGGTCTGCCAGGCCACCGGGAGCTGCTGCAGCGAGGCGAGCATGGGGCGCGTCTCCGTCGGGGTCAGGCCAGACGGGCGTGCTGGCCGCGCAGGCGGTCCAGGGTCTCGACGAAGCCGGCCAGGCGGGCGCGTTCCTGCTCGACCACGGCCGCGGGTGCGCGGGCCACGAAGCTCTCGTTGCCCAGCTTGGCCTCGGCCTTGACGATCTCGCCTTCGAGCCGGGCGATCTCCTTGGCCAGGCGGGCGCGTTCGGCCTCGACATCCACCTCGACATGCAGCGCGAAGCGCAGGCCGCCGCCCGGCTCCACGCCGACCGGCGCGGTGGCGGTGGCCGCCTCGAAGGCGGCCGGCTCGGCGATGCACTGCAGCGCCGACAGCTTGGCCAGGGCCTTGAGCAGCGGGCCGGCGGCTTCGGCAAAAGCCAGCGCAGCGGCCTCGCCATGCACCAGCAGGGGCACGCGTTCGGCCGGCGACAAGTTCATCTCGCTGCGCAACTGGCGAGCCGCGCCGACCAGGCCCTTGAGCCGGGCGACCCAGGCATCGGCCGCGGCATCGACCTTCTCCAACTGGGCCTTGGGATAGGCCGCGGTCACCAGGCTGGCGTCGGAGCCCGCCACCTTGCGGCCGGCCACCGGGGCCACGGCCTCCCAGAGCTCGGCAGTGATGAAGGGCGTGATCGGGTGCAGCAGGCGCAGCACCGTCTCCAGCACGCGGATCAGGGTGCGACGGGTGGCGCGCTGTTGCGCCGGATCACCGACCTGGATCTGCACCTTGGCAATCTCCAGGTACCAGTCACAGTACTCGTCCCAGACGAAGCCATAGAGCGACTGCGCGACGGTGTCGAGCCGGTAGTCGGCAAAACCCTGGGCCACCGCGGCCTCGCAGCGCTGCAGCTCGCCGACGATCCAGCGGTCGGCGGCGGAAAAGTCGAGGTAGCCGCCGGGCACGCATTCGCTGGCGCCATGCTCGGCCAGGCCGCAGTCCTGGCCCTCGCAATTCATCAGCACGAAGCGGCTGGCATTCCAGAGCTTGTTGCAGAAGTTGCGGTAGCCCTCGCAGCGCTTGCTGTCGAAATTGACCGAGCGGCCCAGCGTGGCCATGGCCGCGAAGGTTAAGCGCAGCGCATCGGCGCCGTAGGCCGGGATGCCCTCGGGGAATTCCTTCTCGGTGGCCTTGCGCACCTTGGGTGCGGTCTCGGGCTTGCGCAGGCCCTGAGTGCGCTTGTCCAGCAACGGGGCCAGGGCGATGCCGCCGATCAGGTCCACCGGGTCCAGCACATTGCCCTCGGACTTGCTCATCTTCTTGCCCTGCGCATCGAGCACCAGGCCGTGGATGTAGACGTGCTTGAAGGGCACTTTGCCCTCGGGGCAGTCGGGCGTCCGGGTGAAGTGCTTGGTCATCATGATCATCCGGGCGACCCAGAAGAAGATGATGTCGTAGCCGGTCACCAGCACGCTGCTGGGCAGGAAGAGGTCCTGCTCGATCGTCTTGCCCGGCCAGCCCAGGGTGCTGAAAGGCACCAGGGCGGAGGAGAACCAGGTGTCGAGCACGTCCTCGTCACGCGTCAGCGGGCCGGTGCAGCCGGCGGCCTCGGCCTGGGCGCGGGCCTCGGCCTCGCTGCGGGCGACGAAAAGCTCACCGCCTGAGCCATACCAAGCCGGGATCTGGTGGCCCCACCAGAGCTGGCGGCTGATGCACCAGTCCTGGATGTTCTTCATCCACTGGTCGTAGGTGTTGACCCAGTTCTCCGGCACGAAGCGCACCTCGCCCGAGTCCACGGCGTCGATCGCGCCCTGGGCGATGCTCTTGCCCGTGTCGGGGGCGGGCTTCGTCATTGCGACGAACCACTGGTCGGTCAGCATGGGCTCGATGACCTGGCCGGTGCGGGCGCAGCGCGGCACCATCAGCTTGTGCTTCTTGGTCTCGACAAGCAGGCCTTCGGCATCGAGCTGGGCAACGATCTGCTTGCGTGCGGCGAAGCGGTCCAGGCCGTGGAAGGCCGCCGGCACGGCTGCACCTTCGGCATCGGTCACCCGGGCTTCCAGGTCGAAGATCGTCAGCATGGGCAGGCCATGCCGCAGGCCGACCTGGTAGTCGTTCGGGTCATGCGCGGGCGTGACCTTGACGACGCCGGTGCCGAAGTCCTTGTCCACATAGGCGTCGGCGATCACCGGCACGAGGCGGCCGGTGATCGGCAGGCGCACCTGCTGGCCGATCAGGTGGGCGTAGCGCGGGTCCTCGGGATGCACCATCGCGGCGGTGTCGCCCAGCATCGTCTCCGGCCGCGTGGTGGCGACCACCAGCGATTCCGTGCGGCCTTCGACCGGGTAGCGGATGTGCCAGAGGAAGCCGTCTTCCTCCTCGCTCTCGACCTCCAGGTCGGAGACGGCGGACTTCAGCACCGGGTCCCAGCTCACCAGGCGCTTGCCGCGGTAGATCAGGCCTTGCTCATGCAGGCGCACGAAGGCCTCGGTGACGGCCTCGGCGCGGGCCGCGTCCATGGTGAAGTACTCGCGCGACCAGTCCACGCTGGCGCCCATGCGGCGCATCTGCTGGGTGATGGTGGCGCCGCTCTGCGCCTTCCAGTCCCAGACCTTCTCCAGGAAACCGGCGCGGCCCAGATCGTGGCGGCTCACGCCCTGAGCCTGCAACTGCCGCTCCACCACGATCTGCGTGGCAATGCCCGCATGGTCGGTGCCCGGCAGCCACAGGGTGTTGTGGCCGGCCATGCGGTGGAAGCGCGTGAGCGCATCCATGATGGTCTGGTTGAAGGCATGGCCCATGTGCAGCGTGCCGGTCACATTGGGCGGCGGCAACTGGATGCTGAAGCTGGGCCTGGCCGGGTCCAGGGTCGGCGTGTAGAGCTGCTGCTGCTCCCAGCGCGGGCCCCAGCGCTGCTCGATCGGGGCGGGTTCGAAGGACTTGGCAAGCTCGGTCATGGGCGGGACGAAGGTCGCGGGGACCCTCGGGGCTCTCGGAAGATGAGGGGGCCGGCCGGAGCGCGGGCCCCGCGCGGGGGCCGGCGGCATCCGGCAGGCAAGCGGCGGATTTTAGGTGGCGGGGTTGCTCGCCCCGGCAGGGCGGCGGGGCCTTCCTAGAATCCCGCGATGCCCCCCTTCGAACACGATGCCGCCCCGCTGCCGCTGCTGCGCGGCCTGAACCCCGAGCAGCTCGCCGCGGTCACCCAGCCGGCCGAGCCGGCGCTGATCCTGGCGGGCGCCGGCTCGGGCAAGACGCGGGTGCTGACCACCCGCATCGCCTGGCTGATCCAGATCGGCCAGGTCTCGGCCGGCGGCATCCTGGCGGTGACCTTCACCAACAAGGCCGCCAAGGAGATGCTGACCCGCCTGGGCACGCTGCTGCCGATCAATCTGCGCGGCATGTGGGTGGGCACCTTCCACGGCCTGTCCAACCGCTTCCTGCGGGCGCACTGGAAGCTGGCCGGCCTGCCGCAGGCCTTCCAAATCCTGGACGCGACCGACTCGGTCTCGGCCGTCAAGCGGGTGGTCAAGGCCCTGGGCATTCCGGAGGAGCGCTGCCCGCCCAAGCCCGCGTCCTGGGCGATCGCCAATGCAAAGGAAGCCGGTCTGCGGCCCGGGCAACTGCCGATCCACGACGAGCTGAGCCGCTGGCATGCCGAGATCTACGCAGCCTACGAGGACCAGTGCGCGCGCGAGGGCGTGGTCGACTTTGCCGAGCTGCTGCTGCGCACGGTCGAGCTGCTGGAGCGCGAGCCGGCCCTGCGCACGCATTACCAGCAGCGCTTCCGGCATGTGCTGGTCGACGAGTTCCAGGACACGAACACCCTGCAGTACCGCTGGCTGCAGTGCTTTGCGCCGCCGCCCGCGCGCGGTGAGACGCCGAGCCAGGGCGTGTTCGCCGTGGGCGACGACGACCAGAGCATCTACGCCTTCCGCGGCGCGCAGGTGGCCAACATGGCCGACTTCGAGCAGCTCTACCGCGTGCGCCAGGTGGTCAAGCTGGAGCGCAACTACCGCTCGCACGGCAACATCCTCGACGCGGCCAACCACCTGATCGCGAACAACAGCCGGCGCCTGGGCAAGAACCTGCGCACCGAGGCCGGTGCCGGCGAGCCGGTGCGGGTGCAGGAATCGGCGACCGACTTCGCCGAGGCGCAGTGGCTGGTCGACGAAGCCCGGCAACTCCACCGCGAAGGCAGCCCGCGCAAGGAGATCGCCGTGCTCTACCGCAGCAATGCGCAGAGCCGGGTGGTCGAGAGCGCGCTCTTCAATGCCGGCGTGCCCTACAAGGTCTACGGCGGCCTGCGCTTCTTCGAGCGGGCCGAGGTCAAGCATGCCCTGGCCTATCTGCGGCTGATCGAGAACCCGGACGACGACACCAGCTTCCTGCGCGTCGTCAATTTCCCGGCGCGCGGCATCGGCGCGCGCACGCTGGAGCAGCTGGTCGACGCGGCCCGCGCCAGCGGCCGCAGCCTGCACCAGGCCATCGACGCGGTGCCGGGCAAGGGCGGGGCCTCGCTGGGCGCCTTCCGCAAGCTCGTCGAGGGCCTGCGCGAAGCCACGGCCGGCCTGACGCTGCGCGAGATCATCGAGCACGTGATCGAGGCCACCGGCCTGGCCGACCACTACCGCGCCGAGAAGGAGGGCGAGGAGCGCCTGGAGAACCTGGGCGAACTGGTCAATGCGGCCGAGGCCTTCGTAACCCAGGAGGGCTTCGGCAAGGACGCCATCGCCCTGCCGGTCGACGAGCTGGGCCCGGCCGCCGCCGGCAGCGCGCCCATCGCACCGGGCACGCTGGCGGCGCCGCGCTCGGCGGACGAGCCACTCGCGGTGGCGCCCGCCGCCCCCGGCCCGCTGACGCCGGATGCCGAGACGGGCGAGATCATCTCGCCGCTGGCCGCCTTCCTCAGCCATGCCTCGCTGGAGGCCGGCGACAACCAGGCCCAGGCCGGCGAGGACGCGATCCAGCTCATGACCGTGCATGCGGCCAAGGGCCTGGAGTTCGACCAGGTCTTCATCACCGGCCTGGAAGAAGGCCTGTTCCCGCATGAGAACGCGATGAGCGACAGCGACGGCCTGGAAGAAGAGCGCCGGCTGATGTATGTGGCCATCACCCGCGCACGCAAGCGGCTCTACCTGAGCTTCAGCCAGAGCCGCATGCTGCACGGCCAGGTGCGCTACCACGTGAAAAGCCGCTTCCTCGACGAGCTGCCCGAGGGCGCGCTGAAGTGGCTGAGCCCGCGCCAGGCCGGCTTCGGCCACGGCAGCCCCTACGGCAGCGGCGGCGCCGGCCACTGGCGCGGCGACAGCGGCCGCAGCAGCAACGAGGGCTGGCGACGCGAGCGCGAGCCCGGCTCGCCGTGGGCGGAGGCCCCGGCCACGCCGCCCTCCTGGCTGGGCGCCGCCCAGGCCCAGGCGGCTGCCGTCTCGACCGGCGCGCCGACCCTTCGACCCGGCCAGGGTGTCTTCCACACCAAGTTCGGCGAAGGCGTGCTGCTGACCTTGGAAGGCAGCGGCGCCGACGCCCGCGCCCAGGTGCGCTTCGGCCGCCACGGCATCAAGTGGCTGGCCCTGAGCGTGGCCAAGCTGACGCCGGTGGACTGAGAAAGCGCCGGCCCCCCCAATGAAACAAGGGGCCGCACCCCGAAGGATGCGGCCCCTTGTTGCAGCGCAGGCCGCAAGGGCCTGCCACCGCTCGGGCGTCGATCAGCCGCCGATGACGCCGCCGTCGCTGCGGCGCACCACCACGGTGGCCGCGCGCGGGCGAACCGGCGTGGCACCGGCCGTCTGCGAAGCCGGCCAGCTCGACAGCATGGTCGGGTTGGCGGCGATCTGCGCGTCGGTCTGGTCAGCCGAAATGCGCGGATGGCGACCGCTGCCCGAACCCACTTCACCCGGGTGCTGGATGTTGACGAACATGGTCTTGCGGTCCGGCGTCCAGGTGATGCCGGTCACCTCGCAGCCCGAGGGGCCGACGAGGAAGCGGCGGATTTCCTTGGTCGCGGGATCGGCCACCAGCATCTGGTTGTTGCCCATGTTCGCGAAGTCGCCGGCATTGCTGTAGTTGCCGTCGGTCTGGATCCACATGCGGCCGAAGCTGTCGAAAGCCAGGCCGTCCGGGCTGTTGAACAGGTTGTCGGCCGTCACATTGGCCGAGGGCGCGCGGGCGCCGGTGACCGAGGGCTGGCCGGCCAGCACGAAGATGTCCCAGTTGAAGCTGAGCGCGCTGGCATTGCCGCCGGCCTCGTTCCAGCGAACGATGTGGCCCCAGACGTTGTTGGAACGCGGGTTGGCCTCGTCAACTGGCGGGCGGGCCGAGCCGGCGGCGGTGCTGCCGTCGGGATTGTTCGAGGTGGTACCGCCACGACGGTTGTTGTTGGTCAGGGTCACGAAGACCTCGCCCGGCACCTTGGGGTTGGCGGCCACCCACTCCGGGCGGTCCATCATGGTGGCGCCGACGAAGTCCGAGGCTTGGCGCGAGCGGATCATCACATCGCCCTGGTTGGCGAAGCCATTGGCGGTGGTCAGGCCGTTCTCGCCGAAGACCAGCGGCACCCAGGTGCCGGTGCCCATGTTGTCGTTGAGCGTGCTGCCGGCGGCGAACTTGGCGACGTAGAGCGTGCCACTTTCCAGCAGGCGGCGGTTGGCGGCGCTGGTCGGGTTGGCGGCGTCGAAGGTGCCGGTCGAGACGAACTTGTAGAGGTACTCGTTGCGCTCGTCGCAGCCCATGTAGACGACGACCTTGCCGTCGGAGGCCACCACCAGTTCGGCGTTCTCGTGCTTGAAGCGGCCCAGGGCGGTGCGCTTGATGGGCTTGCTCGAGGGCGAGAAGGGATCGATCTCGACGATCCAGCCGAAGCGGTTCGGCTCGTTCTCGTTGGCATTCAGGTCGAAACGCGGGTCGACGGTGTGCCAGCGGTAGCCGAAGCCGGCGGCGGTCAGGCCGTAGCGGTTTTCCAGCGCGCTCGGCGTGCGGGGGCCGTTCCAGCCGAAGTAGCCGTTGAAGTTCTCTTCGCAGGTCAGGTAGGTGCCCCAGGGCGTGCGGCCGTTGCCGCAGTTGTTGAGCATGCCCAGGACTTCGATGCCGCCCGGATCGGCCTCGGTCTTCATCAGGTCGTTGCCGCGCGCCGGGCCCTGGATCGTCATCGGCGTGTTGCCGTGGATGCGACGGTTGTAGGGCGAGTTGAGCACCTGCTCCCAGGCGCCGCCGCTGTTGCGGCGGACGTGGACGATCGAGCCGCCGTGGCCGGCCTGGCCCTTGCGAGCCTTCTCCAGCGTGAAGTTCGTGGTCCAGTCGGTTTCGCCGGCGGCCACCGCGTAGAAATACTCGGGGTTGATGTACTCGTGGTTGAAGACCAGCAGGCCCTCGTCGCTGCGGTTGCCGAAGCCGTTGCCGGCGGCATTGAAGCCGAAGAAGGCCATGCCGTCGTGGTTGTCGCCGATCTGCTGTTCCTGCTCGGCGGCGGTGTTGCTGGCGTCGGCCTTGAAGGCCGGGGCCAGGGCGTCGATCGGCGCACCCCAGGGGGCGATGACCTGGGCGGTGTAGCCGGCCGGCACGACGACAGTGTCGCCGCTCGCGGCAGCCACGGCCGTGAAGCCCAGCATGCGCTCGGCGGCTTCGCCGTCGCTGCCGCCGCCGCAAGCGGCCAGGCTGAACGAGAAGAAGGGCAGCGTCGCGGCGCCCAGGCCGCCCAGCATCAGGCGGCGGCGTTGCGGGTTGACGGCGATGGCGCGATCGACGATGTCGGTCAGCGAGTCGTGGCGGGACGGGTTCGAGCGATCGTCGTCGCGGATGTGTTCGGACATGCGGAAACTCCTGGCGGTACGGCTGGGGAAATGGCGCCAGTGTTGAAGTCGGGCGTGTCGGGGCCGTGTCACGTCGGTGACCGGCGCATGACAGCGCCGGCCGGCGGCTCAGCGCGCGCGCAGCGCCCGGCTGAGCAGCAGCACCGGCAGCAGGCCGACGGCGACGATGGCCAGCGAGGGCAGCGCCGCCTCGGCCAGGCGCTCGTCGCGTGCCAGGTTGTAGGCCACGACGGCCAGGGTGTCGCTGTCGAAGGGCCGCAGCACCAGGGTGGCCGGCAGCTCCTTCATCACGTCGACGAAGACCAGCAGCGCCGCCACGCCGGCCGAGCGCGCAAGCAAGGGCAGGTGCACGCCCAGGAAAAGCCGGGCCGGGCCGGCGCCGAGCATGCGCGCGCTGTCGTCCTGGCTGGCCGGGATGCGGGCATAGCCGGCCTCGACCGATTGCAGCGCCACCGCGGTGAAGCGCACCAGGTAGGCATAGACCAGGCCGGTGACCGTGCCGGTGAAGATCGTCGTCAGCGCGGCCGACAGGCCGCTGCCCGGGGCCAGGGCTTGCAGCGCGGCCAGGGGCAGCAGCAGGCCGACGGCGATCACGGCGCCCGGCACCGCATAGCCCAGCGCCACCAGGCGGATCAGCGGCGGGCCGAGCCGCGCGCCCCAGTCCGGCGCCCCGGCCCGCCGGCCCAGGCCGCGCAGCACCGCCGCCAGCAGCAGGGCCAGCAGCACGGCCAGCACGGCCGCGGTGCTGGCCAGGCTCAGGCTGTTGCGGGCCCAGGCGCCGAAGCGGTCCCAGGGCAGGCCGCCCAGGCCCTCGGGCCCGCCGTGCATCGACTCGCGCACGATCTGGAACAGCAGCACCGCCACCGGCAGCAGGAAGCCCAGCAGCACCGGCAGCGCGCACAGGCCCCAGGCCAGCAGGGCGCGTCGGCCCTGCAGGCGCACCGGCCGGGCCTCCTGCGCGGCGGCGGCGCCGCGGCGGCTGCCGGCAAAGCGCAGCCGGGCCTGGGCGCGACGCTCCAGCGCGAGCAGCAAGGCCACGACGGCCAGCAGCACGGTGGCGAGCTGGGCGGCGGCGATGCGGTCGTCGGCCACCAGCCAGGCCTTGTAGATGCCCGTGGTGAAGGTGCTCAGGCCGAAATAGCTGCCGACGCCGTAGTCGGCCAGCGTCTCCATCAGCGCCAGCGCGACACCGGCCGCCAGGGCCGGACGGGCCAGCGGCAGGGCCACCGCGGTGATGCGCCGGCCCAGCCCGGCGCCCAGCAGGCGGGCGGCCTCCATCAGGTGCACGCCGCGCTCCAGCAGCGCACTGCGCGTCAGCAAGTAGACATAGGGGTAGAGCGCCAGCGTGAACAGCACGATGGCGCCCGGCAGGCTGCGCACATCGGGCCACAGCGGGCCTTGCAGGCCGGTCAGGGCCCGCAGCGCCGTTTGCAGGGGGCCGCTGAACTGCAGGAAATCGGTGGCCGCATACGCCAGCACATAGGCCGGCATGGCCAGGGGCAGCAGCAGCGCCCATTCGAAGACGCGCCGACCGGGAAAATCAAAGAGCGTGACCGCCGCTGCCGTCGCCCCGCCGAGCAGGGCGGTGCCCAGTGCAACGCCAGCCGCAAGCAGCAGGGATTGCAGGGCATAGGCCGGCATCACCGTCTGGAACTGGTGCAGCAGCAGGGCCCAGCTTCCTGCCTGCGGATGGGCCCAGGCGCCCAGCACCCCGAACAGGGGCAGGGCCAGCAGGGCGCAAAGAAACAGGCTCAGGCCACGCATGGGCAGGGTGCAGCCAGGGCGGCCGGCAGATCAACAAGAATGCGAACGAATGTCATTCGGGGTCCGGTCGCTATCATAGGCGGATGAACGGACCGGCCCTGCCCCGCAGTCTCCTGAAGCCCGAGGCGGGCACCTCCCCGCCGCGCGTGCTGGCGCTCGCGGTCGAGGACCTCAGCCTGCGCTACGGGGGCCCCGCGCAGCCGCCGGCGGTCGATGCGGTTCGTTTCGAGCTGGCGGCCGGCGAGATCGGCGTGCTGATCGGCCCCTCGGGCTGCGGCAAGACCTCGCTGCTGCGGGCGATCGCCGGCCTGGAGCCGCTCGCCGCCGGCCGCATCGTGCTCGACGGCCGGGTGATCGCCGAAGCGGCCAGCCGCACCCAGTTGCCGCCCGAGCAGCGCCGCATCGGCATGGTCTTCCAGGACTACGCGCTCTTCCCGCACCTGACGGTGGCGCAGAACATCGCCTTCGGCCTGCACGGCCGGCCGCGCGCGTCACAGAAGGCCCGGGTGGCCGAGCTGCTCGACCTGGTCGGCCTCGGCCATGCGGCCGAGCGCGCGCCGCACGAACTCTCCGGCGGCCAGCAGCAGCGCATCGCCCTGGCCCGGGCGCTGGCGCCGCAGCCGGCGCTGCTGCTGCTCGACGAGCCCTTCTCCAGCCTGGACGTGGACCTGCGCGAGCGCCTGGCCCAGGAGCTGCGCGGCATCCTCAAGCAGACCGGCACCACCGCGCTCTTCGTCACCCACGACCAGCTCGAAGCCTTTGCCCTGGGCGACGTCATCGGCGTGATGCACCAAGGCCGCCTGGCGCAGTGGGACAGCGCCTACCGGCTCTACCACCGGCCCGCGACCCGCTTTGTCGCCGACTTCATCGGCCACGGCGTCTTCACCCCGGCCCGCAGCGAGGGCGGCCCCGGCCAGTGGGAGGTGCACACCCCCCTGGGCGTGCTGCGCGACGCGGCGATCGAAGGCGTCTGCGCCGGCGACTGCGAGGTGCTGCTGCGTGCCGACGACATCGTCCACGACGATGCCAGCCCGGTGAAGGCCTGCATCGAGCGCAAGGCCTTCCGCGGCTCGGAGTTCCTCTACACCCTGCGCCTGGCCAGCGGCGAGCAGGTGCTGGCCCATGTGCCCAGCCACCACGACCACCACCTCGGCGAATGGATCGGCATCCGCGCCGAGGTCGACCATGTGGTGACCTTCCCGCGCGAAGCCTGAGGCGCCGCCCCCGGGGAACCTCGGGGGCCTGCGGGCGGACAAAGCACGGGCTCAGGGTCCTTTCAGCCGGTCGGGCTCTGGACCGGGTCCTATACTGGATTGCAGAGATTTCGAGGAGCGTTGGCTCATGGGTGCGACTTTGAAGATGGCGGGTTTCGTGGCGGTGGGTGCCCTCGCGGGCGCGCTGACGACCATGCAGTTCCAAGTGGCCGCCCGCGGCCAGCTTTCCCCGCTGCCGCTCGAGGAGCTTCAGCAGCTCGCCTCGGTCTTCAGTCTGGTGAAGTCGGACTATGTCGAGCCGGTCGACGAGAAGAAGCTGATCACCGATGCCATCAGCGGCATGGTGTCGGGCCTCGACCCGCACTCGGTCTTCTTCGACAAGAAGAGCTTCAAGGAATTCCGCGAGGGCACGACCGGCAAGTTCGTCGGTGTGGGCATCGAGATCGGCATGGAGGACGGCGTGGTCAAGGTCGTCACGCCGATCGAGGGCTCGCCGGCCTTCCGCGCCGGCCTCAAGAGCGGCGACCTGATCACCAAGATCGACGAGACCGCGGTCAAGGGCCTGAGCCTGGACCAGGCGGTCAAGAAGATGCGTGGCGAGCCCAACACCAAGGTCGTGCTCACCATCTTCCGCAAGACCGAGAGCAAGACCTTCCCGGTGACCATCGTCCGCGAGGAGATCCGCACGCAGAGCGTGCGCGCCAAGATGGTCGAGCCGGGCTATGCCTGGGTCCGCGTCAGCCAGTTCCAGGACCGCACGGTCGAGGACTTCGCCAGCAAGGTGGCCGAGCTGTACAAGCAGGATCCGGCCATCAAGGGCTTCGTGCTGGACCTGCGCAACGACCCGGGCGGCCTGCTGGAGGGGGCGGTGGCCATCTCCGCCGCCTTCCTGCCCCGGGACGTGACCGTCGTGTCCACGAACGGCCAGATCGCCGATTCCAAGGCCACCTACAAGGCCACCCCGGGCGACTATTCCCGCCGCGGCGACGACCCGCTGAAGAAACTGCCCGCCGCCCTGAAGAGCGTGCCCCTGGTGGTGCTGGTCAACGAAGGCTCGGCCTCGGCCAGCGAGATCGTGGCCGGCGCGCTGCAAGACCACAAGCGCGGCACCATCATGGGCAGCCAGACCTTCGGCAAGGGCTCGGTGCAGACGGTGCGCCAGATCACGCAGGACACCGCGCTCAAGATCACCACCGCCCGCTACTACACGCCCAGCGGCCGCTCCATCCAGGCCAAGGGCATCGTGCCGGATGTCTGGCTCGACGAGACCGCCGAGGGCAATGTCTTCAGCCTGCTGCGCACCCGCGAAGCCGACCTGGAAAAGCACATCACCAGCGGCCAGGGCGAGGAAGCCAAGGATGCCGAGCGCGAGAAGGCCCGCGAAGCCGCGCTCAAGAAGCTGGAGGAAGCCGCCAAGTCCAAGGAAGGCCCCAAGCCCCTGCCCGAATTCGGCACGGCCGAGGACTTCCCGCTGCAGCAGGCGCTCAACCGCCTGAAGGGCAAGCCGGTGGTGGTTTCCAAGACCCAGACCGAGCGCAAGGCCGAGGAGCCCAAGCTCAACTGAGGCCGGCGGTCCGCGCGACCGCCGCACACCCCCTGCAAGGACCGCCAAGGCGGTCCTTGTCGTTTCCGGCCCGGGCGGGCCGGCCCAGGCGATGAACGACGAACAACTGCTGCGCTACAGCCGCCACATCCTGCTGGAGGAACTGGGCATCGAAGGCCAGGAACGGCTGCTGGCCGCCCATGCCCTGGTCATCGGCGCCGGCGGCCTGGGCTCGCCGGTGCTGCTCTATCTGGCCAGCGCGGGCGTGGGCCGCATCACCGTGGTCGACCCCGATGTAGTCGACCTGACCAACTTGCAGCGCCAGATCGCGCATGACCTGAGCCGCATCGGCCAGGCCAAGGCCCGCTCGGCGGCGCAGTCGATGGCGGCGATCAACCCCGGGATCCAGATCGAGGCCCGCGTCGAGCGGGCCGGCCCCGAGGCGCTGGATCGCCTGGTGGCCGCCGCCGACGTGGTGCTGGATTGCAGCGACAACTTCGAGACCCGCCATGCCGTCAACCGCGCCTGCGTGGCGCGGCGCAAGCCGCTGGTCTCGGGCGCGGCCATCCGCTTCGACGGCCAGATCAGCGTCTTCGACAGCCGCGGCCACGAGGGCGACCCGGCCGCGCCGGCCGACGCGCCCTGCTACGCCTGCCTCTTCCCGCCCGAGGCGCCGGCCGACGAGGTGCGCTGCGCCACCATGGGCGTGTTCGCGCCCCTGGTCGGCATCGTCGGCGCGATGCAGGCGGCCGAGGCGATCAAGCTGCTGGCCGGCAGCGGGCGCTCGCTGGCCGGCCGCTTGCAGATGCTCGACGGCCGCTGCATGGAATGGACCGAGATCGGCCTGAAGCGCCGGCCCGGCTGCAGCGTCTGCGACCCGGCGGTGCCGGGCTCGGCCGCAAGCGGCCGTTAAGCTGGCGCGCATGAACGAAACCCGTCCCACGGCCCCCCGCCCGCCCCTGGCCGGCCGCAACTTTCCCAGCGCCCAGCAAGAAGCCACCCTGGCCCCGGCCCGCCCCGAGCAGGCGCCTTCCGGCAGCAGCTACGAGCTGGCCTTCACCGACCGCGACTTCCTGCTGCGCGAAGAGCTGCGCCCGGTGCGCATGCAACTGGAGCTGCTCAAGCCCGAACTGATCCAGCAGGAACACGGCATCGAGGCCACCGTCGTCATCTTCGGCAGCGCCCGCATCGCCGAGCCCGCCGTGGCACGCCAGCGCCTGGACGAGGCCGAAGCCGCCCTGGCCGGCGCAAGCGACCGGGCCGCGGCCGAGGCTGCGCTGCGGCGCGCCCGCCAGGGCCTGGCCATGTCGGCCTACTACGAGGAAGCGCGGCGCTTCGCCGTGCTGGCCACCACCGCCTCGCGCGGCCTGGCCCAGCCCATCGTCGTCACGACCGGCGGCGGGCCCGGCATCATGGAAGCCGGCAACCGCGGCGCGGCCGAGGCCGGCGGGCCGAGCATCGGCCTGTCCATCGTGCTGCCGCACGAGGAGGCGCCCAACCCTTACATTACCCCGGCGCTGAACTTCCGCTTCCACTATTTCGCGCTGCGGAAGATGCATTTCCTGATGCGCAGCATCGCCCTGGTCTGCCTGCCCGGCGGCTTCGGCACGCTCGACGAGCTGTTCGAGGTGCTGACCCTGCAACAGACCGGCAAGGTGCGGCGCCGGCCCATCCTGCTGGTGGGCCGCAGCTTCTGGCAGCGGCTGATCGACTTCGACTGGCTGGTCGAGACCGGCATGATCGGCGCCCAGGACCTGGCGCTGTTCCATTTCGTCGAGACGGCCGAGGAGGCCTGGGCGCACATCGCCGCCCACTACGGCCTCGATGGCGCCGACGGGCAGGTGCCCGCGCCCTTCCCGCTGGCGCGCTGAAGCCGCAGCGGGGCCGTGCCGAGGCCCACCGCCCCACCCGCCCCCACCGCTGGACCGGACCGGAAACGGCCGCGGTCCGGGCCATGCATTGGGCGTCGCTTGCATCAGGGTCTTCACCCTGCACTTCCAGACCCGCTTGCAGGTCCTTGTTTCTGGATGATATTTTCGAACGACGCACTCACTAAATGTCGCCCATAAGTGCTTGATTTCATTGAAGAAATCACGTGACGGCAGCTTGACCGGGGTCGGAGGCGTCGATAAAGTGCAGAAAAATGCACTTTAGTGGGATGTCGTGTTGCAGCATTACTTTCAGGGGACTTCGGCGCTCGCGCTGGACGGGAAGGGACGGATGACCGTCCCCACCCGCCACCGCGAGATGCTGGACGCGCTCTCGAAAGGCGAGCTGACCCTGACCCGGCATCCCACCGGCTGCCTGCGCATGTATCCGCGGCCGATCTGGGAGACCTTCCGCGAGAAGCTGATCGCCCTGCCGATGAGCGCCGACGGCTGGAAGCGCATCTTTCTCGGCAGCGCGATGGACGTCAGCATCGACGGCGCCGGCCGTGTGCTCATCTCGCCCGAGCTGCGCAGCGCCAGCGGCCTGGTGCGCGATGTGCTGCTGATGGGTCTGGGCAGCTACTTCGAGCTGTGGGATCCGATCCGCTACGCAGCCCAGGACGCCGAGGTGGTCGCGCAGCCCATGCCCGACGCCCTGGCCAACGCGGTCCTTTGAGGCGGGCATGGTCAAGCGTCCCCCCCGGCCCGCGACCGAGCCGGTCGCCCTCAGTCATGGTGACGGCTCGCCCGCGCATGCCACGGTGCTGCTCGACGAATCGGTCGAGGCCCTGCTGCATCGGCCCGACGGCCTCTATGTCGACGGCACCTATGGCCGCGGCGGCCACAGCCGCGCGATCCTGGCCCGCCTGGGCCCGGCCGGCCGCCTGATCGCGATCGACCGCGACCCGGACGCCGTGGCCGACGCCCGGCAGGGCCCGCGCCGCATCGAGGACCCGCGCTTCAGCATCGTCCATGCGCCCTTCAGCGAGCTGGCGGCAGTGCTGGAAGGCTGCGGCCAGCCGCAGATCGACGGCCTGCTGCTCGACCTGGGCGTCAGCAGCCCGCAGATCGACACCCCCGAGCGCGGTTTCAGCTTCCGTTTCGACGGCCCGCTGGACATGCGCATGGATCCGACGCGCGGCGAGAGTGCCGCCGATTTCCTGGCCCGCGCCGAGCTGCGCGAAATCACCGAGGTGATCCGTGACTACGGCGAAGAACGGTTTGCTGGCCCGATTGCAAGGGCGCTTGTCGCTTGCCGCGAACGCGGCGAGCCGCTGCAACGCACCCGCCAGCTCGCCACGGTCGTGGCAAGTGCGGTCCGGACCCGCGAGCCCTGCCAGGATCCGGCGACTCGCACCTTTCAAGCCCTTCGGATTCGCGTCAATGCCGAGCTGGACGAGCTCCGCGAAGCGCTGGCCGCAGCCCTCGACCGGCTGCGTCCCGGGGGCCGCCTGGCGGTGATCAGCTTCCACTCGCTGGAAGACCGCATCGTCAAGACCTTCATCGCGGGCGAAAGCCGCGCGGTGGTCGACCGCCGCTCGCCCGCCTACTGGGCCGGCGCGCAGGGCCCGGCGCTCAAGCTGCGCGCGCTGGCCCGCATCAAGCCCGGCACCGAGGAGCTGCTGCGCAATCCGCGCGCGCGCTCGGCGGTGCTGCGGGTGGCCGAGCGCCTCGGCCAGGAGCAGCCGGCATGAGCAAGCGCCTGAGCGTGCTCCTGGTGCTGGCCCTGCTGGCCAGCAGCCTGTGGCTGGTGCAGGTCAGCTACCGCAGCCGCATGCTCAACCACGCCATCTTCCAGGCCGAGCAGCAGGCCCTGCGCCTGGATGCCGAGCGCGAGCTGCTGGAGGCCGAGCGCCGCGCCCAGGCCACGCCGATGCGCGTGCAGCAGCTCGCCCGCGAGAAGCTGTCCATGCAGCCGGCCAGCCCCAGCCACACGCTCTACATCGAGCTGCCGGCCGGCATCGAGCGCTGGCCGGCCAGCCAGGGCCCGCAGCTTGGCGAACGGCTGGCGGCCGAGCGCAGCGCCCTGGTCGCTTCCGGCACCGGCAGCCCGGAGGCCGCGCGATGAGCCGCACCGAGCGCAACAGCCCGCGCGGCAGCGCCGCCGCGCCCTGGCGTCAGACGGCCGCCGCGCATGTGCGCAGCGTGCGTTATTCGAACAGCCCGCTGCTGGCCTCGCGCACGCCACCCTGGCGCGCGAAGTTCGTGGTGCTGCTGATCGGCCTGGGCTTCCTTGGCCTGATCGGCCGCGCGGCCTGGATCCAGCTCATCCACAACGATTTCTATCAGCAGAAGGGCGAGCGCAACTACGCCCGCCAGCTTGAACTGCCCTCGCGGCGCGGACGCATCCTCGACCGCAACGGCCTGCTGCTGGCAACCAGCGTGGCCGCGCCCACCGTCTGGGCCATTCCCAAGGCCATGGGCCGCAGCGCCGCCGACCGCGCCGCGCGCCGGCCGCTGGCCAAACTGCTCGGCTACAAGCCCGAGGAGCTGGAAAAGCGCCTGGCCGCCAACGACAAGTTCGTCTACCTGCGCCGCCGCGTCAGCGAGGACACCGCCGCCGCGGTCAAGGCCCTCAAGCTGCCCGGCGTGCACCTGATGACGGAGGACAAGCGCCTCTACCCCGAGGCCGAGGCCGCCGCCCATGTGGTGGGCTTCACCGATGCCGAGGACCGCGGCTTCGAGGGCGTGGAAAAGACCTTCGACGCCAGCCTGTCCGGCCAGGACGGCAGCCGCCGCGTGATCCGCAACCGGCTCGGCGAGGTGGTCGAGGCGGTCGGCGAGACCCTGCCGGCGGTCGACGGCCGCGACCTGCTGCTCTCGGTCGACAGCAAGATCCAGTTCTTCGCCTACCAGCGCCTGAGCCAGGCCGTGGCCCAGCACGGCGCCAAGGGCGGCAGCGTGGTCGTGCTGGACGTGCAGACCGGCGAGCTGCTGGCCCTGGCCAATCTGCCGAGCTACCGGCCCGGCGACCGCGCGCGCCTGAAGGGCGAGCAACTGCGCAACCGCGCGCTGACCGACACCTTCGAGCCCGGCTCGACGATGAAGCCCTTCATCGCCGCGCTGGCGCTGGAGCGCCAGCGGCTGCGCGCCGACAGCCCGATCGACACCGCGCCGGGCCGCATCAGCATCACCGGCTCGACGATCAGCGACGCCCATCCCCACGGCATGCTGACCGTGGCCGAGGTGGTGCAGAAGTCCAGCAATGTCGGCACGGTGAAGATCGCGCAGACCCTGGAATCGCGCGAGATGTGGGAGATGTTCAGCGCGATCGGCCTGGGCCAGAAGCCGCGCGTCGAGTTCCCGGCCGCGGCCAGCGGCCGGCTGCGGCCCTACCGGAGCTGGAAGCCGATCGAGAAGGCGACGATGAGCTACGGCTACGGCCTGTCGGCCTCGCTGCTCCAGCTCGCGCGGGCCTACACGGTGTTCGCCCGCGATGGCGAGCTGATCCCCGTCACCCTGCAGCGCCGCAACGGGCCGGTGGCCGGCGAGCGCGTCTTCCGACCCGAGACCGCCCGCGCGGTGCGCGACATGCTGCAGCAGGCCGCCGGCCCCGGCGGCACGGCGCCGCTGGCGCAGACCCTGGCCTACAGCGTCGGCGGCAAGACCGGCACCGCCCATGTGCAGGAGGGCAAGGGCTATGCGGCCAAGCGCTACCGCGCCTGGTTCGTCGGCCTGGCGCCGATCCGCGATCCGCGCATCGTCGTCGCGGTGATGGTCGAGGAGCCGAGCAAGGGCCAGTACTACGGCGGCCAGGTGGCCGCGCCGGTCTTCAGCGATGTGGTGCAGCAGAGCTTGCAGACCCTGGGCGTGACGCCGGACCTGGCCGTCGAGACCCAGCTCATCGCCCGCGGCGCCGGCCAGGGCGCGGTGGAGGAGAGCTTCTGATGTCCGCCCCGCAGACCCTCGGCCCGCTCGACGGCCTGGTGCAGCTCGGCAGCCCGGGCGAGGCCCTGGCCTGGCTGCGCGCCAGCGGCGCGAAGGGCCTGTCCAGCGACAGCCGCCGCCTGGCGGCGGGCGAGGCCTTCGTCGCCTGGCCCGGCCTGGCGCGCGACCCGCGCGCCCATGTGCACGATGCCTTCCTGCACGGCGCGCAGGTTGCCCTGGTCGAGGCCGAAGGCCTGGCCGCCTGGAGCGCCGACTGGCCCCTGCCCATCCGCCAGCGCACCGCTGCCGTGGCCGGCCTCAAGGCGGCCACCGGCCCGCTGGCCGCCGCCTTCTTCGGCCTGCCGGGCATGGCGCTGGAGGTCGTCGCCGTCACCGGCACCAATGGCAAGACCTCGTCAAGCTGGTGGATCGCGCAAGTGCTGTCGGCGCTGGACCGGCCGGCCGGCGTGATCGGCACCCTGGGCCTGGGCCCGGTCGGCGGCGGCGCGGCCCTGCTGGTGCCGACCGGCTTCACCACGCCCGACCCGGTGCAGTTGCAGCGCGCGCTGCGCGGCATGGTCGACGGCGGGCTGAAGGCGGTGGCGATCGAGGCCTCGTCCATCGGCCTGGTCGAGTCGCGGCTCGACGGCCTGCCGATCCGCGTCGCGATCTACACCAACTTCAGCCAGGACCACCTGGACGTCCACGGCAGCCTGGCCGCCTATGCGGCGGCCAAGCGCCGGCTGTTCGACTGGCCCGGCCTGCAGGCTGCGGTGCTGAACATCGACGATGCCGAGGTCGCCGCGCTGGCTGCCGAGCTGGCGGTGCGCGAGGCCGGCGGCGAGGGCCCCATGTGCTGGACCACCTCGGCCCGCGGCCAGGCCGGCGCGCGGCTGCGCGCGGTCGAGCGCCAGACCGGGCCCGAGGGCCTGGCCTTCACCGTGGTCGAGCAAGGCCCGGCCGGCGAAACCCGGCTGCCGCTGGCCACCCGCTTGCTCGGCGACTTCCATGTCGACAACCTGCTGGGCGTGATCGGCGCGCTGCGCGCGCTGGGCCACCCGCTGGAGGCCGTGGTCGAAGCCTGCGCGGCCCTCAGCCCGGTGCCGGGCCGCATGCAGCGCGTGCAGCTCGGCAGCGCGCCGCAGCCGGCGGTGCTGGTCGACTATGCCCACACGCCCGACGCCCTGGCCCAGGCCCTGGCCGCGCTGCGCCCCCTGGCGGCAGCACGCGGCGGCCGGCTGGCCGTGCTCTTCGGCTGCGGCGGCGACCGTGACCGCAGCAAGCGCCCGCACATGGCCGCCGCCGCCGAAGCCGGCGCCGACCGCGTCTGGCTCAGCAGCGACAACCCGCGCAGCGAGGATCCGCAGGCCCTGCTGGCC
Source organism: Piscinibacter lacus (assembly GCF_016735685.1). Lineage (NCBI taxonomy): Bacteria > Pseudomonadati > Pseudomonadota > Betaproteobacteria > Burkholderiales > Sphaerotilaceae > Aquariibacter > Aquariibacter lacus. The sequence continues at coordinate 600,003 of NZ_JAERRA010000002.1, forward strand.
GAGGTGGCCGCCGGCCTGCAGCGGCCGCAGCAGGCGGTGATCGAGCCCGATCGCCGCGCCGCCATTGCCGCCGCCGTCGCGGCCTGCGCGGCGGCCGATGTGCTGCTGATCGCCGGCAAGGGCCACGAAACCACGCAGGAAATTGCTGGCGTCAAGCACCCCCTGTCCGACGTGGCCGAGGCCGAGGCCGCCTTGCAGGCCTGGCTGAACGGAGCCCGCGCATGAGCCTGCCCGCCCAAGCCACCCCCCCCATGGCCCGGCTGGACCAACTGGCCGCGCTGCTGCCCGGCAGCCGCCTGGTCGGCGAGGGCGCGACCCCGCTGGCCCGCGTGCACAGCGACACCCGCAGCCTGCAGGCCGGCGACTTCTTCCTGGCCCTGCGCGGCGAGCGCTTCGATGCGCACGACTTCCTGCCCGCCGCTCGCGCGGCCGGCGCCGTGGCCGCGCTGGTGGAGGACGCCGGCCCGCTGCTTGCCGCCGGCCTGCCCGGCCTGGTGGTGGCCGACAGCCGCCGCGCGCTGGGCCAGCTCGGCGCGGCCTGGCGCGCGCAGTTCAGCCTGCCGCTGATCGCCGTGACCGGCAGCAACGGCAAGACCACCGTCACCCAAATGCTGGCCGCCATCCTGCGTGCCTGGCAGGGCGAGGCGGCGCTGGCCACCCAGGGCAATTTCAACAACGACATCGGCCTGCCGCTGACCCTGCTGCGGCTGCGGCCGGCGCATCGCGCCGCCGTGGTCGAGCTGGGCATGAACCATCCGGGCGAGATCGCCGAGCTGGCCGCCCTCGCCCGGCCGACCGTGGCCCTGGTCAACAACGCCCAGCGCGAGCACCAGGAATTCATGGCCAGCGTCGAGGCGGTGGCCGAGGAAAACGGCTCGGTCTTCGCCGCCCTGCCGGCGGACGGCACGGCCGTCTACCCGGCCGACGAGCCGCATGCCGCGCGCTGGCAGGCCCTGGCCGCCGGCCGGCCGCAGCTTCGCTTCGCCCTGCCCGGGGACGGCGCCCCCGCGACCGGTGCCGAGGTGCAGGGCCAGGCCCGCTGGACGGGCGAGGGCTGGACGGTCGAGCTGCACACACCGGCCGGGCCGGCCACCCTGCATCTGGCCCTGGCCGGCCGCCACAACGTGCGCAATGCCCTGGCCGCCACCGCCGCGGCGCTGGCCGCCGGCGTGCCGCTGGCCACCGTGGTGGCCGGGCTGGAAGCCTTCCGCCCGGTGGCAGGCCGCTCGGCCCTGGGCACGGCCATGCTGCACGGCCGCCGCATTGCCCTGGTCGACGACAGCTACAACGCCAACCCCGATTCCGTGCGCGCGGCCATCGAGCTGCTGGCCGGCCTGCCCGGCCCGCGCTGGCTGCTGCTCGGCGACATGGGCGAGGTCGGCGACCAGGGGCCCGCCTTCCATGCCGAGGTCGGCGCCCATGCGCGCCAGCAGGGCATCGAGCAGCTCTGGTGCGCCGGCAGCGCCTGCGCCGAGGCGGCCCGTGCCTACGGCCCCGGCGCGCGCGCCTTTGCCGACACCGCCGCCCTGGTCGACGCGCTGGGCGAGGCACCGGCCGCAGCCAGCGTGCTCGTCAAGGGCTCGCGCTTCATGCGCATGGAACGCGCGGTCGCCGCGCTGCGCGCCCGTCCGGAGGCCGGCCATGACTGAGGCCCGCGCCCTTCCCCCCCTGCCCCGGAGCCGCCCATGCTGGTGACCTTCGCCGCCTGGCTGCAGGCATTCGATCCGCAGAGCTTCGGCTTCCTGCGCGTGGTGCAGTACCTGACCTTCCGCGCGGTGATGGCCGCGATGACGGCCCTGCTGATCGGCATGGCCCTGGGGCCCTTCGTCATCCGCCGCCTGACCGCCCTGAAGATCGGCCAGCCAGTGCGCGCCTACGGCATCCAGGAACACCTGGCCAAGACCGGCACCCCCACCATGGGCGGCGTGCTCATCCTGCTGTCCATCGCGGTCAGCACCCTGCTGTGGTTCGACTGGAGCAACCGCTTCGTCTGGATCGTGATGATCGTGACCTTCGGCTTCGGCGCCATCGGCTGGGCCGACGACTGGCGCAAGGTCGTGCACAAGAACCCCGAGGGCATGTCCTCGCGCGAGAAGTACCTCTGGCAGTCGCTGATCGGCGGCGTGGCGGCCTTCTACTTGCTGTTCTCGATCGCCGAGACCTCCAATGCGCGCGTGCTGGAGCTCTTCCTCGAATGGGTGGTCAGCGGCTTCTCCAGCGAGCTGCCCGACAAGACCAACCTGCTGCTGCCCTTCTTCAAGCAGGTCAGCTACCCGCTGGGCGTGGCCGGCTTCATCATCCTGACCTATGTGGTCATCGTCGGCAGCAGCAATGCCGTCAACCTGACCGACGGGCTCGACGGCCTGGCCATCATGCCGGTGGTGATGGTCGGCTCGGCCCTGGGCCTGTTCGCCTACGTGACCGGCAATGCGGTGTTCAGCAACTACCTGCTGCTGCCGCACATCCCGGGGGCCGGCGAGCTGCTGATCTTCTGCGCCGCCATGGCCGGCGCGGGCCTGGCCTTCCTGTGGTTCAACGCCTATCCGGCCCAGGTCTTCATGGGCGATGTCGGCGCGCTGGCCCTGGGCGGCGCGCTCGGCACCATCGCGGTCATCGTGCGGCAGGAAATCGTGCTGGCCATCATGGGCGGCATCTTCGTCGTCGAGGCCCTGTCGGTGATGCTGCAAGTGAGCTGGTTCAAGTGGACCAAGCGCCGCACCGGCACCGGCCAGCGCATCCTGCGCATGGCGCCGCTGCACCACCACTTCGAGAAGGGGGGCTGGAAGGAGACGCAGGTCGTCGTGCGCTTCTGGATCATCACCATGCTGCTCTGCCTGATCGGCCTGAGCAGCCTGAAGCTGCGCTGAGGATCATGCGGTGAGCCTCATGCCCTTCGAACCCGACCTGCTCGCCGGCCAGCATGTGCTGGTGCTGGGCTGTGGCGACTCGGGCCTGGCGATGGCGCGCTGGGCGCAGCGCCTGGGCGCCGCAGCGATCACCGTGGCCGACAGCCGCGCCGAGCCGCCGCAGGCCGCGCGCCTGGCCGCCGATGTGCCGGCCGCGCGCCGCGTGCAGGGCTTCGACCCGGCCCTGCTGGCCGGCTGCGAGCGCGTGCTGAAGAGCCCCGGCCTGGCGCCCACGGACCCGGCCCTGGCGCCGCTGCTGGCCGCCGCGGCCGAGCGCGGGGTCAAGGTGGAAGGCGAGCTCGGCCTCTTCGCCGCCGCGCTGGCCACGCTGGAAGCGCGGCTGCGCTATGCCCCCCGGCTGATCGCCCTCACCGGCACCAACGGCAAGACGACGACGACCATGCTCTGCGGCCTGCTCGCGGAGCGCGCCGGCCGCCGCGTGGCCGTGGCCGGCAATGTCGGCCCGACCCTGCTCGACACCCTGGCCGCCGCGCTCGATGCCGAGCAGCCGGGCTGGGATGCGCCGGCCGGCGGCCTGTTCGCGCCGGACTGGGTCGCGCCGGTCGAGGCCGCTGATGCCGTCGAAGCGCAGGCCGCCGAGGCCCCGGCGACCTCGACGGACCCGGCTGCTGACGTCGCCGACCCCGTCGACGCCGACCCGGCCCAGACTCCCGTCACGCCCGAAGGCGACAAAGCCGCGCAGGCCGAGGTCGCCGAGGCCGGCTCCATCGCCCTGCCCTCTGCCGAGGCCGAGGCCGAGGCCGAAACCGAAGCCGAAACCGCAAGCGAGCCCGCCGCAGCCGCTGCCCTGCCGCCCGCCGCGCCGCGCCCCGCGGTGTTCGGCGCGCTGCCCGAGGTCTGGGTGCTGGAGCTGTCGAGCTTCCAGCTCGACGGCGTGGCCCACGGCCCCGGCGGCTTCCGGCCGACGGCGGCCGCCGTGCTGAACCTCAGCCAGGACCATCTGGACTGGCACGGCACGATGGCCGCCTATGCCCAGGCCAAGGGCCGCATCCACGGCTGCTGGGCCAGCGTGCAGGGCCGCGAGACTGTGATGATCGTCAACCGCGACGATGCGGCCGTCGAAGCCCTGGTGCCCGAACCCCGCGTGCACAAGCCGGCCGCCCGCGGCCAGCGCAGCCGCGTCGAGGCGCGCCGGGTGCAGCGCTTCGGCCTGGATGCGCCGCAGGCGCCGGGCGACTGGGGCCTGCTGCGCGAGGGCGGCATCGCCTGGCTGGTGCGCGCCCTGCCGGCCGACGACACCCCGCGCCGCGGCCGCGACCTGGAGGCCGAGCCGCTGCTGCTGCAACGCCTGATGCCGGCCGATGCCCTGCGCATCCGCGGCCGCCACAACCATGCCAACGTCCTGGCGGCGCTGGCCCTGTGCAGCGCCGCCGGCCTGCCGCTGGCGCCGATGCTGCACGGCCTGCGCGAGTACCGCGGCGAGCCGCACCGCGTCGAGCCCCTGGGCATCCTCGACGGCATCGAGATCGTCGACGACAGCAAGGGCACCAATGTCGGCGCCACCGTGGCGGCGCTGCGCGGCCTGGGCGAGGACAAGGCCCCCGGCCGCCTGGCCATCGTGCTGGGCGGCGACGGCAAGGGCCAGGACTTCGCGCCGCTGGCCGCGCCGCTGGCCGCCCATGCCCGCGCGATCGCGCTGATCGGCCGCGATGCCGAGGCCATCGAAGCCGCGATCCTCGCCCACCCCGGAGCCGCCGCCCTGCCGCGCGCCCGCTTCGCGACGCTGGAAGACGCGACGGAATGGGCCTTCGCCCAATGCCGCAGCGGCGATGCGCTGCTGCTCAGCCCGGCCTGCGCCAGCCTCGACATGTTCCGCAACTACGCGCACCGCGCCGAAGTCTTCGCCCGCACGGCGCAGGCCCTGGCCCTGGCGCGGGGGGCGACGCTGGCATGAAGTCCCTCCTCGCCGCCCTGCAAGCCCGCCTGGCCGCCTGGCGCGAGGCCCTGCGCGCCCGCCGCTCGGCCGGTCGCGAGGGCCAGGGCCTGCTGCCGGTGCGCGACAGCCTGCACGGCGGCAGCGCGCCGGGGCCGGCCGCCGGCCTGGACACGGCGCTGATCGGCGTGGTGCTGGGCCTGATGCTGCTCGGCCTGGTGATGGTCTACAGCGCCAGCATCGCCCTGCCCGACAGCCCGAAGTACGAGGGCTACAAGCCCTATCACTTCCTGCTGCGCCACAGCCTGCAACTGCTGCTGGCCCTGATGGCCGGCCTGCTGGCGGCGCAACTGCCGGTCAGCGCCTGGGAGCGGGCCGCGCCCTGGTTCTTCCTGGTCGCGCTGCTGCTGCTGGTGCTGGTGCTGATCCCGGGCATCGGCAAGGTGGTGAACAACGCGCGGCGCTGGATCCCGCTGGGGGTCATCAACTTCCAGCCCAGCGAGCTGGCCAAGCTCGCCATCGCGCTCTATGCCGCCAGCTACATGACGCGCAAGATGGACGTGAAGGAGAAGTTCTTCCGCGCCGTCTGGCCAATGGCCGTGGCCCTGGCGGTGACGGGCGTGCTGCTGCTGCGCGAGCCGGACATGGGCGCCTTCATGGTGATCGCGGTGATCGCCATGGGCGTGCTCTTCCTCGGCGGCGTCAACGGCCGCATGTTCCTGCTGAGCGCGGCGGTGCTGGTGCTGAGCTTCGTCGCGGTGATCGCATCAAGCGAGGAAAAGAGCGCGCGCATCTTTGCCTACCTGCGCCCCTGGGAGCCGACCCATGCGGCGGGCAAGGCCTACCAGCTCACGCAGTCGCTGATCGCCTTCGGCCGCGGCGAGCTCTTCGGCCAGGGCCTGGGCGACAGCCTGGAGAAGCAGCACTACCTGCCCGAGCCGCACACCGACTTCCTGCTCGCCGTGATCGGCGAGGAGCTGGGCTTCGTGGGCCTGGTCGCGGTGATGCTGGCCTTCTTCTGGATGGTGCGGCGCTGCTTCGTGATCGGCCGCCAGTCCATCGTGCTCGACCGGGTCTTCGCCGGCCTCTACTGCCAGGGCATCGGCCTGTGGCTGGGCGGCCAGGGCATCATCAACATGGGCGTGAACCTGGGCGCGCTGCCGACCAAGGGCCTGACCCTGCCGCTGATGAGCTACGGCGGCTCGGCCCTGGTGATGAATGCGATCGCGCTCGCCATCGTGCTGCGGGTCGATGCCGAGAACCGGCAACTGATGCGCGGGGGCCGGGCATGAGCCGCGCGCGCCACCTCGTCGTGATGGCCGCCGGCACCGGCGGCCACGTGATCCCGGGCCTGGCCGTGGCCCGCGAGATGCTGGCCCGGGGCTGGACGGTGAGCTGGCTGGGCACACCCAGCGGCCTGGAGCAGAAGCTGGTGCCGCCCAGCGGCCTGCCAATGGACACCCTGGCCTTCACCGGCCTGCGCGGCAAGGGCTGGCTGCACACGGCCACCGGCAGCCTGCGCCTGCTCAAGGCCTTCTGGGACAGCCTGCGCATCCTGCGCGCGCGCCGCGCCGACGCGGTGCTGGGCATGGGCGGCTACGTCTGCTTTCCCGGCGGACTGATGGCCGCGCTGCTGGGCAAGCCGCTGCTGCTGGTCAATGCCGATGCGGCCCTGCTGCTGTCGAACCGGGCCCTGGGCCCGGCGGCCGACCGCATCGCCTTCGGCTTCGAGGGCGCCGACGCCACCCGCGCCGGCCGCCGCGGCCGGGTCACCGGCAACCCGGTGCGGGCCGAGATCGAGGCCCTGCCCGCCCCCGCCGAACGCTATGCCGGCCGCAGCGGCCCGCTGAAGCTGCTGGTGGTCGGCGGCAGCCTGGGCGCGCGCGTGCTGAACGACACCCTGCCGCGCGCGCTGGCCCTGCTGGCGCCGGCGCAGCGCCCGCAGGTGCTGCACCAGACCGGCGCCCTGAACCGCGATGCCGTGCAGGCCGCCTACCGCGCCGCCGGGCTCGATCCGCAGCCCGAGGCCGGCCTGGAGGTACGCGCCTTCATCGAGGACATGGCCCGCGAGTTGGCCGCCGCCGACCTGGTGATCGGCCGGGCCGGCGCCATCACCGTCAGCGAGCTTTGCGCGGCCGGCGTGCCCGCGGTGCTGGTGCCCTTCATCGCCCGCACCACCGCCCACCAGCGCGACAACGCCCAGTTCATGGCCCAGCACGGCGCGGCCCTGCACCTGCCGCAGACCGAGCTGAGCCCCGAGCGCCTGGCCGACCTCCTGGCCGGCCTGGACCGCGCCACCCTGCTGACCATGGCCGAGCGCGCCCGCGCCCTGGCCCGGCCCCGCGCCGCTGCGCGTGTGGCCGACGAAATCGAAATCCTGGTGGCCCGATGAAACATGCGGTGAAGCACATCCACTTCGTGGGCATCGGGGGCGCCGGCATGAGCGGCATCGCCGAGATCCTGCACAACCTCGGCTATGCCATCTCGGGCTCGGACCAGTCGGACGGCGCGGTCACCAAGCGCCTGGCCGGCCTGGGCATCCGCATCCACATCGGCCATGACGCGGCGCATGTCGCCGGCGCCGAGGCGGTGGTGACCAGCACGGCCGTGAAGGGCGACAACCCCGAGGTGATCGCCGCGCGCACGCGCCGCATCCCGGTGGTGCCGCGCGCGGTGATGCTGGCCGAGCTGATGCGACTCAAGCAGGGCATCGCGATCGCCGGCACGCACGGCAAGACGACGACGACCTCGCTGGTGGCCAGCGTGCTGGCCGAAGCCGGCGTGGACCCGACCTTCGTCATCGGCGGCAAGCTGCTCAGCGCCGGCGCCAATTCGCGCCTGGGCGCGGGCGACTTCATCGTGGTCGAGGCCGACGAAAGCGATGCCTCCTTCCTGAACCTCAACCCGGTGCTCAGCGTCGTCACCAACATCGACGCCGACCACATGGACACCTACGGCCACGACTTCGCGCGGCTGAAAGCGGCCTTCGTCGAGTTCCTGCACCGCATGCCCTTCTACGGCGCGGCCATCCTGTGCGTGGACGACCCGGGCGTGCGCTCGATCCTGCCGATGATCTCGCGGCCGGTGGTCGGCTACGGCTTCGGCGAGGACGCGCAGGTGCGCGCCGTCGAGGTCGAGGCCCTGCCCGGCGGGCAGATGCGCTTCATCGCCCAGCGCCGCAACGGCATGGTGATGCCGGACCTGCCGATCACCCTGAACCTGCCGGGCCGCCACAACGTGCTGAATGCCCTGGCCGCGATCGCCGTGGCCACCGAGCTGGAGCTGCCCGACGAGCCGCTGGCGGCCGCGCTGGCCGCCTTCACCGGCGTCGGCCGGCGCTTCCAGCGCCATGGCGAGCTGGCCACCCGCGACGGCGGCCGCGCGACCCTGATCGACGACTACGGCCACCACCCGGTCGAGATGGCCGCCGTGCTGGCCGCCGCCCGCGGCGCCTTCCCCGGCCGGCGCCTGGTGCTGGCCTTCCAGCCGCATCGCTACACCCGCACGCGCGACTGCTTCGAGGACTTCGTGAAGGTCATGGGCACGGCCGATGCCGTGCTGCTGGCCGAGGTCTATGCGGCCGGCGAGGCGCCCATCGTCGCCGCCGACGGCCGGGCGCTGAGCCGTGCACTGCGCGTGGCCGGCAAGGTCGAGCCGGTCTTCGTCGACACGATGGACGCCATGCCCGAAGCCGCCGCCGAGACGCTGCGCGACGGCGATGTGCTGATCACCATGGGCGCCGGCTCGATCGGCGGCCTGCCCGCCGCGCTGCTGGCCGCCCTGCCCGCCCCCCGCTCGACCGCCCTGCACGAGGACGCCCGCCGATGAGTGCCGACGCCGCCCTGCCCAGCTCCCCCGCCGCCACCTTTCCGCCGCCGCCGGTGGATCCGGCCGCGCTCGGCAAGGTCGCCGTGCTCTTCGGCGGTCGCTCGGCCGAGCGCGAGATCTCGCTGATGTCCGGCGGCGGCGTGCTCAGCGCACTGCGCGGCCGCGGCGTCGATGCCCATGGCTTCGACCCGGCCGACCGGCCGCTCGACGAGCTCAAGCGCGCCGGCTACGACCGTGCCTTCATCGCCCTGCACGGCCGCCACGGCGAGGACGGCTGCGTGCAGGGCGCGCTGGAGCTGCTGGGCATCCCCTACACCGGCTCGGGCGTGATGGCCAGCGCGATCGCGATGGACAAGGTGATGAGCAAGCGCATCTTCCTGGCCGAGGGCCTGAGCACGCCGGCCCATGTGCACCTGCGCGCGGGCGACCACGGCCCCGAGCGGCAGGCCGAGGTGCTCAAGCAGCTCGGCCTGCCGCTGGTGGTGAAGCCGCCGCGCGAGGGCTCGTCGATCGGCATCAGCAAAGTCATGCGGGCCGAGGACCTGCCGGCCGCCGTGGCCCTGGCCGCGAAGTACGACGCCGACCTGCTGTGCGAAGCCTTCATCGACGGCGAGGAAGTCACCTGCCCGGTGCTGGGCGCGGGCGAATCGGCCCATGCCCTGCCGGTGATCCGCATCGTGCCGCCCGAGGCCGGCTACGACTACAAGAACAAGTACTTCACCGACGAGGTGCGCTACCTCTGCCCGAGCGGCCTGCCGGCCGCCGAGGAGCGCGCCGTCCAGCGCCTGGCCCTGGAGGCCTACCGCGCGCTGGGCTGCCGCGGCTGGGGCCGGGCCGATCTGATGATCCGCCGCAGCGACCGCAAGGTCTTCCTGCTGGAGATGAACACCTCGCCGGGCATGACCGGCCATTCGCTGGTACCCATGTCGGCCCGCGAGGCCGGCATGAGCTACGAGGCCCTGTGCAGCCACCTGCTGTCGCAGGCCGCGCTCGACACGCCGCCGCAGGCCTGAGCCCGCCGCCATGCCCGAACTCCGCCGCCCCCGCCCCGTGCAGGTCGCCCGCCCGCTGCCGGGCGACGTGCGCCTGATGCAGCGCGCCGGCACCGCGCTGTTCGCGCTGGCCGGCCTGCTGCTGCTGGTGGCCGGACTGGGCCTGCTGGTGCAGCAGCCGGCCTTCGCGCTGCAGCGCCTGGTGGTGGAGCAGCCGCTGGAGCGCGGCAGCGCCGCCGCGCTGCGCCGCCAGGCCCTGCCGCGGCTGGAGGGCAATTTCTTCACCCTCGACCTGGATGCCGCGCAGACCGCCTTCGAGACCGTGCCCTGGGTGCGGCGCGCGATGGTGCGGCGTGTCTGGCCGGACCGCCTGGCCGTGCGGCTGGAGGAGCACCAGCCGGCCGCGCTGTGGCGCGGCGACGATGGCGTCGAGCGCCTCGTCAACCAGCAGGGCGAGCTGTTCGAGGCCAATGCCGGCGATGTCGAGGACCTGCCGCTGCCGACCCTCGTCGGCCCCGCCCGCCATTCGGCCGCGATGCTGGCGATGTGGCGCACGCTGTCGCCGCTCTTCGAGCCCATGCACACGGAGCTGCGCAGCCTGGCGCTGACGCCGCGCGGCTCCTGGCGTGGCGAGCTGGGCGAGGGCGCGGTCGTCGAATTCGGCCGCGGCAGCCCCGAGGAGCTGGCGTTGCGCACCCGGGCCTTCGTGGCGACCGCGCAGGAGCTGATCCGCCAGCACGACCGCCCCCTGGCCCAGGCCGACCTGCGCCATGCCGCCGGCTATGCCCTGCGCCTGCGCGGCCTGGGCACGCTCGCGCCCGGCGAGAAGCCCACGAACTGAGAACGCCCATGGCCAAGGAAAGCAAAGACCTCGTCGTCGGACTCGACATCGGCACCGCCAAGGTGATGGCGGTGGTGGCCGAGGTCATGCCCGACGGCGACCTGCGGGTGGCCGGGCTGGGCATCGCGCCGTCCAGCGGCCTCAAGCGCGGCGTGGTGGTCAACATCGACGCGACGGTGCAGGCCATCCAGCAGGCCTTGAAGGAGGCCGAGATGATGGCCGACTGCAAGATCACCCGGGTGCACACCGGCATCACCGGCAGCCACATCCGCGGCCAGAACTCCACCGGCATGGTGATCGTGCGCGACAAGGAGGTCACGCCCATCGATGTCTCGCGCGTGGTCGAGACGGCCAAGGCCATCAACATCCCCAACGACCAGCGCCTGCTGCTCGTCGAGCCGCAGGAATTCGTGATCGACGGCCACGAGGTCAAGGAGCCGATCGGCATGTCCGGCGGCCGGCTGGAAGTGAAGGTGCACCTGGTCACCGGCGCGCAGAGCGCGGCCGAGAACATCATCAAGTGCGTGCGCCGCTGCGGGCTGGAAGTGGAGATGCTGGTGCTCAACCCCAGCGCCTCCAGCCATGCGGTGCTGACCGAGGACGAGAAGGCCCTGGGCGTGGCCCTGGTCGACATCGGCGCGGGCACGACCGATGTGTCGATCTTCACCGACGGCTCGGTGCGCCACACCGCGGTCATCCCCATCGCCGGCGACCTGATCACCAGCGACATCGCGATGGCGCTGCGCACGCCGACCAAGGATGCCGAGGAGATCAAGGTCGAGTACGGCATCGCCAAGCAGTTGCTGGCCGACCCGGCCGACCAGGTCGAGGTGCCGGGGCTGGGCGACCGCGCGCCGCGCATGCTCAGCCGCCAGGCCCTGGCCGGCGTGATCGAGCCGCGCATCGAGGAGATCTTCTCGCTCGTGCACCAGGTCATCCGCGAAAGCGGCTACGAGGAACTGCTGTCCAGCGGCATCGTGCTGACCGGCGGCTCGGCGGTGATGCCGGGCATGGTCGAGCTGGCCGAGGACATCTTCCTCAAGCCCGTGCGCAAGGGCACCCCGACCTACAGCGGCGCCCTGTTCGACATGGTCGCCAACCCCCGTTCCGCCACCGTGATGGGCCTGCTCGAAGAGGCCCGTCTCGCCCGCAGCCGCGGCTTCAAGGCCGCGCAGCAGGCCGGATCCGTCACCACGCTCTTTGGCCGCATCAAGGACTGGTTCGTCGGCAACTTCTGAGCCGCGAAATCCAGCCAACCCATCTCACCCGCCCCACCCGTCAGACCCCCAGGAGGACCCCCCATGACCACCATCGAGATGCTCGAAGACAACCCGATCGACACGCGGATCAAAGTGATCGGCGTCGGCGGGGGCGGCGGCAATGCCGTCGCGCACATGATCGAAACCGGGGTCCAGGGCGTGGAGTTCATCTGCGCGAACACCGACAAGCAGGCCCTGAACCGCAGCGCGGCCGACGTGATCATCCAGCTCGGCGCCAACGGCCTGGGCGCGGGCGGCAAGCCCGATGCGGGCCGCGCCGCCGCGCACGAGGCCGAGGAGCGCATCCGCAACGCGATCGCAGGCGCCAACATGGTCTTCCTGACCGCGGGCATGGGCGGCGGCACCGGCACGGGTGCGGCGCCGGTGATCGCGCGCATCGCCAAGGAGATGGGCATCCTCACCGTCGGCGTGGTGACCAAGCCCTTCGAGTTCGAGGGCGCGCGTCGCACCAAGCAGGCCGAGGCCGGCCTGGCCGAGCTGGAGGCCAATGTCGACAGCCTGATCGTCGTGCTCAACGAGAAGCTGCTGGAGGTGCTGGGCGACGACATCACCCAGGACCAGGCTTTCCAGGAAGCCAACAACGTGCTGAAGAACGCGGTCGGCGGCATCGCGGACATCATCAATGTCGATGCCTCGATCAATGTCGACTTCGAGGACGTGAAGACGGTGATGAGCGAGCCCGGCAAGGCCATGATGGGCACGGCCACGGCCAGCGGTCCGGACCGCGCGACCAAGGCCGCCGACTCGGCCGTGGCCTGCCCGCTGCTGGAGGGCATCGACCTGTCGGGCGCGCGCGGCGTACTGGTGCTGATCGCGGCGAGCAAGGGCACGCTCAAGCTGTCGGAGAGCCGCAATGCGATGAACGCGATCCGCAAGTACGCGCATGAGGACGCGCATGTCATCTTCGGCGCCGCCTACGACGAGAGCCTGGGCGACCAGTTGCGCGTGACCGTGATCGCCACCGGCCTGTCCGATGCCAAGCGCCAGCAGCCGATCAGCGTGGTGCACACCACGCCGGCGGCCCAGCCGCTGCAGCGCACGGGCACCGACCACCTGGTCGGCGCGCCGATGAGCAGCCTGTCGGTGACGATGAACGGCCCGTCCGGCGCGGCCACGCCCACCCAGCCCTACGACACCAGCGCCGTGCCCAGCGTCTGGCGCAATGGCCGCACGGCGGCGGCGCGGGTCGAGGCCCTGTCGAACAACGGCGTCGAGGACTACGACATCCCCGCCTTCCTGCGCAAGCAGGCCGACTGAGGCGGGGGCCGGACGCCCGCGGGGGCGGGCGTCCCGGTCGGGGCGGCGCGGCGGGCGCCGCCCCGGGCCTACACTGAGTCCATCATGCTCGCCAAACGCATCATTCCCTGCCTGGACGTGACCGGTGGTCGCGTCGTCAAGGGCATCAACTTCGTCGAGCTGCGCGATGCCGGCGACCCGGTGGAGATCGCGGCCCGCTACAACGAGCAGGGCGCCGACGAGCTGACCTTCCTCGACATCACCGCCACCAGCGACGGCCGCGACCTGATCCTGCCCATCATCGAGGCGGTGGCCTCGCAGGTCTTCATTCCGCTGACGGTCGGCGGCGGCGTGCGCAGCGTCGAGGACGTGCGCCGGCTGCTCAATGCCGGGGCCGACAAGGTGAGCTTCAATTCCGCCGCCGTCGCGCGGCCCGCGCTGATCCGCGAGGCCAGCGAACGCTACGGCGCGCAGTGCATCGTGGTCGCCATCGACGCCAAGCGCCGCAGCGGCGAAGACCTTGCGGCCAAGGGCCCCGGCTGGGATGTCTACACCCACGGCGGCCGCAAGAACATGCACCTCGATGCCGTGGCCTGGGCGCGGCAGATGGCCGAGTTCGGCGCCGGCGAGATCCTGCTGACCAGCATGGACCGCGACGGCACGCGCAGCGGCTTCGACCTGGACCTGACCCGCGCGGTGAGCGATGCCGTGCCGGTACCGGTGATCGCCTCGGGCGGCGTCGGCAAGCTCGACGACCTGGCCGACGGCGTGACCCTGGGCCGCGCCGATGCCGTGCTGGCCGCGAGCATCTTCCACTACGGCGACCACACCGTCGGCGAGGCCAAGGCCCTGATGGCGAGCCGGGGCATCCCGGTGCGGCAATGAGCGCGGACGCAAACCCGGCCGAGCGCCCGGCCACCCTGCCCACCCAGCCCGCCGGCGCCTGGCTGGACGCCGTGCGCTGGGATGCAGACGGCCTGGTGCCGGTGATCGCCCAGGAGCAGGGCAGCGGCGACGTGCTGATGTTCGCGTGGATGAACCGCGAGGCCCTGGCCCTGACCGCCGAGCTGGGCCGCGCCGTTTACTACAGCCGCTCGCGCCAGCGCCTGTGGCGCAAGGGCGAGGAAAGCGGCCATGTGCAGCAGGTCCACGAGATCCGCCTGGACTGCGACCAGGACGTGGTGCTACTGAAGGTCACCCAGCTCGGGCACGAACCCGGCATCGCCTGCCACACCGGCCGGCACGCCTGCTTCTTCCAGCGCCTGGAGGGCCAGGGCGCCGAGGCGCAGTGGCAAACCGTCGAGCCGGTGCTCAAGGATCCCGAAACCATCTACAACCGATGAGCCAGCCGAGCAGCGACGACACCCTGGAGCGCCTGGCCGATGTGATCGCCCAGCGCCGCGGTGGCGACCCCGACAAGAGCTACGTCGCCCGCCTTTTCCACAAGGGCCGCGACAGCATCCTGAAGAAGGTCGGCGAGGAAGCCACCGAGCTGGTGATTGCTGCCAAGGGCGGCGAGCGGCAGCAGGTGGTCTACGAGGCCGCCGACCTGTGGTTCCATGCCCTGATCGCGCTGGCCGATGCCGGCGTGCGGCCGGCCGAGGTGCTGGCGGAACTGCGGCGCCGCGAGGGACTCTCCGGTCTGGAGGAGTTCGCCGCGCGCAAGGCCCAGGCCCGCGAGGCAGGCGAACCCTGAAGCCCCCGCCCCGCCCACCCCTGTTGCCGAGCCCGCCATGATCGTGCTGCCCGAAGACCAGGAACGCGCCCTGCGCACGGTGGGCGTGGTCAGCTACCTGCTGCATGCCGTCGTGGCGGTGGGGGCGCTGATCCCCACCCTGCAGCCGGGCATCCTGCTGCTGCTGATCGCCATCGTGCTCGACCTGGTCAAGCGCGAGGAAGCCGCCGGCACCTGGCAGGCCAGCCACTTCCGCTGGCGCATCCACAGCGTGCTGTGGGCCGGCGGGCTCTATGTGCTGACCTTCCCGCTGTGGTTCCTTTTCGTGCTGCCGGGCTGGCTGGCCTGGACCGGCATCTCCCTCTGGTTCCTGGTGCGCATCGTGCGCGGCTGGATCCACCTGAACGACCAACGGCCGATCGACGAGCCGGCCTGAAACCGAAAGCACGCCCCATGAGCCAGGACCCGAACTGCATCTTCTGCAAGATCGTCGAAGGCAAGATTCCCGCCCGCAAGGCCTTCGAGGATGAGCAAGTGCTCGCCTTCCACGACATCGCCCCCTGGGCGCCGGTGCACATCCTGATCATTCCCAAGCAGCACATCGCCTCGCTCGCCGAGGTCGGCCTCGAGCATGCCGGCCTGCTGGGCCACATGATGACGGTGGGCGTGCGGCTGATGGCCGAACTGGGCGTGACGAACGGCTTTCGCACCATCGTGAACACCGGCGCCGACGGCGGCCAGGAAGTGGGCCACCTGCACCTGCACTTCATGGGCGGGCCCCGCCCCTGGGCCCGCGGCTGAAGCTGTCATCGCCCCTCCCCTAAACTTGCCACTTTGGCCCGCTGGCGCGGGTTCACAGGAGATCTGACATGGGTTCCTTCAGCATCTGGCACTGGCTGGTCGTGCTGCTCATCGTGGTGCTGGTCTTCGGCACCAAGAAGCTCAAGAACATCGGCGGCGACCTCGGCGGCGCGGTCAAGGGCTTCAAGGACGGCATGAAGGACGGCAGCACGGCCGCCTCGACCGCTGCTGACGCCTCGGCCAGCCCGGCCGCACCGGCCCAGGTCACGGCCCAGTCGGCCGCCGACGCGGCCCGCACCGTCGACGTCGACGCCAAGACCCGCGGCTGAGCCACGACGGACGCGACGACCGCCTGGCGATGATCGATTTCGGCTTCGACAAACTTGCGCTGATCGGCGCGGTGGCGCTGATCGTCATCGGCCCCGAGAAGCTGCCCAAGGTGGCCCGCACCGTCGGCCACCTGCTGGGCAAGGCCCAGCGCTACGTGGCGGACGTGAAGGCCGAGGTCAACCGCTCGATGGAGGTCGAGGAGCTGCAGAAGATGCGCCGCGACGTCGAGAGCGCCGCCCGCAATGTCGAGCAGACCGTCCAGCAGGAGCTGCGCGACACCCAGGCCGCGCTCGACCCGGGCTGGGAATCGCTGGACAACGCGGTCCAGTCCATCGAGACCCCCGGCGCCTACAGCGACACCCTGCGCGAGCCCCCGGGGGCCAAGTCGCCCCGCAAGAACTGGCGGGCCAAGCAGGCCGCCGTGCCGCAGTGGTACCGCCAGCGCCACGGCGTGCGCGGCCATGTGCAGTCCGGCGCCGCGCGGGTGGCCCGATTCCGTCCGCCGCGTCCCTCGCGCTGATGCCCGCGGGGCCAAGCGGCCCCGCCCCCTATTGCCGTCCCCGCAAGCGTGAGCACTCCCGAACCCCGCGACGAGCTTGAAGGCAGCGAGCAGCCCTTCGTCGCCCACCTGATCGAGCTGCGCGACCGCCTGATCCGTGCGCTGATCGCGGTCGGCATCGCCTTTGCGGTGCTGGCCGTCTGGCCGGGGCCCTCGGCGCTCTACGACCTGCTGGCCGCGCCGCTGGTGGCCCACCTCAAGCCGGGCACCACGCTGATCGCCACCAATGTGATCTCCCCGATCCTGGTGCCGCTGAAGATGACGCTGATGGCCGCCTTCATGATCGCGCTGCCGGCGGTGCTTTACCAGGTCTGGGCCTTCGTCGCGCCCGGGCTCTACAGCCACGAGAAGAAGCTGGTGCTGCCCCTGGTGGTGTCGAGCACGCTGCTGTTCTTCTCGGGCGTGGCCTTCTGCTACTTCATCGTGATCCCGGGCATGTCGCAGTTCATCCAGAGCTTCGCGCCCAGCAGCATCTCGGCCGCGCCGGACATCGAGCAGTACTTCAGCTTCGTGATCACGCTCTTCCTCGTCTTCGGCCTGGCCTTCGAGGTGCCGGTGGCGGTGGTCGTGCTGGTGCGGGTGGGCATGGTCACGGTCGAGCAGCTTCGCAAGTTCCGCAGCTACTTCATCGTCGGCGCCTTCATCCTCTCGGCTATCGTCACGCCGCCGGACGTGATCTCGCAGCTTGCCCTGGCCATCCCGATGTGCCTGCTCTACGAGGTGGGCATCTGGGCGGCGCAGATCTTCCTCAAGCACACCCGCGCGCCCGAGGCCGACAGCCCGCCGGCCGCCTGATCGCCCAGGCCCCTTCCGATGCCGGCCTACCGCTACGAGGCGCTCGACGCCGAAGGCCATGCCCGCAAGGGCCTGCTGGAAGCCGACAACGCCCGCGCCCTGCGCAGCCTGCTGCGCGCCCAGGGCCTGGTGCCGATGGCGGTCTCGCCGGTGGCGGCGGGGCCGGCTTCCGAAGCCGGGGCCGGACGCAGCTTCAGCCTGCGGCGGCGCATCTTCTCGGGCAACGGCCTGGCGCTGTGGACGCGGCAGCTTGCCGGCCTGGTCGGCGCCGGCCTGCCCCTGGAACGCGCGCTGACCGCGCTGGCCGAGGAGGCCGAGGGCGCCCCGCTGCGCGAGCTGCTGGCCGAGCTGCGGGCCGAGGTCAATGGCGGCAGCCCCTTCGCCCGCGCGCTGGCCGCGCATCCGCGCGAGTTCGACGATGTGTATCGCGCGGTGGTCGCCGCGGGCGAGCAGACCGGCGCGCTCGGCGCCGTGCTGGAACGCCTGGCCGAGGATCTGGAAGCCCGCCAGGCCCTGCGCGCCAAGCTGATCGGCGCGGCGCTCTACCCGGCCATCGTCTCGGGCATCGCGGTGCTGATCGTCGCCTTCCTCGTCAGCTACGTGGTGCCGCAGGTGGCGGGCGTCTTCGCCGGCAGCAAGCGCGCCCTGCCCTTCCTGACGGTGGCGATGCTGGCCGTCAGCGACTTCGTGCGGCAATGGGGCCTGGTCTGCCTGCTGCTGGGCACCGGCGCGGTGCTGAGCCTGCTGCAAGCGCGGCGGCAAGAGGCTTTCCGCCTGCGCTTCGATGCGGCCTGGCTGGGCCTGCCGCTGATCGGCCGCCTGGCGCGCGGCTACAACGCGGCCCGCTTCGCGGCCACCCTGGCCCTGCTGGCCGGCGCGGGCGTGCCCATCCTGAAGGCCCTGCAAGCCGCGGCCGAGACGCTGAACAACCGCGCCATGCGCGCCGATGCCCTGGCCGCCCTGGTGCAGGTGCGCGAGGGCGCGCCGCTGGCCGCCGCCCTCGCCGGCAAGAAGCGCTTTCCCGGCCTGCTGGCCATGTTCGCCCGGCTGGGCGAGCAGACCGGCCGCCTGGGCGAGATGCTCGAACGCGCCGCCGGCCAGCTCGGCGCCGAGGTGCAGCGCCGCGCGATGGCCGTGGCCACGCTGCTGGAGCCGCTGCTCGTCGTCGGCATGGGCGTGGTGGTGATGGTGATCGTGCTGGCCGTGCTGCTGCCGATCATCGAGCTGAACACCTGGGTGCGATGAAGCCCCCGCCCGGCCTGCCCGGCGGCAGCGAGTCAGCCGCCCGCCGCCGCGGCCAGTGGCTGGTGGCCCTGCAATTCCTGCTGATCGCCGGCTTGCTGACCCTGGCGGCCGGGGGCTGGGCCGAGGCCTCGGGCCTGCGCCGCGCTGCGGCCATCGGCCTGGGCCTGGCCGGACTGGGGCTGATGGCGGCCGCGGTCGGCGCGCAGCGCCTGGGCAATTTCCGCATCCACCCGGAGCCGCAGGCCGGCGGCCGGCTGGTGCGCGGCGGCCCCTACCGCTGGCTGCGCCACCCCATGTACAGCGCCGTGCTGCTCTGCGGCATGGCGGCGCTGCTGCTGGCCGGCCCGGGCCTGCTGGCTGCCGCCCTGCTGGTCGCGCTGGCGGGGGTGTTGCAGCAGAAGGCGGTGATGGAAGAGGCCTGGATGGCCCGCGTCCATCCCGAATACCCGGCTTTTGCCCGCGCGCGCGGGCGCTTCCTGCCGAGGCTGCGCAAGCGCTGAGCCCGGGTCCCGGGGCCCTGCCGGCCGGCCGCCGGGTGGCATGTGGCTTGCACAAGCCCGCCCGGCGCGGAAGCCCGGATTCCCCCCGCTGTTGCGGGCCTGAAACCCCGGGGCTTCTGCTGGAATGGGCTTGCGTTCTAGGCTAGGCGCGTTTGGAGGATTCCGATGTCCGCACCGTCCACCGATCTGGTCACTGTCCCGGCGCCGCACCGCGGCATCCCGATCGCGCAGATGCGAACGGTCTACCGCCTGGGCGATGTCGAGAAACGTCTCGACAAGCTGCCGCCCAAGGAGCACGAGGGCCTGCGCGCCACCTACGAACGCATGCTGGAGAAGGGCCCCGAGCGCTTCCAGGTCAAGCCCGGCGGCCTGCCGGTGATGGACCCGCTCTACGAGGAGCTGCCCAACTTCCACGCCGTGCTCGACGACCTGCGGCGCCAGCTTGCCCTGTGCCACGACAGCCGCGATGCGCTGGAAATCACCCCCATGCTGCTGCTGGGTCCGCCCGGGGTCGGCAAGACGCACTTCGCGCGCGAGGTGGCCAAGCTGCTGGCCACCGGCTATGGCTTCCTGAGCATGTCCTCGCTCACCGCCGGCTGGCTGCTGGGCGGCGCGTCCAGCCAGTGGAAGGGCGCGCGGCCGGGCAAGGTCTTCGAAACCCTGGTCGACGGCGAGTATGCGAACCCGGTGATGGTCGTCGACGAGATCGACAAGGCCGGCGGCGAACATGCCTACGACCCGCTCGGCGCGCTCTACAGCCTGCTTGAACACGACACGGCCCAGGCCTTCACCGACGAGTTCGCCGAGGTGGCGATCGACGCCAGCCAGGTCATCTGGGTGGCCACGGCCAATGATGCGCGCGGCATTCCCGAGCCCATCCTGAACCGGATGAACGTCTACGAGGTGGCGATGCCCGAGCCGGAGGCGGCCCGGCGCATCGCCTTGCGGCTCTACCAGGCCATCCGCGGCGAGCACCACTGGGGTGAGCGCTTCGTGCCCGCGCCCTCGGAGGCGGTGCTGGCCCTGCTGGCTGCCCTGGCCCCGCGCGAGATGCGGCGCGCCTGGATGACCGGCTTCGGCAACGCCAAGCTGGCCGGCCGCGACCACATTCAGCCGGCCGACCTGCCCGAGGCCGGCGGCGGCAAGCGCAAGCCCATCGGTTTCATGCAGTGAGCCGGGCGGGGCGTAGCATGGTCCCATGCCCGTGACCCTGGACGATCGCCTGGTCGTCGCCATCTCCTCGCGCGCCCTCTTCGACTTCGAGGAGGAGAACCGGCTCTTCGAATCGAGCGACGACCGCGCCTACATGCGCGTGCAGCTCGACCGCGTCGAGCAGCCGGCGCCGCCCGGCGTGGCCTTCTCGCTGGTGCGCAAGCTGCTGGCCTTCAACCCGCCCGCGGGGCAGGAGTTCGCCGACCGGCCGGTGGTGGAGGTGGTCATCCTCTCGCGCAACGACCCGGTCTCGGGCCTGCGCGTGTTCCGCTCGGCCAAGCACTACGGCCTGCCGATCGAGCGCGGCGTGTTCACCCGCGGCGCCTCGCCCTGGCGCTACCTCAAGCCGCTGAAGGCCCAGCTCTTCCTGAGCGCGCACGAGGCCGATGTGCGCAGCGCACTGGAAGCCGGCGTGCCCGCCGCCCGCGTGCTGCCGCATGCGGCACGGGCCTCGGGCGCGCATCCGGACGAGGTGCGGATCGCCTTCGACGGCGACGCCGTGCTGTTCTCCGACGAGGCCGAGCAGGTCTTCCAGCGCGGCGGCCTGCAGGCCTTCCAGACGCATGAGCGCGACCGCGCCGCCACGCCGCTGGCCGCCGGCCCCTTCAAGCCCCTGCTGCAAGCCCTGCAGCGCCTGCAATCGGCCGGCGCGGCGGCGCAGCGCGACGGCCGGCCCGCCATGCGCCTGCGCACCGCCCTGGTCACCGCACGCAGCGCGCCGGCCCATGAGCGGGCCATCCGCACCCTGATGGACTGGCAGATCGAGGTCGACGAGGCGCTCTTCCTCGGCGGTCTTGAAAAGGGCGCCTTCCTGGCCGAGTTCGAGCCCGACTTCTTCTTCGACGACCAGCCCCGCCATGTCGAGAACGCCGCGCCGCATGTGCCGGCCGGCCATGTGGCGGCCGGCATCGCCGGGGGCTGATCCGGCACCCGCCCGACCCTGGGGGCAGCGGGCCCAAGCCGGGCGCGGGAAACTTGGCGGCTCGGCTGCGGTCCACCCATCATTCCGATGTTTGCGCCATGTGCCGGGCGCGCCCGCCCGACCGAGGAGTCCACCATGTCCCGCCCTCCCCTCTCACCCGATCCCTCAGGCGCGCGATCCCGCCGGCTGGGCCTGCTGACCGGCAGCCTGCTGGTGCTGCTCTTCACGGCGCTCAGCGGCTGCGCCGCGCTCAACCAAGTGCAGGTCGAGGTGTCCAGCCACGGCGAATGGCCGGCCGGCCGGGTGCCCGGCAGCTACGCCATCGAGCGCCTGCCCTCGCAGCAGACCGACCTGCCGGCCCAGCAGGCGCTGGAAGATGCCGCCCGCCCGGCCCTGAGCCTGGCCGGCTTCAAGGAAGTGCCGGCCGAGCAGGCCGAGCTGCTGGTGCAACTGGCCTCGCGCAGCCAGCAAGTGCTCACGCACGATCCCTTCTACCCCGGCTGGGGCGGGCCCTTCTACGGCGGCTACGGCCACCCGGGCTGGTATCGCCCGGGCGTCTACCTGGGCGGAAGCTACGGCCGGCGCTACCACCGCGGCGTGGGCGTGGGCATCGGTTACGGCTTCGGGCCGGAGCTGGCGCAGACCCAGCGCGAGACGGCCCTGCTGATCCGCGACCGGGCCAGCCAGAAGGTGATCTTCGAGACCCGCGCCCGCCTGATCGGTGGCAACAGCGAGCGGGTCGTGCCGCTGATGTTCGAGGCCGCGCTGAAGGACTTTCCGCAGCCGGCCGCCACCCCGCGCACCATCACGCTCCAGCTTCCGCCGAACTGAAGCGGTGCCTCACGGGCCCGCCATCGCCCCGCAGGGCGGCCGGGCGGCCCCGGGATAATCGCGGCGAGAGGTCCGTCCAGCCCGGACGGACGGCGTCTCCCCGACGCCGAACCCAGGATTCCCGCCGCATGCTCGACCTCGTCATCATGGCCGCCGGCAAGGGCACGCGCATGCGCTCGGCCCGGCCCAAGGTGCTGCACCGCCTGGCCGGCCGGCCGCTGCTCGGCCATGTGCTGGCCACCGCCGCGGGGCTGGAGGCCCGGCGCCTGATCGTCGTGACCGGCCATGGCGCCGAAGCGGTCGAAGCCGCGATGCGCGCCGACTTCCCCGGCCTGCCGCTGGCCTTCGTGCGTCAGGAACCGCAGCTTGGCACCGGCCATGCCGTGCAGCAGGCCCTGCCCGTGCTGGGCGAGGCCGGCACCACCCTGATCCTGAATGGCGACGTGCCGCTGATCGGCGCGGCCACCGCCCGCGCCCTGGTGCAGGCCTGCGGTGGCGAGCGCCTGGCCCTGCTGACCATGCAGCCCGAGGATCCGAGCGGCTACGGCCGCATCGTCCGCGCCGGCGAGGGGCCGTACGCGCCCGTGCAGGCCATCGTCGAGCACAAGGACGCAAGCCCCGCGCAGCGCGCGATCGGCGAGGTCTACACCGGCGTGATGGCCGCCCCCACCGCCGCGCTGCGCCGCTGGCTGGCTGCGCTGCGCAATGACAACGCCCAGGGCGAGTACTACCTCACCGACATCGTCGCCATGGCGGTCGCAGAAGGCTGCCCCGTGGTGGCCAGCCGCTGCGCCGACCCGGTGGAGGTGCTGGGCGTGAACAGCCCCAGCCAGCTCGCCGAACTGGAACGCGCCGTGCAGCGCCGCCAGGCCGAGGCCTTGATGGACGCCGGCCTGCGCCTGGCCGACCCGGCCCGCTTCGACCTGCGCGGCACGCTGGCGCACGGGCCGGATTGCGAGGTGGACATCGGCTGCCTCTTCGAAGGCACGGTGCAGCTCGGCGCCGAGGTGCGCATCGGCGCGCACTGCGTCATCCGCAACGCCGTGATCGGCGACGGCGCCGTGATCCATCCCTACACCCACATCGACGGCGACACCCTGGGCGTGCAGGTCGGCCCCGGCGCACTGGTCGGCCCCTATGCCCGCCTGCGCCCCGGCGCCGTGCTGGGCGCCGAGGTGCACATCGGCAACTTCGTCGAGGTGAAGAACAGCACCCTGGCCGACGGCGCCAAGGCCAACCACCTGGCCTACCTGGGCGACGCCAGCGTGGGCGCGCGGGTGAACTTCGGCGCCGGCAGCATCACCGCCAACTATGACGGCGCGAACAAGCACCGCACCGTGATCGGCGACGACGCCCACATCGGCAGCAACTGCGTGCTGGTGGCGCCCGTCCACGTGGGCCCGGGCGCCACCGTCGGTGCCGGCAGCACGATCGGCAAGGATGCGCCGGCCGGCCAGCTCACCGTGGCCCGGCCCAAGCAGCTCAGCCTGCCGGGCTGGCAGCGGCCAATCAAGGCGCCCAAGGGCTGAGGGACATCCCCGCGCCCGTCCCGCGCCTCAGCCGCGCGGGACGGCGGCCGGCGCGTCGCCCGGGGCGGCCGGCAGCGGCAGCACGCTGCCGAAGCGCGCCCGCTTCACCGCGAAGAAGGCGCGCACGCTGCGCACATTCAGGTCGGCGCTGAACAGGCGATCGGCCAGCGCGGCATAGGCCGGCATGTCCGGCACCGCCAGCACCAGTACGAAATCCGGGCCGGGCGAGACGCGCCAGCATTGCTGCACGGCGGGTTCGGCCAGGGCGCCGTCCTCGAAGGCTTGCAGGCGCTCGGCGGCCTGCACGTCCAGCGTCACCTCCACCAGGGCTTGCAGCAGCGGCAGGCCGGCAGCGGCCATCGCGGCCGGCGCAAGCTGGGCGACGATGCCTTCGATCAGCCCCTGCGCCTTCAGCCGCCGCACCCGCCGGTGCGCGGTGGCCGGCGAAAGGCCGGCCGCCTCGGCCAGGGCCTGGTTGGAGCGGTCGGCATCGGCTTGCAGCAAGGCCAGCAGGCGCAGGTCGGCCGCATCCAGCGGCGGGGGGGCTTCGTCCATGGGAATATGGTTGATTATTTCCTAAGCGCTTTGCCTTTGGTCGATTCGTTCGTTTCATTTCTGAGCCGGATGAATCGATCATCAAGCATCCGCGAAGGAAAGCCTATTCCACCCCGCCTGACCTAGCATCCTCCTTCGGCTCCGGACGGTCCGGGGTGCGGGAGAGGCTTTCATGTGTGGCATCGTCGGCGCGCTCGGCTCGCGCAACATCGTTCCCCTGCTGGTCGAGGGCCTGCGGCGGCTGGAATACCGGGGCTACGACTCCTGCGGCGTGGCCGTGCACCGCGAGGGCGGCCTGCAGCGCAGCCGCAGCACCGCCCGGGTGGCCGAGCTGGACCAGCAAGTCGCCGACGAAGGCCTGGCCGCCGGCACCGGCATCGCCCACACCCGCTGGGCCACCCACGGCGCGCCCGCCGTGCACAACGCCCACCCGCACTTCAGCCACGGCCCCGGCGGCGAGGCCAGCGGCCGCGCGCCGCGCATCGCCCTGGTCCACAACGGCATCATCGAGAACCACGAGGCCCTGCGCGAACGCCTCAGCGCCCGCGGCTATGTCTTCACCAGCCAGACCGACACCGAGGTCATCGTCCACCTCGTCGATTCGCTCTACCAGGGCGACCTGTTCGATGCCGTCGCCCAGGCCACCACCCAGCTTGAAGGCGCGTATGCGCTGGCCGTGATCTGCCGCGACGAGCCGCAGCGCCTCGTCGGCGCCCGCCAGGGCTCGCCGCTGGTGCTGGGCCTGGGGCCGGCCGACCGGCCCGCGCAGGCCGGCGAGCGCTACCTCGCCTCCGACGCCATGGCCCTGGCCGGCGTGACCGACCAGATCGTCTACCTGGAAGAAGGCGACCTGGTGGACCTGCAAGCCGGCAAGCACTGGGTGCTGGCCCGCCGCAACCCCGCCGACCGGCCACAGGCCGTCGACCGCCCCGTGCGCACCGTGCATGCGCACAGCGGCGCGGCCGACTTGGGCCCCTACCGGCACTACATGCAGAAGGAAATCTTCGAGCAGCCGCGCGCCCTGGCCGACACCCTGGAAGGCGTGGAGGGCTTCGCGCCCAGCCTCTTCGGCCCCGGCGCCGAAGCCACGCTGCGCCAGATCGACCGCGTGCTCATCCTGGCCTGCGGCACCAGCTACTACGCCGGCTGCACCGCCCGCTACTGGCTGGAAGCCCTGGCCGGTATACCGACAAGCGTCGAAGTGGCCAGCGAATACCGCTACCGCGACAGCGTGCCCGACCCGCGCACCCTCGTCGTCACCATCAGCCAGAGCGGCGAAACCGCCGACACCCTGGCCGCCCTCAAGCACGCGCGCAGCTTGGGCATGCCGCACAGCCTGACCGTGTGCAACGTGGCCACCAGCGCCATGGTGCGCGAATGCGAACTGGCCTACCTGACCCGCGCGGGCGTGGAAATCGGCGTCGCCTCGACCAAGGCCTTCACCACCCAACTGGCCGGCCTCTTCCTGCTGACCCTGACCCTGGCCAAGCTGCGCGGCCGCCTGGACGCCCCGGCCGAAGCCGCCCACCTGCGCGCCCTGCGCCACCTGCCCGCCGCCCTGCAAGCCGTGCTGGCCCTGGAGCCCCAGCTCATCGCCTGGGCCGAGCAGTTCGCCGCCAAGGAACACGCCCTCTTCCTGGGCCGCGGCCTGCATTACCCCGTCGCCCTGGAAGGCGCGCTCAAGCTCAAGGAAATCAGCTACATCCACGCCGAGGCCTACCCCGCCGGCGAACTCAAGCACGGCCCCCTGGCCCTGGTGACCGCCGCCATGCCCGTGGTGGCCGTCGCCCCGAACGACGCGCTGCTCGAAAAGCTCAAGAGCAATCTGCAGGAAGTGCGCGCCCGCGGCGGCGAACTCTTCGTCTGCGCCGATGCCGACACCCAGATCAGCCCCAGCGCCGGCGTCCACATCATCCGCCTGCCCGAACATTACGGCCCGCTCAGCCCCATCCTCCACACCATGCCCCTGCAACTGCTGGCATATCACACCGCCTGCGCGCGGGGGACGGATGTGGATAAGCCGAGGAATTTGGCGAAGAGTGTGACGGTGGAGTGAGGGAATTTGACGAACGAGAAATAGTGTGCGCGGGAAACAAAGGCCCTGACTGGAAACAGTGCCGCTTACCGCCAAACAGACTCGTTTACTGGCTACCCTGGGGTGGGGAACAGAGTCGCTGACTGCGTTGGGTGGTGCGGCCTACGCGGCGGCGCGCGCCCGGATGTCCCTCGAGGGCCATGCGGGTCAGCAGGGGGACTCGGCGCAGTTGCGAAAGTCGAACAGCCGGCGAAGACCTCATGGCGGTGGCAAGACGGCGCTGTTGAACAAGTTCGTCCGAAGCGACTTCTCCTTCCTCAGCAGTGCTCGCATCGGCGCCGTCAGATACGTCGCAGTCTTCAGCTTGCTTGCAGTTAGCCGAGCGTACTTCCGTGCAATCTCCCGCACGGTGCGCTCGGCGGACTGAGACAAGACCTGTGCGCGACCGTTGGCGAGAAGCTCCTGCTGTCCTAGCGAAACCATTAGTTGATTGCCGACCACCCGAGTCCGGCAGCCGTCAACCAGGGCAGGGAGGCGATTTGCGTGAAGCTCAACGCAATAGGGTCCGTCCTTCTGACGCACAAAGTAGCCCTCGGTCAGTCGCTCCGAAGTTGCCTCAAGATGCCGCACCTCTGCCAGAAACAGCAGCTTGTGGAGCGCGAAGTAGCTGAGCTCGCCGGACTCTTCAAGCAACAGCCCAGCAGCAGCGCCGACTTTCGCTGAGGAACGCCCCGGCTTAGGTGTTGGCCGACGCCTACTCGGCGCCCCGATGCGGCGCACCGTCTCGGCAATGAACTGATAGTCGGACAGTTGATTGGCGAAGCTTCTATGCACCATGGCGCGCTGCCCAGGGTGATAGGCGGGGATAAGCTGCCGCCCAGCCCAAGGCCGCGCTGAGCGCACACATTCTTTCAATGAGAAGTTGTGCGGGCTTATCAGTGAGGTCGCTCGTAGGGACACAGCCCCCAGGGTTACAACCACCGGTGCGTCGACGAGCTCGAGTTGCTCCTTCAGAAACGCGCTGCAGTTCGAGACTTCCGCCGGCGACGGCGTCGCGTTGTTGCCGGCCGCATCTTTCGGATTGCACAAGACCGCGTTGGTAACGAATGCGTCGTAGCGGCTGAGCCCAACCTGCTCGAGCAAGGACTCGAAGTTATGCCCAGACTTGTCACCATGGAACGGCAACTCCGATGCGTCCGCGCCTAGCCTCCCCGGTGCTTCCCCAATGAACATAACCTTGGCTGCAAGGGAGCCACTGCCGGCACCCAGCACTCGCGCACTGTTTGCCATCCTCGGGCACAAGTTGCATGCCTTGACGCGCTGAACCAGCTGGGCGAATTGACGCTCTCTATCGCTTGTTGTCATGGGTCAATGGGAAATGGCGCGAAGGGCCTCGACTGACCCGCCGTTGTAGGCGTGAACGGAGTGGCAGACCAGCTTGCCTGGTGTCTTGCCCGACGCTGCACAGATGAACCGAAGAAGCTGACCAAGCCCCAGAAAATTGCCCAAAGCCTTGTTGTAGAAGTCGTGGTTCCGATACACAACTACCAAGTCAAGAAGGTCGCCGGGGTGCCAGACGAGCTCACCAAAGTGCCAACATGGTCCCCCGCGCGTACGAGGTGTGTCGCGCGCTGGTGTCGAAAGATGAAACACGAGCCCGGTGCTGCTTCTCTTCTCCCACTTGTTCAGCTTCTCGATGACGACTTCGAGCTGATTTGTCGCGGGATGGTCCGGAAACCGAACTAGCCGCTCGAAGTAGGTACCCCAAGCGCTCCGGTTCCGCTTGAATCTCATAGCCCGGTCATGTCTTTCGAGATAAGCCTGGTACAACGCGGCTCGGTCTGGCAGCGCCTGTGCCAACTCGAAGGGAAAGATTGTCTTGATGACCTCACGTACATCGTCGCCGGGGAATCCTCGCTTCCTCGGCGAGCACTGCGCCAGCCAGCCAGCATCAAGGATTGTCGGCTCGTCGATGGTTGTGAAGAGGTTGAAGACTTCTCTCCTGTCCAGAACCATCGCAACGCCGTTGCGCCAAGCATCCAGAGCAGTTCGGCCCGCGACGTTCACCGCACTCATGCCTTGCCTCCAGCAGCTGTAGGCGCGACATACGTGAGGGCTTGCTGGTCCAGGTCCACATCAACCCTTCCACCTCGATGCTCCCTCAAGGCACGAAACGCCGCGTATCCTTGAAGGATGGCAGCCTTCCACTGTTTGGCAGTGCAGCGACTGACCTCAAGACCGGCTGTAAGTCGGATGATGGTTTTGAGAAGACCTATGTCGACAGAGCTCTCGTCGCTGTACCAGCCTCGCTGTGCAGCTTCGTTGAAGACCAGCACGGATATGGCCTCCTCGACCACCGAGGCTCTTCCTCCATCCTCCACTTCATCGATGCGTGGGTTGCTCTTCCTCTTGCGCCGCAGCATTGCCCGGGTAACAGGTGACCAACCGAGCACGGCAGCGTAGGCCAGGTGAAAGACGTCATGAAACCGATACCCGTCATCTTTATGAGCGTTGTCGGTCAGCGTGTCGCCGACAATAACTCCGCTGACCATGATGCGGACTAAGAGCTGCTTCTCCCCGCGCTTTTCGGAGAACGTCACGCTGAACTGCCGTGGCAGGCGTTCCTCCGGTTCGAAACCGTCATCGAAGCGGTTTACCTCGCCCTTCGAGTAGAGACGCTCGGCTTTGCGGGCACTCTCACGAGCAATCTCTTGGAGCGGTATCTTGTGCAAGACCGCCAAGCTCGTCAGGTACCACAGGATGTCTCCGATGTGCTCGCGAAGGTCCGCGCGAAAGGTTCTGCTGTCGCGCAAGAGCACCAGCTTCTTGAATGTTGCGTTCAGGTCTCCCAGCTCGCCCGCCAAGCCCAAGAGCGAAACGATGGCCTTCTTCCTCTCATCAGTTTGCTCGACCATCTTCTGGTACTCGCCGAAAGTTCGAACGCGATTGGTCTTCGCAGGCGTTCTATCTTGATTAGACGACATTGCTTCTCCCTTGGCACCTTGACAGCGAGCTACTGTAAGGCCAATGCATTCTTGGAGAAGAACGCCATCCTTGCAATATCCGGACGACGAATCGGTCTCTTTTTGCTGTGCAGCCTATTGATCAGCATCACCCAGCGGCGATTCACCCGGCACCGCGCTCGGCGGCCACACCCCCCAAGCTCAAGCCTCCCCTGGTACCAGCGATGCATAGCGACGTCTTCCACCGCGCACTCGCCGCGGGCTGATCACCACACCCAGGCCGGTGTGCGCTGGCGAAGCGATTCCAAGGCCTTCTGCGCCTGCTGCACGCTGACCGGGCGCCCCAGCTTGTCGCAGTAGAAGCGCAGGGCCTCGGCGTCATGGGGGCGAAAGTGCGGGCCCTAGTGGAGCATGCGCCACAGCAGCACTTGCTCGGTGGGCTTCAGGCCCAGGCGGTCGGACGCCATCTGCGCTTCGTCCTGCGCCTGCTGGCCCTGCGCAGCTTGTTGCAGCGCAGGCTCGAAGCGCCCGCTGTGGCCCGACAAGGGGCGGAGCACGGCGCCCATCGCCGCCATGAGGAGCTGGGGGCAGTGCCCGAAGGCGGCAAAGGCGTCCTGCAAGGCGGCCCGGTCCACCGACACGAGGTCGGGTCGCTGGGCCTCCACCAGCCCGGCCACATGGGCGATGAAGTCGCTGTCCAGCGGGGACAGCGTCTGGATCTGCGAGCCTTAGCAGGGGGCCCCGGCGCTGACGACCAGGCGCAGCAGCTTGTCGCGGTCGGAGCCCACCTCGGGCCTCGACATGCTGGCGCGAAAGTCGTAGGGGCCGCGACGCAACAGCCTGCACGCGCCCGTCAGGTACATCGTCTAGGGTGCCGGCCTGTCGCCCCAAGCCGCTTTGCCTCCCGGCCTTGCAGCCCGGGCGCCGCCAACCGGCCCCATCCCCATCCCCCCGGAGAACCCATGTTTCCCCAACGCTTCGCCCCTCTGCTCTTCGGCCTGATCCTGTCGGGGCTGATGTCGCTGCTGGTGTCGGGCATCGCCACTTGGCGGGCGGCGGGCTTCGGCGAGAGCTATGTCAGCCTTTGGCTGGGCGCCTGGCTGACGGCCTGGATGGTGGCGTTTCCGACGGTGCTGGTGGTGGCCCCGCTGACGCGCAAGCTGGTGGGGCTGCTGATCAGGAAGGGCGATTGAGCTGCTGCGGCAGGGCATGCCGGGTGCGGCTTGGGCTTGGTGCGCGTGGCGCGCACCGCCCTCAGGGCATGCCGATTGCCCTCACTCGCCAACGGTGTGCGCTCGCGGATTCAGCATGCGGGCGCCGCATCACCAGCACAGGCACAAACGCGAAACCCGAGCCATGACGCTGCCGATCACCAAGCCGGCAGACCCCTTCCAGGGGGTCGCTGAGCCGCCTAGCCGGCGGCGCCCCCCGTGAGCAATCGCGCGTAGAGCGGGATGCCGACCAGGACATTGAAGGGGAAGGTGATCGCCAGCGAGAGAGTGATCGACAGATGGTGCCGGGCCTCGGGAATGGCGATGCGCATGGCGGCTGGCACGGCGATGTAGGACGCGCTGGCGCCGAGGGTGGCGATGATCATCACGCCACCGGGCGAGAGTCCGGCCAGCTTGCCGGCCACCGCGCCCAGCACCGCACCCAGCGGCGGCATCAAGGTGCCGAAGGCGAGCAGGAAGACGCCGACCTCACGCAAGTCCTTGAGCCGGGACGCGGCGAGGAAGCCCATCTCGACGAGAAAAAGGGCCAGCACGCCCTTGAAGAGATCCACGAAGACCGGGGCAATGGGCTCGACACCCTGCGGTCCGGCCAGTGCGCCGATGGCAAGGCCGCCCCCCATGAGCAGGATGCCCTTGTTGAGGAAGATCTCGTGCGCCAGGCTGGCCTGGCTGCGTGAACCAACGCCCGCCCGCCGCGCCAGCCAGATGCCGACGCCGATGGCCGGCATTTCAAGCAGGACGACGAAGACCGGCAGGTAGGCTTCGTAGGCAACGCCCAGGCTGTCGAGGTGGGCAATGCCCACGGCGAAGGTCGCCACGCTGACCGAGCCGTAGTGCGCGGCAATGCTCGCGGCGTCCGCAGCGGGCAGGCGGCCGAGGCGGCGCAGGATGGGATAGCAAATCAGCGGCAGCAGCAGGCCCACGCTCACCACGGGCACAGCCTGCAGCATGACCTCGCCCAGCGGGAAGCGTGACAACTCCATGCCGCCCTTGAGTCCCAGGGCGAGGAGCAAGTACAGGCTGAGGGTTTCGTAAAGGCCGGGCGGCAGGGTGAGGTCGGCGCGCACCAGGCCTGCAAAAGCACCCAGGCCGAAGAAGAGGATGATGATGTCGAGGGTCAAGGCGTTGTCCCGAGAGGTGCGGCCCCGGAGGAGGCCGCCGGCCGGGCGGGCTGCCCAAGCCGCCCGGTAAGGCAGGCCGGCCGGCCACGCGGCCAGGATTCTCAGGGCTCAAGCCTGGGGCACCAAGACAAGACCGAACGGCTTTCCTCGACCTCAGGCGCGGGACTAGGGCCTCACTCGATCTTCAGCCACACCTCGTTGCGCCGCAGGAACCAGGGCGTGAGCGGGCCGTTGTAGCGGGCCAGCACGGGCTCGCCCTGGGCTTGCAGGCCGGCGCGGGCCAAGGCGGCGCGCAGCTTGTCGGTGTGCTCGCCGTCGTTGGCGGCGGACCAGAAGCCCGAGTAGCGGATGACGGCGCGCACGGTGGCCGGCTCTTCGCGCAGTTGCACGCGCGGATCCAGCGGCAGGGGCGCATCGGCCAGGCGCACGCCGCGCGGCAGCACGAACTGCACGCGGCTGCCGCCGGGCACGGCCTCGGTGGTGACGGGGGCGGTCATGGGCAGGGTGCTGGGCTCGGCGCGCAGGGTGACGGGCGCGGTCATCTCGTAGCGCCGCTCGCCCTGATTCTTGCCGAAGATGTAGCCGGCGAGGATGGGGAAGGCCTGGTTGCCGGCCGTCAGCGGCGGGCCGGGCAGCACGACTTCAGCCACCACATAGCCGGGGTAGCGACGCAGCTCGACGCCTTCCTCCAGCGTGCGCAGCAGCTCGTAGGGTGGCTCTTCGATGGCACGGACCATGGCGGGGGCAAGCAGCAGGGCGAACAGCAGGGGGAGGAGGGGCAGGCGCATGAGCCCAGCTTAGGCCTTGCCGGTGGGCTTGTGCCGACCGGGGGCTTGGCCGGCCGGGGCCCGGGCGCTGCACGCAGAATCGCCGGACGCGGCGCCAGCCCCGGGGCCAGCCCGCGCGGACGCTGGCACGCCGGCACGCCGGATTGAACCCCGCGGCCCCGGGGGCGATCGCATCTTGCCCCCTCACGACCCGAGCAACGCATGCCCCTTCATGTTCCGGCCCTGGCCCTGCTGCTGGGCCTTACCCTGCCCGCCGCCCAGGCCGCCCCCGGCGCCCACCAGCACGGGGTGGTGACGCTGGAGGTGGCGATCGACGGCGCCGAGCTCAGCCTGGGCCTGCGTGCGCCGCTGCACGACCTGATCGGCTTCGAGCGCGCGCCGCGCACGGCGGCCGAGCGCCAGGCCGCGGCCGATATGCTGCGCCGCCTGCGTGCGCCGGGCGCGCTGTTCGAGCCCAGCACCGCGGCCGGCTGCACGCTGGCGGCAGCCACGGTGCAGGCGCCGGTGCTGGAGGGCGGCGCGGCCGAGGCCGACCATGCCGAGCTGGCCGCCGACTACCGCTACCAGTGCGCGCAGCCGCAGGCCCTGCGCGGCCTGAAGCACCGGCTGTTCGCCGACTTCCGGCGCATCGCCCGCATCGAGGTGGCCATGGCCGGCCCGCGCGGTCAGGCCCAGCACAAGCTCAAGCGCCCGGCCGACACGCTGAGCTGGCCGCAATGATCGACACGCAGCCACCCGGCCCGGTGCTGGCGGTGCAGGGCCTGCGCCACCGCTGGCCCGGTGCCGACCAGAACCTGATCGACCTGCCCGCGCTGCGGCTGGCGCCCGGCGAGCGCCTGCTGCTGCGCGGCGACAGCGGCAGCGGCAAGACCACCCTGCTCTCGCTGGCCGCCGGCGTGCTGCCGGCCGCGCCGGGCTGCGTGAAGCTGCTGGGGCAGGACTGGGCCGGCCTGTCCGCGGGCGCGCGCGACCGGCGCCGCGCCGACCACATCGGCTACATCTTCCAGCGCCTGAACCTGCTGCCCTACCTGAGCGTGATCGACAACGTGCTGCTGCCCTGCCGCTTCTCGGCCCGCCGGGCGGCGCGCTGCGGCCCGGGCCGCGAGGCGCCGCGCGCCGAGGCCGAGGCCCTGCTGCGCCGGCTGGACCTGGACCCGGCGCTGTGGACCCGCCCCGCCGCCCGCCTGTCGGTGGGCCAGCAGCAGCGGGTGGCGGCGGCGCGGGCGCTGATCGGCCGGCCCGAGCTGGTGATCGCCGACGAGCCCACCTCGGCCCTGGACGAGCGCCGCCGCGACCTGTTCATGGACCTGCTGATCGGCGTCTGCGAGGCCGCGCAGGCGGCGCTGCTCTTCGTCAGCCACGATCCGCGCCTGGCGCCGCACTTCCCGCGCGTGCTGGACTTGCAGGCCGCCGCCTTGCCGGAGGCCCGCCTGTGAGCGGCGGCGGCCTGCTGCGCCTGGCGCGTGCCAGCGCCTGGCACCGGCGCTTCGGCCTGGGACTGGTGCTGGCCTCGATCGCGCTGGCCACCTTCCTGCTGCTCTCGGTCGAGCGCGGCCGGGTCGCGCTGCGCGAGGGCTTCACGCAGTCGATCTCGGGCACCGACCTGATCGTCGGCGCGCGCACGGGAAGCGTGCAGTTGCTGCTCTACAGCGTCTTCCACCTCGGCAGCCCGACAAACAACATCCGCTGGCGCAGCGTGCAGGCCCTGGCCGCCGACCCGGCGGTGGCCTGGGTGGTGCCGATCTCGCTGGGCGACAGCCACCGCGGCTTCCCGGTGGTCGGCACCACGCCGGACTACTTCCGCCATGTGCGCCATGGCGAGCAGCGCGCGCTGGAGCTGGCCAGCGGCCGGGCCTTCGCCGGCCTGCACGAGGCGGTGCTGGGCGCCGAGGTGGCCGAGCGCTTGCAGGCCAGCCTGGGCCAGGCCCTGGTGCTGCGCCACGGCGCAGGCGAGATCGAAGGCGAGGACCATGCCGACCAGCCGGTGCGCGTGGTCGGCATGCTGGCCCGCACCGGCACGCCGGTGGACCGCGCGGTACATGTCAGCCTGGAGACGCTGGAGGCGATGCATGCCGGCGGCCTGCTCGGCTACCGCCTGCCGGGCCGGCCGTCCGCGCCGGCCCGCGCACTGGCGGCGGAGGATTTGCAACCCCGCGCGGTGACGGCGGCCCTGGTCGGCCTGAAATCGCGCAGCGCCGTGTTCGGCATGCAGCGCCGCATCGCCGACTTCCGCGACGAGCCGCTGCTGGCCGTGCTGCCCGGCGTGGCGCTGGACGAGCTGTGGACGGCGGTGGCCGGGATCGAGCGCGCGCTGGTGGCGATGGGCGCGCTGGTCGCCGCGGTCAGCCTGGCCGGCCTGGTGGCGGTGGTGGCCACCGGCCTGGAGGCGCGCCGGCAGGAACTGGCCGTGCTGCGCTCGGTGGGCGCCGGCCCGCCACAGGTGCTGGCCCTGCTGCTGCTGGAAGGCGCGCTGGTGACCGCGGCCGGCGCGCTGCTCGGCCTGCTGGCCGCACAGCTCGGCCTGTGGGCCTTCGGGCCGCTGCTTGAAAGCCGGCTGGGCCTGAGCCTGCCGCTGCGTGCCCCCGCGGCGGCCGAGCTGGGCTGGCTGGCCGCCGTGCTGCTGGCCGGCACCCTGGCCAGCCTGCTGCCCGGCTGGCGCGCCTACCGCCTCGCCCTGGCCGATGGCCTGTCCCCTGGAGCGTCTGCATGAAGCTGTTGTCCCCGCCCGCGCTCCGCGCGCTGGCCGCCCTGCTGCTGGCCGCCACCCTCGGCCTGGCGGCCTCGCCGCCGGCTGCAGCGGCCGAGAAGGTGACGGCCTGGGAAGCCCTGGTCCCCAAAGACTGGGACCCGGGCAAGCTCTTCGAGGGCCGCGACCTGGGCCTGATCCGCGAAGGTGATGCGCGCGAGCTGGAGCTGATGCGCGAGCTGCGCAGCGCCTGGGACAACGCCCCCACCCGCAGCGAGCTGGACGGCGTGCCGATCCGCCTGCCCGGCTATGTGGTGCCGCTGGAGGTGAGCGGCCGCCAGGTGCGCGAATTCCTGCTGGTGCCCTATTTCGGCGCCTGCATCCACAGCCCGCCGCCGCCGGCCAACCAGATTCTGCATGTGGTGCTGGCCAAGCCGCAGGCCCTGCGCAGCATGGACGCCGTCTGGGTCAGCGGCACGCTCAAGCTGCGCCGCCAGGATTCGGCCCTGGGCGCCAGCGGCTACGGCCTGGATGCGCCGCGGGTGGAGCCCTACCGCGAGGGCTCGCGTTGAGCCGGGGGCCGGCGCTGCACTGGCTGGTCTTCAGCCTGAGCGAGGGCAGCGACGGCGTGCTGGGCCTGGAGGCCGAAGCCGCAAGCCGCGACCCGGCCGAGGCCGCCGCCATCGCCGCCGAAGCGGCCGGCGTGCTGGCCTGGGCGGCCGAGGCCTTTCCCGAAGGCCCCGGCCCGGTGGAAGACGGTGCCGACTGGGACCAGGCCCTGAGCCAGCACGAGGAGCCCGGCGGCTGGCAGCACCTGGCGCTGAGCCTGAGCGCCTCGCCGCGCTTCCTGGACGCCTTCGCCGCGCGTTTCGGCGATCCGCGGGCGGATTGAGCCGCCGCCGCCGCGCCGCCGCGCGGCGCGCGCCTCAGGCGCCGTCGCGCCAGGCGCAGGTGGCGGCCCAGCTCGGCGGCACGCAGCCGCGCTGCTGCACGCAGAGGCTGGCTGCGGCCACCGCATGGCGCAGCAGGGCCAGGCCCTCCTCGGCCTGCGGCAGGCGCAGGCCGGCCGGGCCGATCAGGCCCAGGCGCAGGGCCTGGGCGATCAGGCCGGCGAAGAAGCAGTCGCCCGCACCCACGGTGTCGGCCACCTGCAGGGCGCGCGGCTCGCGCCAGCGGGCGATCAGGCCCCCGCGGTCGAGCAGGCAGGCGCCCTCGGGGCCGAGGGTGAGGGCCAGCAGGCGCAGCGCCGGGGCCTGCTCGAAGAGCCGGGCGGCCTGGGCCAGCGGCGTGTCGCCGGGCAGGCCGAGGTGTTGCAAGTCCTCGTCGCTGACCTTGGCCAGGTCGGCTCGGGCCAGCGCGGCCAGGGCCTGGGCGCGGTAGGCGGGCAGGTCGGGCATGACCTGGGGGCGCATGTTCACGTCCAGCGCCACCTGCCGGCCGGCGGCGCGCTGCGCGTCCAGCCAGGGCAAGTAGAGGCCGGCATCGCGCGGGTCCAGGGCCAGGCCGCCGCAGGCGACCAGGGCCAGGCCGGGCAGGCGGGCGCAGGCGGCGATCAGTGCCTCGGCACGGGTGTCGCGGTCGGCCACGCCCTCGCGGTAGAAGGCATAGCGCGGCGGGCCGCCGCCGGTGCCCGGGTCGACCACAGCCAGGGCGCTCGGCGCCAGGCGCGGCTGCGGGTCGGCGGCCTGCACGCCGTCGGCGGCAAGCTGGTCGGCCAGGGCGCGGCCGAAGGCATCGGCCGACAGCGGGTTGAGATAGTGGCTGCGCAGGCCCTGGCGGGCCAGGGCGCGGGCCTGGTTGTAGACCGAGCCGCCGAGGCAGGGGGCATAGGCCCCGTCCTCGCGGCGGATGAGGTCGATCAGGGCCTCGCCGGCGAAGGCGACGGCCGGAAGCAGGTCGGACACGGCGGGGGCTTCAGGGGTCGAGCGGGGCGGTCGAGGCGCGGGCCTGCAAGGTCGTCTCCAGCACGCGCGAGGCGGGCCGCTGGCCCTGGGCGGCCTGCAGCAGGCAATCGACCATCTCGCGGCCGGCCAGGTCCAGCGGCTGGCGCACGGTGGTCAGCGGCAGGTGGCCATAGGAGGCGGCTTCGATGTCGTCGTAGCCGACGACGCTAACGTCCTGCGGCACGCGCTGGCCCTGGGCCATCAGCACGCCCATGGCATTCAGGGCGATCAGGTCGCTGGCGGCGAAGAGGCCGTCGATGCGCTTGCGGCGGGCGAGGAACTTGCGCATCGCAAGCTGCGCATCGTCGCCCTTGAAGGAGGTGGGGATGAGCAGGGCGGGGTCGGGCTCCAGGCCGGCATCGCGCAGGGCGTCGCAATGGCCTTCGTAGCGCTGGGCGGCTTCGGGCATGTGGATGTCACCCATGAAGGCCAGGCGCCGGCGGCCGAGGGCCAGCAGGTGCTCGGTCGCGATGCGTCCGCCGCGGGCGTTGTCGGTGCCCACCGTGCAGTAAAGCTGGTTGGGCAGGTGCGCGCCCCAGACGACGAAGGGCACGCCGCGCACGGCCAGCGCATTCAGCGGATCGTGCTGGCCCCACTGGCCGATGACGGCCACGGCGCTGGCGCGGCCGGTGCTGTAGATCTCGGCCAGGTCCTCCAGCCGCTCGGTGTCGACGCGCGAGAGCAGCATGTCGTGGCCGCGGTCCGTCAGTGCATCGGCCAGGGTGCCGAGCATGCCGAGGAAGAAGGGGTCGGAGATGTGCTGGCGCGTCTTGCGCTGGTAGGGAATCACCACCCCGATCGTCTTGTTGTAGCCCTGGCGCAGGCGCTTGGCGCTGGCGTTGATCGAGTAGTTGAGCGAGTTGGCCAGCTCGACGATGCGCTGCCGGGTTTCGGCATTGATCAGCGGGCTGCCATTCAGGGCGCGCGACACGGTGGCGGCGGACACGCCGGCCAGCCGGGCGATGTCCATCATCTGGACGCGGCGCTTCTCGGGATCGGGTCGGGCCATGCGGGACGGGGAGGTGTCGTTTCATTACATCATGCCCCTCGCCGGGTTCAGGAGGCCGGCAGCCGCAGCAGCCAGAGCCGGGCGAGCGCGGCCGGATCGCCGCCGACCTTGCCGAGCAACTCACGCGCGGCCGTCGCCTGGCCGCTGCGCAGCAGGGCGATGCCCTGGTGCAGCCGGGCCTCCTCGGCATGGCGCGGCGTGCCGGCGGCGAAGGCGCGGGTCCAGGCGGCCTGGGCCTCGTTCCAGCGGCCAGCCGCAAAGTGCAGCAGCGCGAGCTGGGCCCAGCCGTCGGCATCGCGGGCGGCCTTCTGCAGCTCGGGCAGGGCCTGCTCGTCCTCTCGGCTGCGCTGGCTGGCCTGCTTGAGCAGGGCCGCGGCCGGCGCGTCCAGGGCCAGGCCCTTGGCGCGGGCGCGCTCCAGCACGCTCACGGCCTCGGCCGGCAGGCCGGCCTTCAGGGCCAGGCGGGCCATGTCGGCATATTCGGGCAGCGCTTCGAGCGTGTCGGTGTCGAGCATCAGGCGGTAGACATCCAGCTCTAGCCGCGGGTTGAAGCCGGGCTGGCCGGGCAGGCGCAGCAGCAGGTCAGCCCAGTAGTCACGGCTGGGCGCGCGGGCCAGCAGGGCTTGCAGGGTCTGGATGTAGCCGGCGTGGTCCTTCAGCGCGGCCTGGCTGGCGCCGATCATGCGCAGCTCGGGCTCGGCCAGGGCGCGCAGGCGGGCCGGGTCGGCCAGCTCGGCGCGGAAGGCTTGCAGCAGCTCGGCATGCTTGCCCTGCACGGCCAGGGCTTGCAGCAGCAGCGGGCGCAGGCGCTCGGTCGGGCAGCCGGCGTCCAGGCAGGCGCGGGCCCAGCGCTCGGTGCGCGGGGCGTCCTGCGCGCGGGCGCTGGCGCTGCTGAGCGCATCCAGGATGGCCGGGCGGTCGGCGGACGGAAGCTGGGGCATGGCGATCACCCGCTCCAGCGCGCTCAAGGCCTCGCGCGGCTGCTGGGCCTGCAGGGCGGCCACGCCGGCCAGGCGCTCGGTGAGCAGGCGCTCGTCGGGATTCAGGTCCTCGCGGGCGCGCACCGCGGCCAGTTGCTGCAGCGCCTCGGCCGGGCGCTTGGCGCCGAGCTGTTCCTGCGCGGCCTGGGCGGCTTGCAGCACCTCGCGGCGGTAGCTGGGCTCGGCGCCCCAGGCCGGCAGGCCGAGCACGAGCAGGCCCAGCAGCGGCAGCACGCGCTTGCGCCCGGCGGCCGGCCGGCGCGCCGCAAGAGAGGACAGGAGGAATCGCATGCGCGGCCTCAGTTGGCGAACTGCTCGGAGCCGACGATGCCGAGCTTCTTCAGCCCGGCGCGCTGGGCGCTGGTCATCACGCCGACGACGACCTCGTAAGGCGCCTTGGCATGCGAGCGGATGTGCAGCTCGGGCTGCGGCTGCTGGAGGCTTGCGGCTTGCAGGCGGGCCTCCAGCTCGGGGCGGCCGCCGGCCAGCACCTCGCCGTTCCAGCGCACCTGGCGGTCGGCATCGACCTCCAGGCTGACGATGACCGGGTCGAGCTTCTTGGTTGCCTTCGACGGCGCGGGCAGGTTCAGGTCCACGCTGTGCAACTGGATGGGGATGGTGATGATCAGCATGATCAACAGCACCAGCATCACGTCGATCAGCGGCGTGGTGTTGATGTCCATCATCACCTCCGGCTCGGCGCTGGGGCCGGATCCAAGGTTCATGCCCATGGGGTTCTCCTTCGGCGCTCAGGGGCCGGTGGGTTCGGTGATGAAGCCGACCTTGACGATGCCGGCGCGCTGCACCGCGTACATCACCCGGCCGACGGATTCGAAGTTGCTCTTCGCGTCGCCGCGGATCTGCACCTCGGGCTGCGGCTTCTTGGCCGCGAAGACCTTCATGCGGTCGAGCAGGTCGCGGCTGTTCTTGATCGGCGTGTCGTAGAGGAAGATGCCCCCCGCGCCGTTGACCGAGATGATCACGTTCTCCGGCTTGGTCTCCCGCACGACATTGGTCTCCTTGGGCAGGTCGACCTTGATCGAGGTGGTGACCACCGGGATGGTGATGAGGAAGATGATCAGCAGCACCAGCATCACGTCGACCAGCGGGGTCGTGTTGATGGCGCTGAGGACCTCGTCCTCGCCGGAATCCGTGCCGACGTTCATGCCCATGGCTGGCCTCTTCAGTGCAGTGGGAGGATGCGCGTGGCGATCACTTCTTGGCCGAGGCCAGCAGGAC
The DNA here is from genome assembly GCF_016735685.1 of Piscinibacter lacus. Lineage (NCBI taxonomy): Bacteria > Pseudomonadati > Pseudomonadota > Betaproteobacteria > Burkholderiales > Sphaerotilaceae > Aquariibacter > Aquariibacter lacus. Next base: position 639,930 of record NZ_JAERRA010000002.1, read on the forward strand.
CGAGTGCAGGTCGCTGCCGAAGGCGTGCACGTCTTCCATGGCCGTCTTGTTGCGGCGGACCAGCCAGTTGTAGCCCAGCACCGCGGGCACGGCCACGGCCAGGCCGATGGCGGTCATGATCAGCGACTCGCCCACCGGGCCGGCGACCTTGTCGATCGAGGCCTGGCCCGACAGGCCGATCTTCACCAGTGCGTTGTAGATGCCCCAGACGGTGCCGAACAGGCCGACGAAGGGCGCGGTGGAACCGACGGTGGCCAGCACGGCCAGGCCGTCCTGCAGGCGGCTCTGCACATGGCCGATGGCGCGCTGGATGCTCATCGTCACCCAGGTGTTGAAGTCCACCGCGCCGAGCAGGCCCTCATGCTTGCTCGCGCCCTCCAGGCCCTTCTCGGCGATGAAGCGGAAGGGGCTGGCGGTGTCAAGCTTCTCGGTGCCTTCGCGGATCGAGGCCGAGTTCCAGAAGCCTTCCTGCACCTTGCGGGCATGGCTGCCGACGCGGCCCTGCTCGATCAGCTTGGTGACGATCACGTACCAGCTGCCGATGCTCATCACCACCAGGATCAGCAGGGTGGTCTTGGCGACCACGTCGGACTGCGCCCACAGGGCCTTGATGCCGTAGGGGTTGTCGCCGCCGTGGGCATCGGCCGCCGGCGCGGCCGGTGCGGCCACGGGCGCAGCGGCCTCGGCGGGGGCGGCGGCGCTGACGCTGGCGGCAGCCGCCGGGGCGACGGGGTCGGCGGCCATCGCCGGCGTGCCGAACATCAGGCCGAGGGCCAGGCAGGCCTGCGAGGCCAGAGTGATCAATGCGTTCTTCATGTCGAGTGCTCCTCGGGGGAATGCGCCGTGGGGGCAGGCGGGGGGACGGGGTGCGGGGGCGGGGTGGGCCGGGCTCATTCCAGGCGCCACGTGTACTTCATGCTGGCCCAGGCCTGTTCGGGCTGGCCGTTGAGCAGGCCGGGCTTGAACTGGCAGCGCGACAGCGCGGCGCGGGCGGCTTCGTCAAGCCGCTTGTGGCCCGAGGTCTGCTCGACCTGCGAATCGAGGACCTTGCCGTCGACGCCGACCAGGAAGCGCAACTGGACGGTGCCCTCCTCCTCGGCGCGGCGGGAGGCGGCCGGGTAGGGCGGCTTCTCGCAGTTCTGCGCGGCATTGATGACCGGCGCGACGCGCACATCGGGCGGCGGCGGGGCCGGCGGCGCCGGGGGGGCGGGCGGCGCAGGCGGGGCCGGCGGAGCGGGCGGGGGCGCGTCTTCGGGCGGCGGGGTGTTGGTGACGGCGGCGATCGTGTTGGCGGCCGGGGTCGGCGGCGGCGCCACCTCGGGCTGCGGCACGAAGACCGGCGGCGGCGCCACGGCCGGCGGGGGCGGCGGCGCATCGGGCGGCGGCGGGGGAGGCGGGGGCGGCGGCGGCAGCTCCGGCGTCTTCTCCTCGACCAGCAGGGCCTCGACCGGGCCGCGCACGATCTTGACGATGTTCGTGGACAGGCCCGCACTCACCGCCCAGGCGAGCAAGAGATGCAGCAGGACCACCACGGTCAAGCCCACGAGGTGTTTTCGCGGGTTGCGCTGGCGGCTGGCGTAGTCGGACATGGGACTGAAGCTCCTCGGCGAGGCGAAAGGTCGCCATCGAATTGCAAACGTTTGCAATGCTAGGGACCGGCTTGCGAGGCATGCATCCGTACTTACCCTTCGTTGAAATCGCTTGCAGGCTGCCAACCGCGTCAAGCCCCAAGCCGACACCCACCCCCCGAAAACCGAGCTTTTTGTGCTTTTGGCTACATTCAGGGAAAGTCCCTAAGCGTCGAGGGGCGCCCGAATGAAGAAAGCGCCTGATCGAGCCGTTGCGGGCCGGTCTTCACGCGACGCCAGGGCTCGCGGCAATTGCAAACGTTTGCAGTTCGATTCAACATACTCGGACCGCCATCGCCACGGCCCTGTCTGGGCGCCATGCGGTCGAGCCGTCGCCGCAAGAGTCGACCGGCCCTTTCCCCAGCGAAACCGGAGACAAACGTGAAGAAGCCAAACCCTCATTTCGTGCCGAAGAGCATCCCGCTCGCCGCGCTGCTGGCCCTGGTCCAGCTCGGTGCCCTGGCGCAGGACGCGCCCCCGCAGCCGCCCAGCGGCACGCTGAACCTCGACGAGGTCGTGGTGACCGCCACGCCCGAAGCGCGGCCGAAGATGCGCCAGTCGCTCTCGGTCAGCTCGATGAGCAGCGACCAGATCCAGGACTCGGGCGCGACCAGCACCGCCGAAATCCTGCGGTCCATCCCCGGCGTGCGGGCCGAAGCCAGCTCGGGCGAAGGCAATGCCAACGTCACCGTGCGCGGCGTGCCGATCTCGGCCGGCGGCTCGCGCTACGTGCAGTTCCAGGAAGACGGCCTGCCGGTGCTGCTGTTCGGTGACTTCAACTTCATCACGCCCGACATGCTGATCCGTGCCGACTACGGCACCGACGGCCTGGAAGTGGTGCGCGGCGGCTCGGCCTCGACCCTGGCCACCAATGCCGCCGGCGGCGTCATCAACTTCCTGAGCAAGACCGGCGAGGAAGAAGGCGGCTCCATCGGCCTGACGACCAACCTCGGCGGCGGCAGCAGCCGCCGCGTGGACTTCGCCTACGCCACCCGCCTGTCGGACACCACCGGCTTCCAGATCAGCGGCTTCCTGCGCAATGGCGAGGGCCTGCGCGAAACCCAGGGCGCCAAGCTGGAAAAGGGCGGCCAGGTGCGCATGGCGCTCAGCAAGGACTTCGGCGGCGGCAACAGCGCCAAGCTCTTCCTGAAGTTCCTCGACGACCAGACGCCGACCAACCTGCCGGTGCCGGTGCGCATCGTCAACGGCCAGATCCAGGAGATCCGCGGCGTCGACCCGCGCGAGTTCTCGCCCTACGACCGCAAGCTGCCCAAGATCGGCAACTACGGCCTGCACGGCGGCCGCGCGGCCGACATCAACGACGGCCTGCGCTCCAAGAGCCTGGCCCTGGGCGGCGAGGTCAACCTCAACCTCGGCGGCGGCTGGACCCTCAACGACAAGTTCCGCCTGTCGCGCAACAGCGGCGAGTTCAACGGCATCCTGCCCAACAGCTACGGCGCAGCCGGCAACAACCCGGCCAACAACGCCCCGACGGCCTATGACGCGCTCTACCTCGGCGCGCGCTTCAACGACGCCAGCCTGGCCGTCAACGACCTGAAGGCCAGCCGCGCCTTCAAGTTCGCCGGCGACCAGACCCTGACCGCCACCGCCGGCCTCTTTCTGGCCAGCCAGAAGCTCGACCTCGACTGGGAGATCGGCGGCTTCGAATCCAGCCTGCCGGTCGATGGCAACACCACCTACGGCCCCTACGCCAGCTTCTACAAGCGCGACCTGAACCTGAGCTACGAATCGGTCGCGCCCTACCTGGCGGTCGGCTTCGAGACCGGCCCCTGGAACCTGGACGCCAGCGTGCGCAAGGACCGCCAGCGCGTGACCGGCAGCTTCGAGGACAACGGCGCGGGCACGCCGGGCTCGCAGGGCGTGGACTACCGCTCGACGCTGAACTCCTTCTCGCTGGGCGTGAACTACCGGCTCAGCAAGGACCTGGCCCTGTTCGGCCGCTACAGCCGCGGCGGCGCGCTGCAGAGCGACCGCATCCTCTTCCCCTCGGGCGCGGCCATCGCCGTCTGCGGCAACAGTTGCTTCAAGGGCATCGACGTCGAGCCCAACCGCGTCAAGCAGCTCGAAGGCGGCGTGAAGTACCGCCAGGGCAACTTCAGCACCTTCATCACCCTGTTCCAGGCCAAGACGGACGAAAGCAACTTCGACCTGACCACCGGCGTGTCCTCGGCCAACAAGTTCGATGCCAAGGGCGTGGAAGTGGAAAGCGGCTGGCGCATCGGCAACTTCCGCCTCAACGGCAGCATCACCTACACCGATGCCGAGGTCGAGGAAAGCAACAACCCGGCCTATGTCGGCAAGGCACCGAACCGCCAGGCCAAGGTGATCTTCCAGCTCGCGCCCAGCTACCAGGCCGGGCCCTTCATGGTCGGCGCGTCGATCGTCGGCACGACCAAGTCGCTCGACGCCCAGACCACCGGGCTGGAGACCGAGCTGCCGGCCTACACCTATGTCAACGCCTTCGCCCGCTACGAGCTGAGCGCGTCGACCACGGTGAGCCTGTCGGCCAACAACCTGTTCGACAAGATCGGCTACACGGAATCGAACACCGACCGGGCCGCCGCGCGCTCGATCAACGGTCGCACCGTCAGCCTCTCGCTGCGTCACAACTTCTGAGCGGGTCCGTCCGCCGCGGGGCCGGTCACTAGCCGGCCCCGCGGCGGCCCCGGCCCACGATCCAGCCCACCGTGAAGAGAGATCGCATGAGTTTCGACGGCGCCACGGCCCCCCCGATCCCGGTCGACCCCTGCTGGCCGGCCGGGGTCGAAGAGGGCCTTGCGGCGCTGCCCCCCGAGCGGGCCGCCGTGCTGCGGCGACGCCTGCAGGCCCATCTGCCCCGGCTGCAGGACCGGCTGCAACGCCTCTACGGCCGGCAGCCCGGCTTCGAGGCCTTCCTTGACCGCGTGCTGCGCCAGACCCTGGCCTGCGCGGCCGATCGCGAGGACGCGCTCTGGCAGCTCGACCTGGCGCGCGAGCAGCGCCCCGACTGGCTGCATGCCGGCCTGCTCGGCTACTGCAGCTATGTCGACAAGTTCGCCGGCACGCTGGCCGGCGTCGCGCAGCGCGTGCCCTATCTGCAAGAGCTGGGCATCCGCTACCTGCACCTGCTGCCCTTCCTCAAGGCCGGCACGCCGCCCAATGACGGCGGCTTCGCCGTGGCGAGCTTCGACACCGTCGAGCCCGCGCTCGGCACGATGGCCGACCTGCGGGCGCTGTGCCGCACCCTGCGCGGCGCGGGCATCAGCCTGTGCAGCGACTTCGTGCTCAACCACGTCTCGCGCGAACATCCCTGGGCCCAGGCCGCCCTGGCCGGCGACCCGGCCTACCTCGACTACTTCCACTGGCGCCCCAGCGCCGAGGCCGTGGCCGCGCAGGAGCGCCACCTCGGCCAGGTCTTCCCCGGCACCGCGCCCGGCAACTTCACTTGGGTGGAGGCGCGCCAGGCCTGGGTCTGGACGACCTTCTATCCCTACCAGTGGGACCTGAACTACGCGAACCCGGCGGTCTTCGCCGACATCGCAGAGGCCCTGCTCAAGCTGGCCAACCAGGGCGTCGAAGCCTTCCGGCTCGACTCCACCGGCTACCTCTGGAAGCGCGAGGGCAGCAACTGCCTGAACCAGCCCGAGATCCACCTCATCCTGCAAGCCCTGCGCGCGCTGTGCGAGCTGGCCGCGCCCGGCGTGGTGCTCAAGGCCGAGGCCATCATGCCGACCGGCGAGCTGCCGCCCTACTTCGGCCTGGGCCCGCAGCCCGGGCCGGAATGCCAGCTTGCCTACCACGCCAGCCTGATGGCCGCGTCCTGGCTGGCCCTGGCCGAGGGCGATGCCGGCGCGGTGCGCGAGGTGCTGCGCCACACGCCCGACCTGCCCGAAGGCTGCCTGTGGCTCAGCTATGTGCGCTGCCATGACGACATCGGCTGGAATGTGCTGCGACCCGAGCTGAGCGCGCTCGGCAGCGAGCCGGTCGCGCGCCTGGCACGCGCCTCGCGCCACTACGCCGGCCGCGGGACCGACCCGCGACCGCGCGGCCGCGCCTTCCAGGCCGCCGACGAACACGCCGTGCACGGCACCAACGGGATGACCCTGGCCCTGGCCGGCCTGCCGCAAGACGGCAGCGACCCGGGCCCCGCCCTGGCCCGCATGGCGCTGCTGCATGCCCTGAGCTTCTTCGTCGGCGGCCTGCCGCTGATCTACATGGGCGAGGAACTGGGCCAGGACAATGTCGGCGAGGCCGAGCTGCTCGCCCGCCAGGGCCCCGACGGCCGCGAGCTGCACCGCCCGGCCTTCGATGAAGCCGCCGCCGCGCAGCGCCACGACCCCGACCACCTGGCCGGCCGCTGCTTCGCCATGCTCCGCCGCTTGCAGCGCGAGCGGCTGGCGATGCTGCCGCAGGGCAGCCCGGTGCGGCTGCGCCTGCTGCCCAGCGAGGCGCCCGGCCTGCTGGCCCTGGAGCGCGACGGCGTGATCGGCCTCTTCAACTTCGGCGCCACCGCCTGCGCGGCCGACCTGCGCACGCTGGCGGCCGGACCGCTGCACACCCCGGGCGCCGATGGGCGCATGCTCGCGGTCGACACGCGGCAGCCGCTGACGCTGCCGGGCCATGCGGCCCTGTGGCTGCAGCCCGCGGCCTGAGCCCCACCCTTCACCGCGCACGCAGGACCCTGTCCATGACCCGCCGGAAACCGCTGCTCAACCTGTGGCAGCTGCTCAGCATGAACTTCGGATTCTTCGGAATCCAGTACAGCTTCGGGCTGCAGCAAGCCAATATGAGCCCGATCTACCAGTTCCTCGGCGCCGAGGAGGCCAAGCTGCCGCTGCTGTGGCTGGCCGGGCCGGTCACCGGCCTGCTGGTGCAGCCCATCGTCGGCGCGATGAGCGACCGCACCGACAGCCGCTGGGGCCGGCGCACGCCCTACTTCCTGATCGGCGCCCTGGTGTGCAGCCTGGGCCTGCTGGTCATGCCCTTCAGCCCGACGCTGTGGTTCGCGGCCGGCCTGCTGTGGATCCTGGATGCGGCCAACAACGTGACGATGGAGCCCTACCGCGCCTACGTCAGCGACCGGCTGGAACGCGCGCAGCAGCCCTCGGGCTTCCTGATCCAGAGCGCCTTCACCGGCCTGGCCCAGACCCTCGCCTACCTCACCCCCAGCCTGCTCGTCTGGTGGGGCCTGGACCGCGATGCGACGCTGGACAGCGGCATTCCGCATGCCACGGTGACGGCCTTCATGATCGGTTCCTTCGTGTCCATCGCCAGCGTGCTGTGGTCGGTGCGCAGCACGCCCGAGCTGCCGATGAGCGAAGCGGAACGCGCCGCGCTGCGCGCGCTGCCGCGCGGGCTCAAGGCCACCTTCGGCGAGATCTTCGCGGCGGTGCGCGAGATGCCGCAGGCCATGCGCCGCCTGTGGTGGATGAAGTTCTTCCAGTGGTACGGCATGCTTTGCTACTGGATCTACATCGTGCCCTCGCTGGCCCTGTCGATGTTCGGCAGCAGCGAAGCCGGCAGCAGCGGCTTCCGCGAAGCCGGCCTGCTCAACGGCCAGATCGGCGGCTTCTACAACTTCGTCGCCTTTCTCGCGGCCTTCGCGCTCATCCCCTTCAGCCGCCGCCACGGCCCGGCGCGCGTGCATGCCGTCTGCCTGGTGCTGGCCGGCCTGGGCATGCTGGCCCTGCCCGGCATCCAGAGCAAGGCCCTGCTCTTCCTGCCGATGGTCGGCATCGGCCTGGCCTGGGCGAGCATCATGGGCAATCCCTACATCATGCTGGCCGACAGCATCCCCAAGGAGCGCATCGGCGTCTACATGGGCCTGTTCAACACCTTCATCGTGCTGCCGATGATCGTGCAGGTGCTGACGCTGCCGCTTTACTACGAGAGCCTGCTCGACAGCGACCCGCGCCAGGTGATCCGGCTGGCCGGCGTGCTGCTGATCCTTGCGGCCGGCTGCGCGCTGCGCCTGCATGCCCCCCGTTCCCAGGAAAGCCGCCATGCATCCGTCTGAGGCCCCCGCCGCATCGCCCTCGGCCGCGCTGGCGGCCGCCATCGCCGGCCCCGAGCCCGGACCGGGCACGCTCGACATCGTCATCTTCGGCGGCAGCGGCGACCTGGCCTTCCGCAAGCTGCTGCCCGCGCTCTACATGGCCTTCCTGCATGAGCGGCTGGAGCCCGGCACGCGCATCCTCGGCCTGGGCCGCCAGGGCTGGAGCCGGGCCGACTACCTGGCCTTCATCGACAGCCATTCGCCGGCCTTCATCGCGCCGGGCGCCTTCAGCGCACCGGTCTGGCAGCGCTTCCTCGGCATCCTCGACTACCGCTGCGTGGACGCGACCCAGGCGGCGGACTACGCCGTGCTGCGCGAGCCCGCCGACCGCGTGCCGCAGCGGGTGTTCTACCTGGCCACCGCGCCCAGCCTGTTTTCGCAAATCGGCGCCCACCTGGATGCCGCCGGCCTGATCGACGCGCGCTCGCGCGTCGTGCTGGAAAAGCCGCTGGGCACCGACCTGGCCTCGGCCCGCGCGATCAATGCCGACATCGGCCGGCACTTCCGCGAGGAACAGGTCTACCGGATCGACCATTACCTGGGCAAGGAGACGGTGCAGAACCTGATGGTGCTGCGCTTCGGCAATGCCATCTTCGAGCCGCTCTGGCGCGCGCCCTACATCCGCAGCGTGCAGATCACGGTGGCCGAATCGGTCGGCGTCGGCAGCCGGGCCGGCTTCTACGACGGCGCCGGCGCCCTGCGCGACATGGTGCAGAACCACCTGCTGCAACTGCTGTGCATCGTGGCGATGGAGCCGCCGATCTCGCTGAACCCCGACGATGTGCGCGACGAGAAGCTGCGCGTGCTGCGCTCGCTGCGCCGCATGGAGCTGGCCGATGTGCGGCGCGACACCGTGCGCGGCCAGTACACCGCCAGCCTGGGCGAAGGCCCCTCGATGCGCGGCTACCGCGAGGAGGAGAACGTGCCGCCGGACAGCCGCACCGAGACCTTCGTCGCGCTCAAGGCCCACATCAACAATGCGCGCTGGGCGCATGTGCCCTTCTTCCTGCGCACCGGCAAGCGCATGCAGACGCGGCGCTCCGAGATCATCGTGGACTTCACGGGCCAGCCCTTCTCGATCTTCCCCAACCAGTCCGGCGGGCGGCCCAACCGGCTGATCATCAGCCTGCAGCCGGAGGAATCGATCCAGCTGGAGATGATGGTCAAGGAGCCCGGCTCGGGCATGGTGCCGCGGCCGGTGAAGCTGGAGCTGGACTTGCAGTCCGCCTCCGACAAGCGCCGCGCCGAGGCCTACGAACGCCTGCTGATGGACGTGATCAAGGGCCGCCTGACCCACTTCATGCGCCGCGACGAGCTGGAGGCGGCCTGGACCTGGGTCGAGCCCATCCTCGACGGATGGAAGCTGCTCGGCGAACGGCCGCGCGACTACCGCGCCGGCACCTGGGGCCCGGCCGCCAGCTCGGCGCTCATGGCGCGCGAGGACCTGGCCTGGTTCGAGGAATCCTGAGCATGGACGCCGCCATGCTGGCTCAGCTCGCGCCCGCCCTGCAGGCGCGCTGGCCGCATCTGCGGCTGCGGCAGCCGCCGGGCGAGGAGGCGCTGAAGGACCTCGTCGAGACCGTGGCCGACACGCTGCGCGCGGCCGTGACCGAAGGCGGCGCAGCCACGCTCGCGGTCTCGGGCGGGCGCTCGCCGGTCGCGCTGTTCGAGGCCCTGCGCACCCAGGCCCTGCCCTGGGCGCAGATCACCGTGACCCTGGTCGACGAGCGCTGGGTGGCCGACGGCCACCCCGACCGCAACGACCGCCTGGTGCGCGCGCACCTGCTGCAAGGCCCGGCCGCCGCCGCGCGTTTCGTGCCCCTGATCGCCCCCGGCCCGCTGCCGCCGCTGGCCGATGCCGCCGCGGCAGCCGATGCGCGCATCGCTGCGCTGCCGCCCGCCGACCTGGTGCTGCTGGGCATGGGCGCGGATGCGCACACCGCCTCGCTCTTCCCCGGCTCGCCCGACCTGGCCGCCGGCCTGGACCCGCAGCAGCCGGCCCGGGTGCTGGCCATGCGCCTGCCCGATCCGCCGCCGCAGCCCGCCCATCCGCGCCTGAGCTGGACCCTGGCGCATCTGCTGCGCGCCCGCGCCCTGTTGCTGCCGCTGCAGGGCGCCGACAAGCTCGCCACCCTGGCCCGCGTGGTGGCCGATCCGGCGCGGCCCGCATCGCCGGCCTGGCCCATCGCCCACCTCTTGCAGCAGACGGCCGTGCCGCTCACGCTGTGGCTGCCCCACTGACTTCCGGAGGCTCCGCATGAGCACCCCCGCCCCCGCGCTCCGTCCCGCCCTGCACCCGACGCTGGCGGCCGTGACCGCGCGCATCGAGGCCCGCAGCGCCACCAGCCGCGCGGCCTACCTGGCGATGATCGACAGCGCGCGCCGCCCCGGCGCCCAGCGCGCCGGCCTGGGCTGCGCGAATGCCGCCCATGCCTGGGCCGCGATGCCGCAGGACGACAAGCTGCGCCTGAATGCCGAGCGTGTGCCCAACCTCGGCATCGTCAGCGCCTACAACGACATGCTCTCGGCCCACCAGCCCTACGAGCGCTACCCCGAGCGCCTGCGCGCCGCCGCCCGCGCAGCCGGCGCGACCGCCCAGGTGGCCGGCGGCGTGCCGGCCATGTGCGACGGCATCACCCAGGGCGAGGACGGCATGGAGCTGTCGCTGTTCTCGCGCGATGTGATCGCGCTGGCCACCGCGGTCGCGCTCTCGCACCAGGTCTTCGATGCGGCGCTGTGCCTGGGCGTCTGCGACAAGATCGTGCCCGGCCTCTTCATCGGCGCCTTGCAGTTCGGCGAGCTGCCGACGGTCTTCGTGCCCGCCGGGCCGATGACCAGCGGCCTGTCGAACGAGGCCAAGGCCAAGGTGCGCCAGGAGTATGCGCAGGGCAAGGTCGGCCGCGAGGCCCTGCTGGCCTCCGAGCAGGCGGCCTACCACGGGCCCGGCACCTGCACCTTCTACGGCACGGCCAACTCCAACCAGATGCTGATGGAGATCATGGGCCTGCACCTGCCGGGCGCCTCCTTCGTCAACCCGGGCACGCCGCTGCGCGAGGCCCTGACCGAGGCCGCCGTGCAGCACGCCGTCGCCCTGGCCCAGCCCGGCCCGGCGCGGCGCGGCCTGGGCCATCAGATCGATGCGCGGGTGCTGGTCAACGGCCTGGTCGGCCTGCTGGCGACCGGCGGATCGACCAACCACACCCTGCACCTGGTCGCCATGGCCCGGGCCGCCGGCCTGGTGCTGGACTGGGACGACTTCGCCGCCCTGTCGGCCGCCGTGCCGCTGCTGGCCCGCGTCTACCCCAACGGCCAGGCCGATGTGAACCACTTCCATGCCGCCGGCGGCATGGGCTTCCTGATCCGCGAGCTGCTCGACGCCGGCCTGCTGCACGAGGACGTCGACACCATCCTCGGCCGCGGCCTGCGCGCCTACACCCGCGAGCCCTGGCTCGATGGCGGCCAACTGGCCTGGCGCGATGCGCCGGCCGCCAGCGGCGACCTGGACGTGCTGCGCCCTGCCACCCAGCCCTTCAGCCCCGACGGCGGCCTGCGCCTGCTGCAGGGCAACCTGGGCCGGGCGGTGGTCAAGGTCTCGGCGGTGCGGCCCGAGCACCGCGTGGTGCGCGCGCCGGCCCGCGTCTTCAGCGACCAGAAGCAGCTCGAACAGGCCTTCCGCGCGGGCGAGCTGACGGGCGACCTGGTCGCCGTGGTGCGCGAGCAGGGCCCGCGCGCGAACGGCATGCCCGAGCTGCACAAGCTGACCCCCGTGCTCGGCCTGCTGCAAGACCGCGGCCAGCGCGTCGCGCTGGTGACCGACGGCCGCATGTCCGGCGCCTCGGGCAAGGTGCCGGCGGCCATCCACCTGAGCCCGGAGGCGCTCGACGGCGGGCCGATCGCGCGCATCGAGGACGGCGACTGGATCACGCTGGATTGCGAGCGCGGCCTGCTGCAACTGGAGGTCGAGCCGGCCCTGCTGGCCGCCCGCACACCGGCGCCGCCCATGCCGCGCGAGGGCCTGCTCAACCACGGCCGGCAGATCTTCCAGCTCTTCCGCGACCACGCCAGCGCGGCCGAGGCCGGTGCTTCGCCCTTCGGCCTCGGCCAGCCCTGAGCCCGGCCCCACCCCACCCGAGACCCGCCATGTCCCCCAGCCCCCACCATCCCACGCTGAGCCTGCCCGCCTTCCGCTCGCGGGTCGTGCCGGTAATCGTGATCGAACAGATCGAGCAGGCCGTGCCGCTGGCCCAGGCCCTGCTGGACGGCGGCATCGACGTGATGGAAATCACCTTGCGCAGCGCGGCCGGCCTGGCCGCCATCGAGGCCGTGGCCCGCGCGGTGCCGGCCATGCAGGTCGGCGCCGGCACCGTCACCCGGCCCGCCGAGCTGATGCAGGTGCGCGATGCCGGCGCGCGCTTCGCGCTCTCGCCCGGCCTGACCGAGCGCCTGGCCGATGCCGCCTTCGCCGCCGGCCTGCCCTTCATCCCCGGCGTGATGACGCCCGGCGAGGTGATGCGCGCCCGCGAGCTGGGCTTCCGCCTGCTCAAGCTCTTTCCGGCCGAACAGGCCGGCGGCCTGGCCATGCTCAAGGCCCTGGCCGGGCCACTGGGCGACATGCGCTTCTGCCCCACCGGCGGCGTCACGCCCGAAAGCCTGGCCGCCTACCTGAAGCTGCCGAACGTCGCCCTGGTCGGTGGCTCCTGGCTGACACCGCCGGCCCGCCTGGCCGCGGGCGACTGGGACGGCATCCGCCAACTGGCCCGCGCCGCGACCGCCGCCGCAGAGGCCGCCCGCGCCTGAGCCGGCGCCGCCGGCCCGCCCGCTGCGCCCCAAGCCCCGCGCCGACGGCGGCCCTTCAAGCCGTCCCCACCCCTCGACCCGCTCCACACGCCATGCCCCTCCCGCCCTTCGTGCCGGCGCCGCAGCGCCCGGCCTGGCAAGCCCTGGCCCGCCTGGCCGCCCAGCCCCAGCCGCATCTGCGCGAGCGCTTGCAACAGCCCGGCCGCGCCGCCGCCTTCCAGGCCGAGGCCGCCGGCCTGAAGCTGGACTACAGCCGCCAGGCCCTGGACCGGCCCGAACTCGACGCCCTGCTCGCCCTGGCCGAGGCCAGCGGCGTGCAGGCCCAGGCCCGCGCGATGGCGGCCGGCGAGCCCGTCAATGCCACCGAGGGCCGGGCGGTGCTGCACCTGGCCTTGCGGGGCGACCCGGACGAGGCCGACCCGCCCTGGGGCCGGGCCTGCGCCGAGGCGGTCGAAGCCGAGTTGCAGCGCATGTTGGCCGCGGCCGAGGCCCTGCGCCGCGGCGCCTGGCGGGGCCATGACGGCCAGCGCTTCACCGACGTGGTGAACCTGGGCATCGGCGGCTCGGACCTGGGCCCGCGCATGGTCTGCGAGGCCCTGCTGCCCATGCTGCCGGCCGAGGCCCGGCCGCTGCGCCTGCACTTCGTCTCCAACCCCGACGCCTGGGCGCTGCAGGGCGCGCTGGAGGGCCTGGACCCGGCCCGCACCGCCTTCATCATCCAGAGCAAGACCTTCACCACGCAGGAGACGCTGACCCTCGCCGCCTCGGCCCGGCGCTGGCTGCGCGACGGCGGCTGCCCGGCGGAGCGGCTCGATGCGCATCTGCTGGCCGTCACCGCCTACCCGGAGCGCGCACAGGCGCAGGGCCATGCGCCGGCGCGCACCCTGCGCATCTGGGACTGGGTGGGCGGCCGCTACTCGGTCTGGTCGGCCATCGGCCTGCCGGTGGCGCTGGCCCTGGGCGCCGAGGCCTTCCGCGCACTGCTGGCCGGCGGGCGGGCGATGGATGCGCACTTCCTCGACGCGCCGCCGGCCCGCAACCTGCCGCTGCTGATGGCGCTGTTCGGCGTGTGGAACCGCAACTTCCTGCACTGCCCGACCCAGCTCATCGTGCCCTATGCCAGCCTGCTCGGGCGCTTCGTGCCCTTCGTGCAGCAGATGGACATGGAGTCCAACGGCAAGTCGGTGCAGGTCGATGGCGCGCCGGCCGCGGTCGACACCGGCCCCATCGTCTGGGGCGGCCTGGGCATCGACGGCCAGCATGCCTACTTCCAGCTCGTGCACCAGGGCCGCCACCGCATCCCGGTGGACTTCATTGGCACGCGCGCCAGCGGCGCCGCCCTGCCGCTGGCGGCCGAGCACGACCGGGTTGTGCGCCTGAACCTGCAAGCCCAGGCCGAGGCCCTGGCCTACGGCCGCGATGCCACCGACACCGCCGCCAGCCTGCGCGCCGCCGGCCTGGACGAAGCCACGGTGCAGCGCCTGCTGCCGCACCGCAGCTTCCCGGGCGACCGGCCGAGCAGCATCGTCTGGATGGACCGCCTCAACCCCTGGACCCTGGGCGCGCTGATCGCCCTGTACGAGCACAAGGTCTTCTGCCAGGCGGCGATCTGGGGCATCCATGCCTACGACCAGTGGGGCGTGGAGCTGGGCAAGACCATGGTGCAGGCGCTGGAGCAAGCCGATGCATGAGGCCCGCGCCCCCGGCGCCGGCCCGCAGCCGACCGGGCCGCGCCTGCTCGGCGACATCGGCGGCACCAACGCCCGCTTCGGCTGGCAGGCCGGGCCGCAGGCGGACATCGTGCAGGTGCAGGTGCTGCCCTGCCTGGAACATGCCCGCCTGGAGGACGCGATCCGCGCCTACCTGCGGCAGCAGGGCCTGCCGCCGCCGGCTTGCGCCGCCCTGGGCATCGCCAACCCGGTGACGGGCGATGCGGTGAAGATGACCAACCATGCCTGGGCCTTCAGCATCGAGGGCCTGCGCGCGGCCCTGGGCCTGGGCCGGCTGCTGATGCTCAACGACTTCAGCGCCCTGGCCCTGGCCCTGCCGGCCCTGCCGCCGCAGGCGCTGCGGGCGGTGGGCGGCGGCACGGCGGCGCCGGATGCGCCCTGCGCCCTGATCGGCCCGGGCACCGGCCTGGGCGTGTCGGGCCTGCTGCCGGTGGGCGGTGGCGGCCCGGCCTGGCCGCTGTCGGGCGAGGGCGGCCATGTGACGCTGGCGGCCGGCAACGAGCGCGAGTTCCGCGTCATCCAGGTGCTGCAAGCGCGCTACGGCCATGTATCGGCCGAGCGGGTGCTGTCCGGCCCCGGCCTGGTCGACCTGTACCACGCCCTGCTGGCGCTGGAGGGCAAGCGCGGCATCGAGATCGTCTCGCCGGCCCAGGTGCTGGAGCGTGCGGCCGAGCATCCGGGTTCAACCGCCAACGAGGCCCTGGACCTGTTCTGCGGCTTCCTCGGCAGCGTGGCCGGCGACCTGGCGCTGACGCTGGGTGCGCGCGGCGGCGTCTACTTGGGCGGCGGCATCCTGCCGCGGCTGGGCGAGCGCTTTGCAGCGTCGTCCTTCCGCACACGCTTCGAGGCCAAGGGCCGCTTCCGCAGCTACTTGCAGGCCATCCCGACCTGGGTGATCGAAGGGGCGGCGCCCGCGCTGCTCGGCGCGGCGCGGGCGCTGGACCTGCCGGTCCGGCCGGCCGACCCTCAGGCGGCGGCGAGCGCCGGGTAGTCGGTGTAGCCCTCGCGACCTTCGGCATAGAAGGTCGCAGGGTTGGGCGCATTCAGCGGCGCGTCGCGCTTCAGGCGCTCGACCAGGTCGGGGTTGGCGATGAAGGCGCGGCCGAAGGCGATCGCATCGGCGCGGCCGGACTGCACCGCGTCCAAGGCCATCGCGCGGGTGTAGCCGTTGTTCAGGATCAGGCTGCCGCGGAAGCTGCGGCGGACGCCGGCAAAGTCGAAGCCGCTCAGCTCGCGCGTGCCGCCGGTCGCGCCTTCGACCAGATGCAGGAAGCCCAGGCCGCGCGCATCGAGCTGCTCGATCAGCGCGCCGAAGACGGCCTGCGGATTCGAGTCGTGGATGCCGTTGGACGGCGTCAGCGGGGACAGGCGGATGCCGACCCGGCCGGCACCGATCTCCGCCACCACGGCATCGACCACTTCCAGCGCGAAGCGGCAGCGGTTCTCGATGCTGCCGCCGTAGGCATCGTGGCGCTGGTTGGCACCATCGCGCAGGAACTGGTCGATCAGGTAGCCGTTGGCGCCGTGGATCTCGACGCCATCGAAGCCGGCCGCGAGGGCGTTGGCCGCGCCGCGCCGGAACTGCGCGACGACCTCGGCAATCTCGTCCAGGCTCAGGGCATGAGGCTGGGGCAGCTCCTGCTTGCCGCGCGGCGTGTGCACCTGGCCGGCTGCGGCAATCGCCGAAGGCGCGACCGGCGTGTGGCCGCCGTTCAAGTCGGGGTGGCTGACGCGGCCGACATGCCAGATCTGCGCGACGATCTTCGAGCCGGCCGCATGCACGGCGGCGGTGATCGGCTTCCAGCCCTCGACCTGGGCCGCGCTGTAGATGCCCGGCGTGGCGCGGTAGCCCTTGCCGGCCGGCGCGACCTGGGTGCCTTCGCTGATGATCAGGCCGGCGCCGCTGCGCTGGCGGTAGTAGTCGACATTCATCGGCGAGCCCGGCACGTCGCCGGCGGCCTCGTCGGCGCGGCAACGGGTCAACGGGGCCATGACGACACGGTTGGCAACCTCGATGGCACCAAGGCGGCCGGGCTGGAAGAGCAGGGCCTCGGCGGGCGAGAGGGTGGAAGCGGAGACAGTCATCGGGTGCGACAGGGTCGGGCGACCCCGGGTAAACACGGAGACGGCCAGTGTGTCGACCGCGAATAGCCCTTGCCGCGCGGGGGCTTGCAGCCGTCGGGCGGGCGGCGACGCCCGCGCGCCGTCAATCCGGATGGCGGATGAAGCGCGCGTTCGCCGGCAGCTTCAGCGCGGCCAGGCGGGCGGCATCGAGCACCGCATCCTCGGGCAGCAGGCCATTGGCATGCAGCAGCCAGGCGCTGAGCGCGTAGACCGCCTCGGGCGGCAGGCTGCCCGGCGCCTGCAGCGGCATGGCGCGGCGGATGTAGTCGAACAGGGTGCTGGCCTGCGGCCAGTGGTTGCCGATCGTGCGTTCGGCGCCGGGCCGCAGCGCCAGCGGCGCCCGGCCGACCAGGCGGCCGCCGTTCAGGCCCTGGGCCTGGCCCTCGCCCTCGGCCCCGTGGCAACTGGCGCAGTGCTGGGCATAGAGCGCCCGGCCCTCGGCCACGCTGCCGCGGCCGGGCGGCAGGCCGCGACCGTCGGGGTAGACGCTGAGGCTGCCGGCCTGCGCCGGGGGCAGCGGCTGGCCCAGGCGCGGTCGGCCGGCCTCGGCCCCCAGCACGGGCGGGGCGGCGGCTGCCAGCGGCCCGCTGCCCAGCAGCCAGGCGGCCAGCAGGGCGCGGCCGGCGAGCGCGGCGAAGCGGCCTTCAGAAGGCATCGAAACCGTCCTGGCCGTAGCTGTGCAGCACCGCGCCGTGCGGCGCGACGGCCCAGGTGACGATGGCGTTGTAGTGATAGAAGCCGCCGCGCCCGCGGGCGGCGAGCAGGGCCTCGCGGGCGGGCTGCACCTGGCCGCGATCGTCGGTGGCGCGGCTCTGCAAGAGGGCCGGCTGGCCGTCCCAGCGCCAGGGCAGGCGGAAGCGGCTCAGGGCATGAGCCTGGGCCGGGGCATCGAGCGGCGCCTCGGTCCAGTGCTTGCCGCCATCGACCGAGACCTCGACCCGGCGGATCGCGCCATGGCCGCTCCAGGCCAGGCCGCGGATCTCGTGCACGCCCGGGCCGGGCAGGGTCTGGCCGTGCGAGGGCGAGGTGATCAGCGACTTCACGTCCATGCGCATCGCGAACTGGCGCACCCGGCCGTCGGGCAGGGGCTCGGTGTAGCGGGCGGTCTCGTTGCGGGCCATGGCGGGCTGGTCGGAGGCCTCCAGCGTGTTCAGCCACTTGACCCACAGCACGCCCTTGAGGCCCGGCAGCACCAGGCGCATGGGGTGGCCGTTCTCGGGCCGCAGGCGCTCGCCGTTCTGGAACAGGCCGATCAGGCCGCGCTCGCGCGCCAGGGCCATGGGCACGCTGACATGCATGGCGCCGGCATCGCCGCCGGTGGCGACCAGCCAGCCGGCCTGCGGATCGACACCGGCTTCGTCGAGCAGCAGGGCCAGCGGCACGCCGGCCCATTCGGCGCCGGACAGCAGGCCATGGACCAGGCCGGCCGGGCGCTGCACCGGCTCCTCGAACCAGCCGGCGCTGCTGTTGCCCGCGCATTCGAGGAAGGCCTGCTGCGCGCGCCGGGGGTAGCGCAGCAGGGCATCGACGCTCCATTGCAGCGGCTGGCGCACGCGGCCGATCAGGCGCAGGCGGTGCTGCGCCGGGTCGATGCGGGGCGTGCCGCCGTGGTTGCGGACGAAATGCAGGCCGTTGGGCGTGATCGTGCCATCGAGCTGTTCCAGCGGGGTCCAGGCCGCGCCGTTGGTGTCCAGCCCGCGATGGTTCAGGCCGATGCGGCGCTGCACGCCGGCTTCGGCCGGAGCGGGCTGGCCATAGGGCTGGAAGGCTTCGCCGGCCGGGGCCGGGCCGTCCGCCACGGCGCCTTGCACCGCCGCACCGCCGGCCAGGGCCGCGGCCGTGGCCTGGTGCAGGAAACGGCGCCGCGTGGGCGCGGGGTCGGGGGCAGCGGGTGGCGCGGTCATGGGCCCAGTTTAGGCAGGCCCGGCCTCCGGACGCCGCCCGGGGGCGGGGCCTTGGTTCGCTAACGAACATCCAGAAACGCGGGAAATCCCTAAAGTGAAGGTCCGGCCGATCGCGGCCCAGCCCCACAACCGCCCGGGAGGCGCACACGATGACCGATCCAAGCCTGCTTCGCCAGAACCACCTTCTCGCGGCCCTCAGCGAAGAGGACCTGGCGCGCTGGTTGCCCCTCCTGGAAGAAGTGGACATGCCGCTCGGTCATGTGATCTACGAATCCGGCCGGGTGCAGAGCCATGTCTACTTCCCGACGACCGCCATCGTCTCGCTGCTCTATGTGATGGAGAACGGCGCCTCGGCCGAGATCGCGGTGGTGGGCAACGAGGGCGTGGTCGGCATCTCGCTCTTCATGGGCGGCGGCTCGACGCCGAGCCGGGCGGTCGTGCAGAGCGCCGGCCGCGGCATTCGCCTGCCGGGCCGGATCATGACGCGCGACTTCGACAGCTCGGGCACCGTCATGCACCTGATGCTGCGCTACACGCAGGCCCTGATCACGCAGATGGCGCAGACCGCCGTCTGCAACCGCCACCACAGCCTGGACCAGCAGCTCTGCCGCTGGCTGCTGCTTAGCCTGGACCGGCTCAGCGGCCATGAGCTGAAGATGACGCAGGAGCTGATCGCCAACATGCTGGGCGTGCGCCGCGAGGGCGTGACCGAGGCGGCGCTGAAGCTGCAACGCATGGGCCTGATCCGCTATGCGCGCGGCCACATCACCGTGCTCGACCGGCCCGGCCTGGAGAAGCGCACCTGCGAGTGCTACGCCGTGGTCAAGCGCGAGTACGACCGCCTGCTGCCCGACTGAGCCGGCCCAGGCCGTCCTGGGTGCGATAGCAGACGGTCGGCCGGGGTAGGCCGCCCCAGACTCAAGCCTCGCCGGCCCTTGCGGTGGCACCGTCCCAGCCCGGGGGTGCCGACCCCGCGGCAGCGCGACCCAACTTGCCATGACGCCGCCTGAGAACCACCTGATCCGCCGCCTGCCGGCCCGCGAGCGCCAGGCCCTGCTGGCCCTGGCCGAGCCGGTGGAACTGCGCCTGTCGGCCGTGCTGGTCGAGGCCGATGCGCCCAGCCCCGACCTCTACCTGCCGCTGAGCGGCTTCGTCTCGCTGATCATCCCGGTCGATCAGCACCCGGGCCTGGAGGTCGGCATGGTCGGCTGGGAAGGCCTGCTCGGCCTGCACCGCCTGCTGGGCCACAGCCGCTCGCCGCTGCGCGTCGTCGTGCAGGGCGCGGGCGAGGCCCTGCGCCTGCCCTGGGCAAGCTTCCAGCCCCTGCTGCAAGCCAGCCCGGGCTTGCAGGACACCCTGCGACGCTACCTGGGCAACCACCTCGACCAGCTCGCCCGCGCGGTGGCCTGCCAGCGCTTCCACACCATCGCGCCGCGCCTGGCGCGCTGGCTGCTGATGAGCCAGGACCGCGCCCGCAGCAGCGAGATCCAGGTCACCCATGCCTTCCTGGCCTACATGCTGGGCGTGCGGCGCGTCGGCATCACCCTGGCCGCCCAGCGGCTGCAACTTGCCGGGCTGATCGACTACCGGCGCGGCGTGCTCGGCGTGCTGGACCGTCGCGGCCTGGAAGACGCCGCTTGCAATTGCTACCGCGCCGACCGCCTGCGCTATGCCGAAGTGCTCGGCGAGCCGGGCGGCTGAAGCGATGTCCACCTCCCCCGATGCAAAGGGCCTTGCGATGCACCTCCCCCTGCCCCAGGACCCGCGGCCCCTCGCCCTGCACGGCCTGCCGCCCACCACCCGCATCCCGTCCGTCCGCCGGAACGGCAGCCTGGCGCTGCCGCCCGAAGACCGCGTGCTGGATGACGGCCGGGCCCTGCTGCGCCAGACCCGCCGGGCCCTGCGCCTGGCCATGCACACCCCGATGACGAGCAGCCTGGCGGCCGAGCACCTGAGCCTGCGCAACGGCCTGATCACCTGCCTGGGTGCACTCGACCGGCTGCAACTGCTGCTGGCGCTGGAATCCGTCCGCCAGCGCCAGCAGGCCCGCGGCCGGGAACAGGGCCGCGCCGAGCTGGCGCAGACCCAGGCCCACCTGGCCCGGCTCGACCAGGATGCGCAGCAGGCCCGCCACCAGGCCCTGCACGACAGCCTGACCGGCTTGCCGAACCGCCGCCAGTTCGAGGAGCGACTGGTCGAGGCCCTGGCCGAGCCGGCCGAGGCAGTGCGCCGTGCCCGGGGCCTGCTCTACCTGGACCTCGATGGCTTCAAGGCGATCAACGACCGCCACGGCCATGCGGTCGGCGACAGCGTGCTGCGGGTGATCGCGCGTCGCCTGGCCGCCACCGTGCGCAGCGAGGACTTGATGAGCCGCGTCGGCGGCGACGAATTCGCCTGCCTGCTGCGCCGGCTCGACCGACCCGAGCGGCTGCAGGTGCTGGGCCACAAGCTGGTCGAGGCGGTCGGACAGCCGATCCAGCTTGGCGGCCTGACCTTGCAGCTCGGCGCCAGCGTCGGCGGCCTGCGGCTGGAACCCACGTCACGCGACGCCAACGCCCTGCTGCGCGCGGCCGACCGCGCGATGTACCGGGCCAAGCGCGACGGAGGCGGCCTGGCCCTGTTCGATGCCGAGCGGGACGGGCCGATCGCCTGAGCCGCGCGGCCCGCGGCCGGTCGCACCGGCCCACCGGCCGGCCGGCTGCCGGCAGCTCGTCCGCGACGGAGCCCGACCATGTCCCCCGATCCGTCCCCCTTCGAGCCACGGCTTGCCGCCCTGGCCCATCAACTCGGGCGCGACGGCCAGCCCGTCGAACGCGCCGAAGGCCGCGAGATGGACTGGCTGCTCGCCGGCCCCTGGGCCTACGGCCTGTGGCGCCTGCGCAGCGGCCCCGGCGCCGACCTGCGCGAGCTGCCGGCCCGCGACGCCGCCAGCCGCGAAG
This sequence comes from Piscinibacter lacus, assembly GCF_016735685.1. NCBI lineage: Bacteria > Pseudomonadati > Pseudomonadota > Betaproteobacteria > Burkholderiales > Sphaerotilaceae > Aquariibacter > Aquariibacter lacus. The sequence continues at coordinate 661,107 of NZ_JAERRA010000002.1, forward strand.
CCCTGCGGCTCAACCGGCGCCATGCCGCATCGCTGTATCAGGCCACGCTGCATCCGGTCTGGGCCGAAGGGGCCGCCCCGAGCGCGGGCACCGTGCCGCCGCAGTTGATCGACCATGCGGTCGTGATGCGCCGCATCGCATGCAGCCAGCGCGGTCACCGCCTGCTGCAAGCCGGCCGCCTGGCCGCCCACAGCCTGGCCGTGCTGGCCCGCGACCTGGCGGCCGTGCACCGCGCGGCCGCCGGACTGCCGGCCGACAGCCCGTGGGGCCGGCCCGAGCATCTGCTGGAAGCCAGCCTGGACGCGCTCGACGCACCGGGGCCGCCGCTGGAGGCGCCGATCCGGCGCGAGCTCACCCAGCGCCTGTGCGGCCTGGCCCAGGATCTGGCGCCGGTCTGGGCGGCCCGCCGCGCGGCCGGCTGGGTGCGCGAAGGCCACGGCCGCCTGCGGCTCGACCATCTGGTGCTGTCCGGCAGCAGCCTGCGGCCGGTGGCCTGCGCCGTGCTCGATCCGGCCGAGCGCTGGATCGACCCGGTGCAGGACCTGGCCGGCCTGCTCTTCGACCTGCTGCTGCACGGCCAGCCGGCGCTCGCCGCCAACCTGCGGCAGCACATGGTGCTGTGCCTGGGCCAGACGATCGATGCCGAGCTGCTGCGCCAGGCCCTGCTGCAACGCGGTCTGCTGGCCCGCGCCCGGCTGCCGCAGCCGCTGAGCGACGGCAGCCCGCGCGACGGTCCGGATGCCGCCAGCGCCCTGCTCCTGCTGCGCGCGCTGGCCGACCCCCTGCGCACCCCGGGCCTGGGCATGCAGGCCGGCGACTTCGTCGACACCGGCTGCCGCCGCCCGGCGGCCGCCTGCCCGTGAGGCGGCTGGGACCGGCGTGAACCCCGCCGATCCGGCGCTCGCCGCCGGGCTGGCGGTGGCCCTGGGCGCGGGCCTGCTGGTCGGCATCGAGCGCGAACGGCACAAGGCCCGGCAGGCAGGCCGCGAGGCCGCCGGCCTGCGCAGCTTCGCCGTGGCGGCGCTGGTCGGCGCGCTGGCGGCCGTGCTCGACACGCCCGGCCTGCTGGCGGCCTGCACCCTGGGGGCGGCGCTGCTCGCGGCCGTCGCGCACCAGCGCAGCCGCAGCGAGGATCCGGGCCTGAGCACCGAGATCGCCTGGCTGGCCGTGCTGCTGATCGGCGCCCGGGCGATGTCGGCGCCCTTGCAGGCGGCTGCGGCGGCCGTGCTGCTGACGGTGCTGCTGGCCGCGCGCAACCCCCTGCACCGCTTCGCCGTGCGCACGCTCAGCGCGCATGAGCTGCAAGACGGCCTGCTGGTGCTGAGCCTCGGCCTGATCGTGCTGCCCCTGCTGCCGGACGGGCCGGTGCCGGCCCTGGCCGGCCTGGCCCCGCGCAGCCTGGCCGCCACCCTGCTGATGCTGCTGCTGGTGCAGACCCTGGGCCATGCCGCCCAGCGGGCCCTGGGCCTGCGGCGCGGGCTGCTGCTGGCGGGGCTGGTTTCGGGTTTCGTGTCGAGCACGGCCACGGTGCTGGCCTTCGGCGCCCGCGCGCGGCGGGCCGGCGCGGCCGGCCGACTGTGGGCCGCCGGGGCCACGCTCTCGGGCGCGGCGACCTGGCTGCAAGTGCAGTTGATCGTCAGCGCGCTGCTACCGGCCCAGGCCCTGGACCTGCTGCCGATGACCGCCGGCGGCGCGGCCGGTGCGCTGGCGGCCGCCGCGCTGCTGGCCTGGCGCGCCCCGGCGGCCCGGGCGGATGCCGAAGCGGTGCCCGACGGCAGCGCCCTGCATCCCGGCCAGGCCCTGGGCTTCGCCCTGCTGCTGGCTGCGGTGGCCTATGGCCTGAACCGCCTGCACCAGGCCTTCGGGGCGGCCGGCCTGCACGCCGGCGTGGCCCTGGCCGCCCTGGCCGATGCGCATGCGCCGGTGGCGGCCCTGACCGCCCTGGCCAGCCGGGGCGCCCTGGGCGGCGAGGGCCTGGCCCGGGGCATCGGGCTGGCGGTGGCCGCCAACACCCTGAGCCGGCTGGTGCTGGGCCATGGGGCGGGCGGCAGGCGCTATGGCTTGCAGCTCGCTGCCGGCCTGCTGCTGAGCCTGGCCGCGGCCAGCCTGGGCGGCCTCGGCGCGCTGGGCGCCTGGGGCTGAGCGCGCTGGCCCCGGCGGCTCAGGGCGCCGCGGTCTGGGCGGGCTGCACGGCGGGCGCCGCCTGGACAGGCGTCTCAGGCTGAGCCGGCCGCGCGGGCTGGGAAGGAGGCGGTGTCGGTGTCGGTGTCGGTGTCGGCGGAGGCTGCGCCGCCGCGGGCCGGGGCGCCTGGGCTGCGGCCTGCTGCCGCAAGGCCCGCAGCAGCAGGGAAAGGCCCAGGGTCCGCCAGGCCACCCGACCGCGCAAGGCGCGCCAGGCGCGCAGGCGAACCAGCACGGCGCCCAGCACGGCGGCGCCCAGCAGGCCGGCCAGGGGATGGCGGCCCAGGGCCGGGGCGATCAGCCCCTGCAGCAAGGGCAGCAGGGCATGCAGCGGCGGCGCCGTGGCAAGCGGTGGCGCCGCCGGGTCGAGGGCATGGGCAAGCCAGGCCGCCAGGCCGCCGGACCAGGCCCCGCCGGCCGGCGCCGCCGCCTCGGCCGGTGCCAGGCGCCGGATCAGGGCCGCGCGGGAGGCCGCCAGACGGGCCTCGGCCCGCGCCAGGGCCGCCCGCCGGGCCCGGGCGCTGCGGTTCATGGCACGGTGCCGAGGGAGCGCAGCGCGGCCTCGTCGGCAGCGGCTTCGCGGCGGGTCGCGACGAAGGGCTCGGCCAGGCGATCCCGGCCGATCCACCAGGCCAGCGGCGCCAGCAGCAAGGGCAGCAGCGGCACGCCCAGCAACACGGCCTGGACGGCCAGCGGCTGCGGGCCGGCCAGCACGGCAAGCATCAGCGCCACGCCGGCCAGGCCGAGGCCCAGCAGGGCCAGCAGGCTGGCAAGCAGGCGCCAGCGCAGGCGGCGCAGGGTTTCGTCGAGCAGGCTCTGGCCTTCGAGCCGGGCCAGCTCGGCCCGGGCGGCGAGGTGCTCCAGCGCCAGATCGGGCGCCGCCACCAGGGCCTGGAGGGCCGAGACCGGGGCCATGACGCCCCCCGGCCTCAGCGCGGCGGGCCTCCGAAGCCACGCGCCATCAGGCTGCCCAGCACGACCAGGCCCGCGCCGGCCAGCGCCGCCAGGCCCAGGGCCGTGAGCGGCCGGTGAACGACCGAATCGCGGGCGGCATGGCGCAGGCGCTGGGCCTGCTCGCCCAGCCCGTGCAGGGTCTCGCGCGCCTGGGCGCCGCGCTCGGCGGCCCAGTCGCGCACGGTTTCGCGGGTGTCCTCGCAAGCCTGTTCGAGGCGCTGGGGCACGGTGGGCTGGGGCTCGCCCTCGACGCGGGGGATCAGGGCGCCGTCGGCATGGGCCGCATGGCGGGCCTCGCGTGAAGCGGGGGAAGCATCGGCAGCACGGGGCTGGGACATGGGAACACCTCCTGGGGCGGATGGGCCGGGCCGGATGGCCCCGCCGAAGCCTTGAGGGTCGGCCCCGGCCGCAGCCCGGTCTGTACGGCACGCCACGGCGGCCGGCGGCGTGCGCTGACGCACCGACCGCGGGCCCGGCCGAACGCAAGCTGAAGGCCCCTGGCTGTCTGACGGCACCCCATGCCCTGCCCGAACCTGCCCGCGTGCGCCACGGCCCGCCGGCGCCCGCGACGATGAAACCCGGCAGCCGCCGCACGCCGGCCCGCGACCCGGCCGCAGCCGCCGGGCCGGTGCTGCCGGTCGAGCACATCGCCAGCAGCCTGCTGGGCCAGCCCTATGCGACCCTGGATCCGGCGGCCCAGCGCGTGGCCCTGCATGTGGCGCGGCGCAAGCGCCTGGGGCCGCGGCCGGCGGCCGAGCCGCCGCCGCCGGCCGACCGCGGCGCCCGGGCCGCCGATGCGCTCACCGCCTTCGGCGGCTCCTGGCGCTTTGTCGGCCTGTTCACGGCCACGGTGCTGGCCTGGCTGCTGCTGAACGTGCTGCTGCTGGCCCGGCTCGGTTCCGCCTTCGACCCCTACCCCTTCATCCTGCTGAACCTGGTGCTGTCGACGATGGCGGCGATCCAGGCGCCGATCCTGCTGATGTCGCAGAACCGGCAGGCCGAGAAGGACCGCGTGAAGCTCGACGGCGACTACGAGGTCAATCTCAAGGCCGAGCTGGAGATCCTGCTGCTGCACCAGAAGCTGGACCGGCTCCAGCACGAGCAGTGGCACGAGCTGCTCGCCCTGCAGCGGGAGCAGTTGGACCTGCTGCGGCACCTGCGGCTGCCGCGGGTCGCGGAGGCCTGAGGCATGGCGCCGGCTTCAGGCCGGCGGGCCGGACGATCGCTCCGCAAGCGGCATGACGGGCGCCGCCGCCTGCTGCTGGCGCAGCAGCAGGTGCAGGCGGGTATCGAACTCGATCTGCGCGTAGCCGGGCAGCATGGATTCGCAGAGCGCGTAGAAGGCCTTGTCGTGCTCGCGCTCCTTCAGGTGCGCCAGCTCGTGCACGACGATCATCTGGAGCATCGCGGCCGGCGCATCCTTGAAGACGGCGGCGATGCGGATCTCGCGCTTGGCCTGCAAGCGCGCGCCCTGCACGCGCGAGACGGTGCTGAGCGTGCCGAGCGCCCGCTGGTCGAGCAGCAGGCGGCTGTCGTACTCGACCTTGCCGAGCGGCGGCGCGCGGCGCAAGTGGCGCTGCTTGAGGGCCTGCACATGCTCGTAGAGCTGGGCGCTGGTGCGCACGGCATGCGGCTCGGGATGGCGTCGGGCCAGGTACTCGGCCAGGCGGCCGGTGGCCAGCAGCTCGCGGACCTGCGCTTGCAGCCCGGCGGGGTAGCCGGCCAGGAAGGGCAGCGGGGCCGGGGCGGGCGCGGCGGCGGGATGCACGGCGTTTCAGTAGTGCGGCGGCAGCTCGTCGCGCAGGCTGCGCGGGCCGCCGGGGCTGTCCTGGGCCTGGAGCTGCTGGCGCAGGAGGCGCAGCTCGTGATGCAGCGCATCCAGGGTCTGCTGCTGACGCGCGACGGTGGCGTTCAGGTGCTCGACCAGGTCCTCGGTGAAGCTGAGCTTGATCTCCAGATCGGTCAGGCGCGCGTCGATCGGGTCGGCGGGGTCGTGGGCATCGGCAGGCATGCGGCAGTGTAGGCAGGCGGCATCCGCCGGCCGGCGGCCGGCGTAGGCTGTGCGGTGGACTGGCTTCCCGATCGACCCATGCCCCCTGCCCTGCAGCACCCCGCCCGCCGCCTGGCCCTGGGCCGCGCCGGCGCGCTGGGCCTGGGCGCCCTGCTCGGCGGCTGCGCCCTGCCCGCAGACCATGCCGGGCCGGAGGCGCCGCGCGCCGCGCCGTTGGCCAAGCGGCCGCGGGTGGCCTGGGTCTTCAGCTCGGGCGGGCCGCGCGGCTTCGTGCATGTCGGCGTGATCAAGGCCCTGGACCGGCTCGGCCTGGCGCCGGACCTGATCGTGGGCGCCTCGGTCGGCGCGCTCGTCGGCACCCTGCGCGCCGGCGGCCTGGACGCGGCGCGCATCGAGGCCCTGGCCCTATCGCTTGGCCTGCATGAGCTGATCCGCCTGCAACCGGGCGGGCCGGCCTGGCTGGGTGCCGGCGGCCTGCCGGACTGGCTGGACGCGCAACTGCCCTCGCCACGCTTGCAGGAGCTGCCGCTGCCCATGGTTTGCGTGGCCCAGCGCCTGGACGACGGGCAGATCGTCGGATTCACCGCCGGGCATGCGGGCCTGGCCGTGCAGGCGGCCGCCGCGGTGGTGGGCGAGCTGGCGCCGGTGCGCATCCACGGCCGGCTGTACGGCGATGCCGACCCGATCAGCCCGCTGCCAGTGCGGCTGGCGCGGGCCCTGGGCGCGCAGCGCGTGCTGGCCGTCGACGCCTCGGCCCATGAGGACCGCGCGCCGCCCGCGGCCGCGCGCTTCCGCGCCGGCGACCTGGCCAAGCGCGCCCGCACCGCCCCCGATGCCGCCGCGGCCGACCTGCTGCTGCATCCCGATTTCGGCTACTGGGTGAACCTGTCCCGGGCCTTCCGCGAACGCGCGATCGCCGCGGGCGAACAGGCCACCCTGGCCCAGGCCGAAGCCCTGCGGGCCCTGCACGCCTGAGGCGGACGGGGGCCGCCGGGTGCGCCCTGGGGGTCTTCAATAGGCGTAGAAGCCGCGGCCCGCCTTGCGGCCGAGGTGGCCGGCGGCCACCATTTCCTTGAGCAGCGGGGCCGGGCGGTACTTCGGGTCGCCGAAATCGGCGTGGAAGACATTCATGATGGCCAGCACGGTGTCCAGGCCGATCAGGTCGGCCAGGGCCAGCGGGCCGATGGGGTGGTTGCAGCCCAGCTTCATGCCGGCGTCGATGTCGGCCGCGCTGGCGATGCCCTCCTGCAGCACGAAGATGGCCTCGTTGATCATCGGCACCAGGATGCGGTTGACGACGAAGCCCGGCGCGTTCTTCACGGTGACCGGCGTCTTGCCGACCCGGGCCGCGAAGTCCAGCGCCAGCGCGTGGGTGGCATCGTCGGTCTGCAGGCCGCGGATCACCTCCATCAGGCCCATCAGCGGCACCGGGTTGAAGAAATGCATGCCGACGAAGCGGCCCGGCTGCTTCATGACCGCGGCCAGTTGGGTGATGCTGATCGAGGAGGTGTTGGTCGCGATCACCGCGCCTTCGCCGGCCACGGCATCGACCTGGCGCAGGATGCGCAGCTTCAGCTCCAGGTTCTCGGTGGCCGCCTCGATCACGAGCGGGCAGCCGGCCAGGGCGACGTAGTCGGTGCTGAGCGTCAGGCGGGCCAGGGCGGCGTCGCGGGCCTCGGCGCTGAGCTTGTCCTTCTTGATCAGCCGGTCCAGGCTGCCGGCCAGGGTGTCGCGGCCGCGCTGCAGGGCGGCCTCGCTGACATCGATCATCACGACGTCGAGGCCGGCCAGTGCGCTGACCTGCGCAATGCCGTTGCCCATGGTGCCGGCGCCGATGACGCCCACGGTGGTCAAGCTCACGGTGTGGTTCTCCAGACTCGATCGGGATGGGAGGTGCGGCCGGGCGCGGGGGCCCGCCTGCACGGCGGACGGGATTGTCGGCCGGTTTTTTGCACCGCAGCATGGGCTGTGCCGCCCTGTTCCGGATCGCGACAGGGCCCTGCGGCCGGGCCGGGGGCTCAGGCCGGCGGGGCTTGCAGCGCGCGCTCGATGCGGCGGCGCCCCACGGTGGGCTTGGGCACGGGGTGCAGGCCCTGCTCCTGGAACCAGCCGCGCACATCGTCTTCCAGCCCGAGGCCGTGCATGTAGTTGTAGAGCGCCTTCTTCAGGGCGCGGCCCAGGGTGTCGTGGTCGGTGCCGGTGGGGTCGATGAAGCCGACATCGTTCTTGGCGAAGCCGCCCGGCGGCAGCGGCTTGAGCGTGATGCCGTAGTCCTGCGGCCGCTGGCCGACCGGCGAGTGCACGGTGCAGGCAAAGCGGTGGAAGAAGCCGCTCTGGATGCAGCCCTGCTGGAAGAGCTGGCGCACGTACTCCAGCGCATCGACCGTGTCCTGCACGGTCTGGGTCGGGAAGCCGTACATCAGGTAGGCATGCACGCGCACGCCGGCCTCGGTGAAGCCGCGGGTCACGCGGGCGACCTGCTCGACGGACACGCCCTTCTTCATCAGCGCGAGCAGGCGGTCGGAGGCCACCTCCAGCCCGCCGGAGATGGCGATGCAGCCGCTGTCGGCCAGCAGGCCGGCCAGCTCGGGGGTGAAGGTCTTCTCGAAGCGCACATTGCCCCACCAACTGAGGGTCAGCTTGCGGCGCAGGATCTCGGTGGCCAGGGCCTTGAGCACCTTGGGCGGCGCGGCCTCGTCGACGAAGTGGAAGCCGGTCTGGCCGGTCTCGGCAACGATGGCCTCGATGCGGTCGCACAGCAGTTCGGCGCCCGCCGCGTCATAGCGGCTGATGTAGTCCAGGCTCACATCGCAGAAGCTGCACTTCTTCCAGTAGCAGCCATGGGCCACGGTCAGCTTGTTCCAGCGGCCGTCGCTCCACAGCCGGTGCATGGGGTTGAGCAGGTCCAGCAGGCTGAGGTAGCGGTCCAGCGGCAGGCCGTCCCAGGTGGGGGTGCCGACCTCGGCGAAGAGGATGTCGGGCTCGGCCCAGTTCGCGTAGCGCACGGCGGGCCGGCCGTCGTCCGCCGGGGCACGGTAAAAGGTGCGGACCAGGCGCTGGCGCGAACGCCGCCCTTGCAGGTGCTCGATCAGCGCCAGCAGCGGGCGCTCGCCGGTGTCGAGGCAGACGAAGTCGACGAAATCGAAGAGCCGCGGCTCGGCCAGCTCGCGCAGCTCGGTGTTGACCCAGCCGCCGCCCAGGGCGATGGCGACCGAGGGGTCCTGCGCCTTGACCGTCTGCGCGATCCGCAGCGCGGCATAGACCGCGCCCGGGAAGGGCACCGAGAGCAGCAGCAACTGCGGCCGGTGGCGCGCCAGCACCTCGGCGCTCAGGCACTGCAAGCGGCGGTCGACGAGGGTGGGCGGCGCGGCCAGGGCCTCGGCCAGCGGGTCGAAGGAGGCCTGGCTGGCGGCCAGGCTCTCGCCGTAGCGGACGAACTCGAAGCGCGGATCCACCCCGGCCTGGATGACCTCGGCCAGGTCGTTCAGGTAGAGCGTGGCCAGGTGGCGCGCACGGTCCTGCACGCCCAGGCTGCCGAAGGCCCAGGCCAGCGGGTCCGCGCCGCCGTCCTCGCCGTCCTCGCCCAGGGCATGGGCCTCCAGCGTGGCGAAGCGCGGGCCTTCGGGCAGGAAGCTGCGGTTGGCGATGCGGTGGGCCAGGGTCGGGTCGCGGCCCTGCAGGAAGGCCAGGGTGCGCGGCAGGCTCAGGCGGTAGGCCTCGAACTGCCCGAGGAAGGCCTGCACCGCGGGCCGTCCGTGGGCGGCATGGCTGGCGGGCAGGGCCAGGATCTCGGCACGGATGGCGTCCAGGCCGGCGGGCGACAGCAGGTCCAGCGCCAGGTCCAGGGCCAGGTCGGCCTGCACCGCGTCGAGGCCGCGAGAGCGCAGGAAACCGGTCAGGTAGGCCGTCGAGGGGTAGGGCGTGTTGAGCTGCGTCATCGGCGGGATGAGCGACAGCACGCGCAGCGCCGCCGCGCCAGCCGGCTCGGCAGGGGCAGCGACCGGCAAGGACGCAGGAAGGGGCAGGTTCGACACGGGGCGGGGCAGGGGCGGTCGCGGCAGCAGGCCGGCGTGGGCTGATTGTCCGCGGGCGCCCGCATCCCCCCTGATCAGGCGGGGCCGGAAGGCCCTCCCCCCAGGTGGCCGACATGTTGCTTGACGGACGACAGGGGAAGATTCGGTGCAGCCGCACCGTGCGGCCCCGAGCATCGGACTCCCTTGATCATGAAACCAGCCCTGCGCGTGCTGCTGCTCGCCGACCGGCTGTCCAACGAGGGCGGCGGCGATGCGCTGGCCGCCCATCTCCTGGCCCTGGCGCCGGCCCTGGCTGCGGCCGGGGCCAAGGTGGGCCTGGCCTTGCCGCTCACCACGGCCCTGACCCAGCCGGTGCCCGAAGGCGTCACCCTGCTGCCCCTGCCCACCGTCAGCAGCGAGGCCACGCTGCGTGCGCTGCATCGCTGGGCGCCCGATGTGGTGCATGTGCACCGCTGCGAGCAGCTCCACCTGCTCAGCGAGTTGCAGACCCTGGACGTGCCGCTGCTGCGCAGCATCCACGACCACACCGTGATCTGCATGCGCGAGGACCGCCGCCGCTGGCCCGGCGACCGCTGCGGCCGCAGCCTGGGCCTGGGCTGCATGGCCTTCGGCTGCACCCTGACCGAGCCGGCATCCCTGCCGCGGGGCGGCCTGCCCGGGGGCCTGCGGCGGCTCAACACCAAGCGCGCGGCGCTGGATTTCGAGCGCCTCTTCGACCGCGTGGTGGTGCCCAGCGAGTCGATGCGCAAGCTGCTGCTGAGCAACCGCTTCCATCCGGCGCCGCTGCGGGTGATGCCGGGTTGCAGCCGCTTCGACGGCAGCGAGGCCGCCCACGTGCAGCGCCTGCCCGGTCGCCCCGGCCTGGAACGGCCGCTGGCCCTGCTGCATGCGGGCAGCGCGCGGCCCGCCGGCGGCCTGCCGCGGCTGCTGCAGGCCCTGGATCAATTGCCCGCCTCCTGGCAGTTGACGCTGCTGACGACCGAGGCCGAGCGCCCGGCCATCTACCGGCTGCTGCCGCGCCTGGACCGCGCCGCCTCCGTGCTGCTGCGCAACCTGCCGCGCGAGGGCGTGCCGGCCGCGGCCTACCGGGCGGCGGACCTGCTGGTGCTGCCCTCGACGGTCGACGATCCCCGCCCCTCGCCCGCGCTCGACGCCATGGCCCTGGGCACGCCCGTGCTGGCCAGCCCGGTGGGCGTGCCGGCCGAGCTGATCCGCGACGGGCTGACCGGCTTCCTCTGCGACGCCGACACCGTGCGCGGCCTGGGCGATGCGCTGCGGCGCGCGCTGGACCGCGGCGAGGACCTGGCCGACATCGGCCGCGCCGCCCAGCACCGGGTGCTGGGTGCCCACAGCCCGGCCCGCCATGCCGAGGCCCTGCTGGCCCTCTACCGCGAGGCGGCCGAACCCTGGGGCAGCTTGCAGCAGCAGCCCCCGCCGGGCGCGGACTGGCCCGGCCTGCGCACCGTGCGGCCCACCGGCACGCGCGACTGAGCGGGCGCGGCCGGTTCTCGGCCACACCCGCTCAGGCCCGGCGGTAGGTGATCAGCCGGCCCTTGTAGGCGGCGCGCTCGTCCTGCTCGGCGGCGTCCAGGCGCAGTTCCTCGCGGCCGTAGCCGAGGTCGGCCATGCGACGGTGGAAGGCGCTGCGGTTGCCGCGGTCGGGGTCGACGATCCAGATCTCGGCCTGCTCGGCGGCATGGCGGCCGATGAAGGCGGCCAGCCAGCCGGCCTCGTCGCGCTCGTAGAGCAGGTCGCTGCCGATCAGCAGGTCGTAGCGCTCGCTGCCGCAGGCGGCTTCCTCGGCCGGCCGGCCGCTGGCGCTGCCGGTCCAGGGGCCGTGGTGGTAGGGCATCGGCGCCAGCGCATTCAGGCGCAGGTTCTCGCGCAGGAAGGGGCCGGCCAGGGGATGGATGTCGCTGGCCGTCATGCAGGCGCCGCGGCGGTGGCCGACCAGGCTGGCCAGGCCCAGGCCGCAGCCGATCTCCAGGATGCGCTCGCCGGGCTTCAGCACGCGCTGCGCGATGCGGTCGGCCAATTGCAGGCCCGAGGGCCAGACCAGGCCGAACAGCGGCCAGGCCGCCGGCGAGATGCCCAGCGCCTCGGCCGCGCCGAGCGGGTCGTCGTACTGCTGGCGGTCGCGCAGGGCGCGCACCTGGAGGTCGGCCGCGCCGCGGATGGGCACGCTGGATTGCAGGGTCTGGACACCGGACATCGCGCAGGGCGAAGCCCGGTCGGGCGGCTTCGAGGGCAGGGAAAGGGCGCCGAGTATCCCGCCCCAGGCGGCCCGTGCCGGCCGCTGCGCGGAGAATGCCGCGATCACGCCCATGCGCCCGTCCCACCCGCTACTCGATCCGGCCCGGCTGGAGGCCACCCTGGCCGCCGAGCGCGCCGCCTATGCCCACGCCCATCCGCGCAGCCAGGCGGCGGCCCGGCAGGCCGAGGCCTCGCTGCTCTTCGGCCTGCCGCTGCACTGGATGCGCGACTGGGGCCTGCCCTTCCCGCTGCTCATCGAGCGCGCCGAAGGCGCGACCGTGCACACCCTGGACGGCCAGGCGCTCGACGATTTCTGCCTGGGCGACACCGCGGCCATGTTCGGCCACGCGCCGCCGGCCGTGGTGGCGGCGGTGCAGCGCCAGATCGCGCGCGGCAGCACGGCCATGCTGCCCAGCGAGGATGCCGCCGCCGTCGGCGCCCTGTTGCAGGCCCGCTTCGGCCTGCCGCAGTGGCAGTTCGCGCTGTCGGCCAGCGATGCCAACCGCTTCCTGCTGCGCTGGCTGCGCGCGGCCACCGGGCGACGGCGCCTGCTGGTCTTCGACGGCTGCTACCACGGCACGGTCGACGACTGCTTCGTCGACCTCGACGACGACGGCCGGCCGACCATGCGCCCCAGCCTGCTCGGCCAGGTGCAGGACCTGCGCGGCTCGACCACGGTGCTGCCCTTCAACGACCTGGACGCGCTGGAAGCCGCACTCGCCGAAGGCGATGTGGCCTGCCTGCTGGCCGAGCCCGCGCTGACCAATTGCGGCATGGTGCTGCCCGAGCCCGGCTTCTGGCCCGCCGCCCGCGCCCTGCTGGACCGGCACGAGGTGCCGCTGATCGCCGACGAGACCCACACCCTCAGCGCCGGGCCGGGCGGCTGGTGCCGCGCCCAGGGCCTGCGGCCCGACGCCCTGGTCGTCGGCAAGGCCCTGGGCAGCGGCCTGCCGGTGGCAGCCTACGGCTTCAGCGCGCGCTGGGCCGAAGCCGCCATGGTCGCCAAGCTGGCCGCGGCGCCCGGGCATTCCGGCATCGGCACCACGCTCAGCGGCCATCGGGCCGGCCTGGCCGCGATGCGCGCGACGCTGGAAACGCTGATGACCCCGGCCGTCTACGCCGGCATGCTGGCACGCGGCGCGCGTCTGGCCGACGGGCTGGAGCGGCTCATCGGCATCCGCGGCCTGCCCTGGTCCGTAAGCCGGCTGGGCGCACGCTGCGAGCTGCAATACGGCCCGCGCCCGCCGCGCAACGGTAAGGAAGCCGCCGCGCAGTTCGACGACCGCCTGGACGCCTGGCTGCACCTGGCCTTGCTCAACCGCGGCGTGCTGCTGACGCCCTTCCATTCCATGATGCTGATCAGCCCAGCGACCCAGGACGCGCAGGTCGACCACCTGCTCGATGCGCTGGACCAGGCCCTCGACACCCTTGCCGCGGCCTGAGCCGCGCCCCGAACAAGAACACGCCACCATGAACGCCAGCACCGAATCGGCCCTGCTTCTCGCCACCGAGCGCCGGGCGCGCTATGCCGCCGTCCGAGCCCACAGCGAGGCCCTGGCCGAGCCGCTTTCGGCCGAGGACCAGTGCATCCAGTCCATGCCGGATGCCAGCCCGACCAAATGGCATCTGGCCCACACGAGCTGGTTCTTCGAGACCCTGCTGCTCAAGCCCCATGCGCCTGGCTACCGCACGCCCCACCCGGCCTATGCCAGCCTGTTCAATTCCTACTACGAGCAGCTCGGCCCGCGCCACCCGCGGCCGCAGCGCGGCCTGATCACCCGGCCCGACCTGGCCGAGGTGCGCGCCTACCGCGCGCATGTCGATGCCGCCATGGATGCGCTGCTGGCCGGGCCGCTGGATGCGGAACGCGCCTTCCTCGTCGAACTGGGCCTGCACCACGAGCAGCAGCATCAGGAGCTGCTGCAGACCGACATCCTGCATGCCCTGTCGATGAACCCGCTGCGGCCGGCCGCCCTGCCGCAGGCGCCGCGCGCCGCCGCGGCCGGGCAGCCCTTTGCGTGGATCGAGCAAGCCGGCGGCGAGGCCTGGATCGGCCATGCCGGCCCCGGCTTCGCCTACGACAACGAAAGCCCGCGCCATCCGCTGCGGCTTCAGCCCTACCGCCTGGGCAACCGCCTGGTCACCCAGGGCGAGTACCAGGCCTTCATCGCCGAGGGCGGCTACCGCCGGCCGGCTTTCTGGCTCAGCGACGGCTGGGCCACCGTGCAGGCCCAGGGCTGGACCGCGCCGGCCTACTGGCTGCCCGAGGGCGCCGACGGCCAGCCCGAAGGCATCTACACCCTGCGCGGCGTCGAGCCCTTCCGGCCCGAAGCCCCGGTGCTGCACCTGAGCTTCTACGAGGCCGCCGCCTATGCCGAATGGGCCGGCGCCCGCCTGCCGACCGAGGCCGAGTGGGAAGCCGCCGCCACCGGCCCGCAGGCCGCCGCACTGCACCAACTGCATGGCGTGGCCTGGCAGTGGACCCGATCCAGCTACGACCCCTACCCCGGCTACCGCCCCTGGGCCGGCGCGGTCGGCGAATACAACGGCAAGTTCATGGTCAGCCAGCTTGTGCTGCGCGGCAGCAGCCTGGCCACCCCGCCCGGCCATGCGCGCGACAGCTACCGCAACTTCTTCCCGCCGGCCGCGCGCTGGCAGTTCAGCGGGCTGCGGCTGGCGCAGGACGCCTGAGGCAGGCGGGGTGCGGGGCGGGGCTCAGGCCGCCGCGTCGATGAAGCCCCCGCCCAGGCAGACCTCGCCGTCATACAGCACAGCCGACTGGCCGGGCGTGACGGCCCACTGGGCTTCGGGGAAGTCGAGGGCAAAGCCCTCGCGGGCCGGGCGCTCGCCGGCCGCGGGCAGGGTGGCCGGCTGAAAGTGGCAGGCGGCGTCGGCTTGGCGGTAGCGGGTCTTGGCGGCCAGGCGGGCGCCGGCTGGCGGCGGCTCGCCGGCCACCCAGCTCGGCGCGTCGGCCTGCAAGCTGTGCTGCTGCAACCAGGGGTGGGTGTGGCCTTGCACGATGAGCAGGGTGTTGCGCGCCAGGTCCTTGCGGGCGACGAACCAGGCTTCATGGTCACCGCCGCCGCGCGGCGCGCCCTTCTCCTTGACGCCGCCGATGCCGATGCCCTTGCGCTGGCCCAGGGTGTAGAAGCTCAGGCCGACATGCTCGCCCAGGCGGCGGCCGCGGTCGTCGACGATGGGGCCGGGCTGGTTGGCCAGGTAGCGGTTGAGGAAGTCGCGGAAGGGCCGCTCGCCGATGAAGCAGATGCCGGTCGAGTCCTTCTTCTTCGCGTTGGGCAGGCCGATCTCGGCGGCGAGGCGGCGCACCTCGGTCTTGGGCAGCTCGCCGACCGGAAAGAGGGTGCGTGCGAGCTGGGCCTGGTTCAGGCGGTGCAGGAAGTAGCTCTGGTCCTTGAGCGGGTCCAGGCCCTTCAGCAGCTCATGACGGCCGCTGGCCGGGTTGCGGCGCACGCGGGCATAGTGACCCGTGGCAATGGTCTCGGCGCCCAGGGCCAGGGCATGGTCGAGGAAGGCCTTGAACTTGATCTCGGCATTGCAGAGCACGTCGGGATTGGGCGTGCGGCCGGCGGCGTACTCGCGCAGGAAGTCGGCGAAGACGCGGTCCTTGTAGTCGGCCGCGAAGTTCACATGCTCGATGTCGATGCCGATCACGTCGGCCACGCTGGCTGCGTCCAGCCAGTCCTGGCGTGAGGTGCAGTGCTCGGAATCGTCGTCGTCCTCCCAGTTCTTCATGAACAGGCCGACGACCTCATGGCCCTGCTGCTTGAGCAGCCAGGCGCTGACGGCGGAATCGACACCACCTGAAAGGCCGACGACGATACGGCGCTTAGAACCCGCCGGGCTCATGCGCTGAGCCCCTCGCCGGCCGGTGGCAGCGGCGCCATGTAGAGGCTGGCATCGGCCCAGACAGCGTCCAGCGGCAGGTGGCGGCCGGCCAGGTGGGCCTCGATGCTCTGCTGCACCATGGGGCTGCGGTGGCGCTCGGGGCAGGCGCGCAGCTCGTCGATCGTCATCCACAGGGTGCGGACGATGCCGGTGTCGAGCGCGCGCGCCGGGTCGGCCTCGCCGACCCGGCCGACGAAGGAGAAGCGCAGATAGGTCACATCCTGCTGCCGCGCCGGGCGCTGGAAACGCGCCAGGCAGACCGGCAGCAGCGCGGTGGGCGTGAAGACGCGGGCGGTCTCCTCCAGCACCTCGCGGACGACGGCTTCATGCAGCGACTCGCCCGGGTCCAGGTGGCCGGCGGGGTTGTTCAGGCGCAGGCCCTCGGGGGTGTGCTCCTCGACCAGCAGGAAGCGGCCGCCGTCCTCGATGACGGCAGCGACGGTGACATTGGGGCTCCAGCGGGCGGGGACAGCGGCGTTCATCCCCGGATTGTCGGCCCGCCGGCCGCTGGGCTGCGGCGCTCCGGTCTGGCACGTCCCGCCGGGCCGGGCCAGGGACAGGGGCCGCTGCCCCCGCCCTGCGGCCTGCGCCGGACGCCCGGGCCGGCACGGCCGCAGCCTCGCCCTCGCGGCCGCGGCCCGGAACTTGCCAACGGGCGAACGGTTTGCGCAAAACAACACGGACCGACCCAAAACAGGACACATTGTGTAAGCTGCGCGCCGCCAAGGCCCTGCCCCACGCAGGGCCTCGTGTCGCGCAGGCCGCAAGGTCCCGCAACGCTCGAATTCATTTCTGCCCTTGAACGAGGCCGCACACAAGTCGGCCCCTGCCCGGAGGAATCCCCATGCTGATCGGAGTGCCCGCGGAAACGTCCGCAGGCGAAACCCGGGTTGCCGTCACCCCCGAGACGGCCAAGAAGCTCATTGCCCAGGGTCACCGCATCCGGCTGCAGTCCGGCGCGGGCGTGGCCGCCAGCGCCACCGATGCAGCCTATGCCGCCGTCGGCGTGGAGATCAGCGATGCCGCCGGTGCGCTCGGCGCCGAACTCGTGCTCAAGGTCCGCTCGCCCTCGGCGGAGGAACTGCCGCTGATGCAGTCCGGCGCCGCGCTGGTGGGCATGCTCGATCCCTTCCACAAGCCTGGCCTGCAGGCGCTCACCGACGCCAAGCTCACCGCCTTCGCGCTGGAAGCCGCCCCGCGCACCACCCGCGCGCAGAGCATGGACGTGCTGTCCTCCCAGGCCAACATCGCCGGCTACAAGGCCGTGATGATGGCGGTTGACCAGTACCAGCGACTCTTCCCCATGCTGATGACGGCGGCCGGCACCATCAAGGCCGCGCGCGTCGTGATCCTGGGCGTGGGCGTGGCGGGCCTGCAAGCCATTGCCACGGCCAAGCGCTTGGGCGCGGTGATCGAGGCCTCGGACGTGCGGCCCTCCGTCAAGGAGCAGGTCGAGTCGCTGGGCGCGAAGTTCATCGACGTGCCCTACGAGACGGCCGAGGAGAAGGAAGCCGCCGAGGGCGTGGGCGGCTATGCGCGCCCCATGCCGCAGAGCTGGCTGGACCGCCAGAAGGCCGAGGTCGCCAAGCGCGTGGCCCAGGCCGATGTGGTGATCTCCACCGCGCTGATCCCGGGCCGCGCCGCGCCGACGCTGATCACCGCCGAGATGGTGCAGAGCATGAAGCCGGGCTCGGTGATCGTCGACCTGGCCGCAGGCCGTGGCGCCGACGGCGTGGGCGGCAACTGCCCGCTGACCGAGGCCGGGCAGACGGTGGTCAAGCACGGCGTGACGCTGATCGGCGAGACCAATCTGCCGGCCCGCGTGGCGGCCGACAGCTCGGCCCTCTATGCGCGCAATGTGCTGGACTTCCTGAAGCTCGTGCTGTCCAAGGACGCCAGCGCGCTGACGGTGGACCTGGAGGACGACATCGTCAAGGCCTGCCTGATGTGCCGCGACGGGCAACTGCTGCGCAACTGAGCCGTCGATCCCGCCCATGCAACGCCTGATGCTGCGCGCCAAGCTGCACCGCGCCACCGTGACGGAGGCCGACCTCCATTACGAGGGCTCCTGCGGCATCGACAGCGAGCTGCTGGCCGCGGCCGACATGCGCGAGTTCGAGCAGATCGAGCTCTACAACATCCACAACGGCGAGCGCTTCTCGACCTACATCATTCCCGCGCCGGCCGGCTCGGGCGTGATCTCGCTCAACGGTGCGGCGGCCCGCAAGGCCCAGGTCGGTGATCTGCTGATCATCTGCACCTACGCACCGATGAGCGAGGACGAGGTCGCGGGCCACAAGCCCAAAGTTGTGCTGCTCGATGCGGGCAACCGCATCGGCCAGATCCGCAAGTTCTGAGATTCCGCCAGGAGACCCCCCCATGGACGCCGTCAGTCCGACCCTGCTCAACCTCGTCATCTTCGTGCTGGCCATCTACGTGGGCTACCACGTGGTCTGGACCGTCACACCCGCCCTGCACACGCCGCTGATGGCGGTGACCAATGCCATCTCGGCCATCGTCATCGTCGGTGCCATGCTGGCTGCGGCCCTCACCGAGACCGTGCTCGGCCAGACCATGGGCGTGCTCGCCGTGGCGCTGGCGGCGGTGAATGTCTTCGGCGGCTTCCTCGTGACCCGCCGCATGCTGGAAATGTTCAAGAAGAAAGAGCGTCCCGCCAAGGCCGCCGAAGGGAAGCACTGACCATGAGCCTGAACCTCGTCGTTTTCCTCTACCTGGTCGCCTCGGTCTGCTTCATCCAGGCCCTCAAGGGCCTGTCGCACCCGACGACCTCGATCCGCGGCAATGCCTTCGGCATGGCCGGCATGACGATCGCCGTGCTCACCACGGCCGCGCTGATCTTGCAGCAGCTCGGCCAGCAACCCGACAGCGCGGCCGGCGGCCTGCCCTATGTGCTGGCGGCCCTGGTCGTCGGCGGCGGCGCCGGCGCGGTGATGGCCAAGCGCGTCGAGATGACCAAGATGCCCGAGCTGGTGGCCTTCATGCACAGCATGATCGGCCTGGCCGCGGTCTTCATCGCCGTGGCCGCCGTGGCCGAGCCCTGGGCCTTCGGCATCGCCGCCAAGGGCGTGGCGATTCCCTTCGGCAACAAGCTGGAGCTCTTCCTGGGTGCGGCCATCGGTGCCATCACCTTCAGCGGCTCGGTCATCGCCTTCGGCAAGCTCAGCGGCAAGTACAAGTTCCGCCTCTTCCAGGGCGCGCCGGTCACCTTCGGCGGCCAGCACATGCTCAACCTGGGGCTGGGCCTGGCGATGCTGGGCCTGGGCGTGGGCTTTGCGGTGACGGAAAGCTGGCCGATGTTCTTCGTCATGCTGGCGATCGCCTTCGTGCTGGGCGTGCTGATCATCATCCCGATCGGCGGGGCCGACATGCCGGTGGTGGTGTCCATGCTCAACAGCTATTCGGGCTGGGCGGCGGCGGGCATCGGCTTCTCGCTGAACAACTCCATGCTGATCATTGCCGGTTCGCTGGTGGGCAGCTCGGGCGCGATCCTGAGCTACATCATGTGCAAGGCGATGAACCGGTCGTTCTTCAACGTGATCCTGGGCGGCTTCGGCGGGGATGCCACGGCAGCCGCCGGCGGCGCCCAGCAGCAGCGCAGCGTCAAGAGCGGCAGCGCCGACGACGCGGCCTTCATCATGGGCAATGCCGAGACGGTCATCATCGTCCCCGGCTACGGCCTGGCGGTGGCACGCGCCCAGCATGCGGTGAAGGAGCTGGCGCACAAGCTGGTGGCCAAGGGCGTGACGGTGAAGTACGCCATCCACCCGGTCGCCGGGCGGATGCCGGGTCACATGAACGTGCTGCTGGCCGAGGCCGAGGTGCCCTACGACCAGGTCTTCGAGATGGAAGACATCAACGGCGAGTTCGGCCAGGCCGATGTGGCCATCATCCTGGGCGCCAACGACGTGGTGAACCCCGCGGCCCTGACCAAGGGCAGCCCGATCTACGGCATGCCCATCCTGGAGGCCTACAAGGCCAAGACGGTGATCGTGAACAAGCGCTCCATGGCCGCCGGCTATGCGGGCCTGGACAACGAGCTGTTCTACATGGACAAGACCATGATGGTCTTCGGCGATGCCAAGAAGGTCGTCGAGGAGATGGTCAAGGCGGTGGAGTGAGTTCCACCCGGCCGGGCCCCGCGCCCGGCCGAGGCACCCGCGCAGACGCCTCCTCCGGGAGGCGTTTTGCATGGTGCCGCCGGGCTTCCCCCCGGGGGGCTCGTGAGCTTTTCCCGCAGCCATCGGCCCGCCGCTGCGTAGCCTGCCGCAGGCCCGCAATGCCGCGGGACCGAAGGCGGACGGGATGATCGAACTGGATGGAATGCAGGTGCGCTTCGGCCGCTTCATGGCGGTCGAGTCGCTGAGCCTGAGCGTGCCCGCGGGCGAGCTCTTCGGCTTCCTCGGCCCGAACGGCGCCGGCAAGACGACGACGATGCGCGTGCTCAGCGGCGCGCTGCGCGCCAGCGCCGGCCGGGTGCGGGTGGCCGGCTGCGAGCTGCCGCGCGAGCTGGCCCGGCTCAAGCCGCGCATGGCCTGCGTGCCCGATGTGGACACGCACTACGAGGACCTCAGCGCGCGCGAGAACCTGCGGCTCTTCGCCCGGCTCTACGGCGTCGACCCGCGCGCGGTGGACACCTGGCTGGCGCGGGTCGAGCTGAGCGAGGCCGCCGACCTCAAGGTGCGCAGCTACTCGCGCGGCATGAAGAAGAAGCTGCTGATCGCGCGCGAGCTGATGCATGCACCGCAAATCATCTTCCTCGACGAGCCCACCGCCCACCTCGACCGCCACTCCGTCAGCCGCGTGCATGCCCTGCTGCGCGAGCAGGTGGCCGAAGGCCGCACCGTCTTCCTGACCACCCACGACATGGACGAGGTCGAGGCCCTGTGCGACCGGGTGGCCCTGATCGCCCACGGCCGCCTGCTGGCCTGCGACACGCCGGCCCGGCTGATCGCCCGCCATGCGCAGCGCTGGTGCGAGGTGCAGTACGAAAGCGAGGGCCGCAGCCAGCGCCTGAGCCTGCGCATGGACGACGATGCCGAGCGCGAGCAGCTCGCCAGCCTGCTGCGCACGCATCCGCACCTGCGCATGCACACCCGCGAGCCGGCCTTCGAGGAGGTCTTCCGCAGCCTGACGGCCGCTGCCACCGCCGCGCGCGGGGTGCCGGCATGAGCGCCGGCCTGCCGCCGCCGCGCCCGCCCGGCGCCCTGGGCGCGCTTGCCGTGCTGCTTGGCAAGGAGCTGCTGCGCCTGCGCCGCAACCCGGCCGCGCTGATGGCCGTGGGCCTGCTGGTGCTGATGAGCGTGCTGGTCAGCCTGGAGACGCGCAGCGGCCAGGCCCAGCAGCGCGCCGAGGCACGCTCGGCCCGGCTGCCCTGCTGGATCGTGCATCCGCCGGGCGATGCCTTCGCCGCCTACCTGCAACGCCATGCCGGGCCGCGGCTGCCGGTGGAATTCGTCGCGCGCGATCAGCCGCAGGCCAGCGCCTACCCGCGCGGCCTGCCCTGCGCAGCCGAGATCGGCCCGGTGCAGGACCGCCAGGCCCAGGGCCTGAAGCCGCTGCGCCGCATCGTCTTCCGCCATGGCGAGGACCGCGCGCGCAGCGAGCAGCTTGCGCGCTGGGTGCTGTCGGGCCTGGCCGCCCAGGCCCTGGACGCGAATGTCGAGCAGGGCCTGCAACCCTTCCCCGCCGGCCATGCCCTGCCGCCGCCGGGCGGCCTGGCCAAGCTGGACCTGGGCAGCGGCCAGACCCGGGCCCTGGTCGGCACCATGCTGCTGTACTCGGCGCAGTTCTTCGTCGCCTGCGCGCTCTTCATCTCCTTTGCCGCGCACGAGCGCGAACGCGGCATCGCCCAGGCCGTGGCCTTGAGCCCGGTCGGCCCCGGCCTGACCCTGCTGGCCAAGTTCATCTTTCACCTGGGCCTGGCCGCGGCGGCCTGTGCGCTGATGCTGGCGGTGCTGGCGCCGCGCCTGCTGGGCAGCGGGCTGCTCTGGGGCATGTTGCTGCTGATGGGCCTGGGCCTGAGCGCGGTGGCCACCCTGGTGGTCAGCTTCAGCCGCAGCCAGACGGCGGCCAGCCTGGTCGGCTTCTGCTACCTGATGACGGTGGGCGCGGTCTTCGCGCTCTCGGGCAGCTTCCCGGCCTTCCAGGGCCTGCGCCTGCTGATGTTCGAGCACCATGCCCTGCAGGGCCTCAATGCCCTGCTCAGCCCGCGCGGGCCGGAGACCGCGCTGCGCGTGATCGAGGGCCTGCTCGGCCTGGGCCTGACGGTGCCGCCGCTGCTGCTGGCCGCGGCCCTGGCCTGGAGCCGGCGCGGCTGGCGCCAGGCCTGAGGCGGTGTGAGGCCCCGGCTTGCCGGGGTCGGCCGCCGAATACCGGACTGACACGGGCACGACACGCGGCTTTCACGGCCCGCCGCGACAGTGCGCGGCAGAAGCCTGTGCCCCCTCGCGGGGCGCAGCCCGTCTTGCCGTCCCCGGAATGCCCACCATGTCCCGATTCGCCCGCCCGGCCCGCCCGCGGCTCGCCCCCCTGGCCCTGGCCCTCGCCGCCCTGCTGGGCGGCCCCGTGGCCGCCCAGAGCCTGCCCGCCCTGGTCATCAGCCAGGTCTATGGCGGCGGCGGCAACAGCGGCGCGACGCTGAACAAGGACTATGTCGAGATCTTCAACCGCGGCAGCAGCGCGGTCAGCCTGGAAGGCTGGTCGCTGCAATACGCCTCGTCCACCGGCACCGGCAACTTCGCCAGCAACAGCCCGCTGGCCCTGCCCGGCGCGATGCTGCAACCCGGCCAGTACCTGCTGCTGAGCCTGGCCGGCGGCGCCAACGGCGCGGCCCTGCCCACGCCGGACAAGGAAGGCACCATCGCCGCCGCCGCAGCCAATGGCAAGTTCGTGCTGGTGGCGCCCGACGCAAGCGGCACGGCCAGCGGCCTGGCCTGCAATGGCGGCAGCGCGGCCAGCAGCCCCTGCAATGCCGCCCAGCTCGCGCGCATTGCCGATGCGGTGGGCTATGGCAATGCCAACTACTTCGAAGGCGGCGCCGCCGCCCCGGCGCTGAGCGCGACCCGCGCGGCCTTCCGCGCCATGGGCGGCTGCACCGACAGCAACCACAACGGCAACGACTTCACCGCCGCCCTGCCCGCGCCGCGCAACAGCGCCTCGCCGCTGAACCCCTGCAGCGTCACCCCGCCGCCGCTGAACCAGCCCATCGCGCCGGTCTGCATGGCCCTCAGCCTGGTCCAGGGCCAGGCCGGCAGCGCGGCCCAGACGGCGAGCGATCCGGACAGCGTGGTGAACGCCGTCCGCGTGGTCGGCAGCCTGCCGTCCGGCCTGAGCCTGGGCACGCTCACCCCGGCCACGGGCGAAGGCGGCACCGCCAGCGTCACCCTCAGCGCCTCGGCCAGCCTGGCCGCGGGCAGCTACCCGGTGGAGCTGAGCTGGTCCAACGACGAGAGCCAGACGGCGAACTGCACGGCCACCGTCACCGTCGAGGCGCCGGCCGCGGCGCTGACCCCGATCCCCAGCATCCAGGGCACCGGCGCGCGCAGCCCGCTGGCGGGCCAGACGGTCAGCACCGAGGGCGTGGTGACCAAGGTGCTGAACAACGGCTTCTTCCTGCAAGACCCGGTCGGCGACGGCAACCCGCTCAGCTCGGACGGCGTCTTCGTCTTCACCAGCAGCGCCCCGACGGTGGTCGCCGGCGACCGCGTGCGGGTGAGCGGTTCGGTGATCGAGTTCGACGTGAGCGGCAGCGGCGCCAACCCGGCGGCCGAGGCCCGGCCGCTGACCGAGATCGGCGGCAGCCCGACGGTGGTCAAGCTGGGCACGGCCGCGCTGCCGGCCCCCGTCGCCATCGACCTGGCCACCCAAGGTGGCGATCTGCTGGAGCGGGTCGAGGGCATGCTGGTCACCGTCGGCGGCCCGATCACCGTCAGCCAGAACTTCTTCCTCGGCCGCTTCGGTCAGATGACCGTGGCCGCCGGCGATCGCGTGGAAACGCCGACCAACCGCCACCGCCCCGGCCCCGAGGCGCAGGCCCTGGCCGAATCCAATGCCCGCCGCACCCTGCTGCTGGACGACAGCAGCAGCCTGCAGAACCCCAACCCCATTCCCTACCTGGGCGAAGACGCCACCGTGCGCGCCGGCGACACCACGCCGCAACTCACCGGCGTGATCGACTTCGGCCTCTACACCGCCAGCACCACCGGCCTGTCGGGCTACCGCCTGCAGCCCACGGTGATGCCGGTTTTCAGCCGCGCCAACCCGCGCAGCAGCCAGCCGCCGGTCGTCGGCGGCAGCCACCGCGTGGCCAGCTTCAACCTGCTGAACTACTTCACCACCTTCACCAACGGCCGCACCGCCGACGGCGCCAGCGGCCAGGGTTGCAGCCTGGGCAGCTCGGTCAGCGCCGGCAACTGCCGCGGCGCGAGCAACCTGGACGAATTCAACCGCCAGCAGGCCAAGCTGGTCGCGGCGATCAAGGCCCTGGATGCCGATGTGCTGGGCCTGATCGAGTTGCAGAACAACGGCATGACGGCAGTCAACCGCCTGGTCGATGCGCTCAACACCGAGCTGGGCGGCCCGGTCTATGCCGCCGTGGCCGATCCGGCCAGCGGCACCGGCACCGATGCGATCAAGACGGCGCTGATCTACAAGCCGGCCCGGCTCGGCCCGGTGGGCGCCTCGCTCAGCGACCCCGCGGCGGTGCACAACCGGCCGCCGGTGGCGCAGACCTTCCAGACGGCCGCCGGCAGCCGCTTCACCGTGGTGGTCAACCACTTCAAGTCCAAGGGCTGCGACGGCGCGAGCGGGGCCGACCTGGACCAGGGCGACGGCCAGGGCTGCTTCAACGCGACCCGGGTGGCCCAGGCCCGCGCGCTGCTGGGCTTCATCAACCGCCTGCAGGCGGCCCGCAGCGATGTGCCGGCCACGCCCGAGCTGATGGTGCTGGGCGACCTGAATGCCTATGCCCAGGAAGACCCGATCGCCACCCTGCGCGCCGCCGGCCTGGTCGACGAGATCGGCCGCGACAAGGCCTTCGGCTACTCCTTCGTCTTCGATGGCGCCGCCGGCCGGCTCGACCATGCCCTGAGCACGCCGGCCCTGGCCGCCCGGGTGGTCAAGGCCGACGAGTGGGCGATCAATGCCGACGAGCCCTCGGTGCTGGACTACAACACCGAGTTCAAGCCCGACGACCGCTACAGCCCCACGCCCTTCCGCGCCTCGGACCACGACCCGGTCCTGGTCGGCCTGAACCTGGCGCCGGCCCTGGTGGCGACGGCGGCGCGCGGCAGCGTCAACGGCACGACCGGGGACGATGTGATCGTCGCCGGCCCGGGCGCCAACAGTGTGCAGGGCGGCCCGGGTGCCGATGTCTTCGTGATCCGCAACCTGCGCGAAGCCGGCGACACGGTGCTGGACTTCACGCCCGGCGTGGACCGCATCGAGCTGGCCGAGCTGGTCGCCAGCCTGGGCCTGGGCGGGCACGACCTGCTCGCCAGCGGCCATGTGCTGCTGCAGGACAACGCCCGCGGCCTGGGCCTGCTCTTCGATGCCGACGGCCGCGCCGGCCCGGCCCGCGCCAGCCTGCTGATGCTGCTGCCTGGCGTGAACAGCAGCCAGATCCAGCCGCGTCGCGACCTGGGCCTCTGAGCCCGGCCCGGCCGACCTTCACGCCCCTTTTCTTTCGCGCCGCCGCCGGAGCCCCTCCGGCGGCCCGCCTTTCTGGAGTTGCCCATGTTCATCCCCCGCCTGTCCGACCTGCGCCCTGCCGCCCTGCTGCTGGCCCTGGGCCTGGCCCTGCCGGCCGCCCAGGCCGCCCCGCTCAACGGCAGCTTCGAAGCCGGCCTGAATGGCTGGACGGTGCTGGGCGATGCCGCCGCCCTGGCCTCGCCCCTGGCCACCGAGGGCAGCCAGATCGCCTGGATCGGCAATGCCTCGGCCAGCCTGGTCGACGATGCGACGCAGGCTGCCGGCGCGCTCAACCTCAGCGGCCTGGAGCCGCTGGCGGTGGGCCAGCCCGGCGGCCTGGAAGAGGGGCTGGGCCTGACGATCGGCGCGCTGGACCCGGATCCGGCCAACTTCATCTTCGCGATCGAGGGCTCGGCCCTGCTGCAGGACTTCGTCACCCTGGCGCCCACCGTGCTGCACTTCGACTGGGTGATCGACAGCGCCGACCCGCTGGCCGGCCAGGCCGACGGCGACCAGGCTTTCGTGCTGATCAACGGCGTGCTCAGCACGCTCGGCGGCCCGGGCAGCGGCAGCTTCAGCACCGTGCTGGGCGCAGGCAACCATCGCCTGGCCTTCGGCGTGATCGACGTGCTCGACCCCCTGGGCAGCACCCGCCTGGGCATCGATGCCGTGCGCCTGGCCGCTCCGGTGCCCGAGCCCAAGAGCTGGGCGCTGATGGCCGCGGGCCTTGCCGCGATCGGCTTCACCGCGCAGCGCCGCAGCCGCCGCCGCTGAGCGCGGGCCGGCGGCGGCTGGCCCCGGCGGGCCGGGCTTCCGACAGAATCCCGGCCCATGGGCGGCCGGACGGCCGCCGCCGGAGACACCGATGAGCGACGACTTCTTCGCCCCGCCCCCGTTCAGCGCCAGCTCCAGCGTCGAGCGCATCCGCCGCGCGCTGCGCGAGAAGCGCAGCCTGACCGAGCGCGGCGCGGCCCGGTTCGACTGGCGCGGCCAGCCGGCGGTGGAGATCGCGGTGGACGGCGCGGTGATCCGCGCGCGGGTGGCCAAGCACCCGATGCGCTCGAGCGACTGGCAGCTCCGCACCCTGAGCGATGGCGCCATGGTGCGGCACTGGATCGAGGACACGCTGCGCCAGGTCGAGCGCTGGTCCGACGAGGACTGAAAGCGTGAACGAACCCGCGCCCGGGCGGCCCACCCCGGGCTTGGCCTTACGTAGTTCCCGTTGAACCGGCGCGCAGGCCGGCCCCTAGCATCGCGGCACCGCGGCCGGCAGAGGTCGCGCCTGACAAGGAGTTCGCGATGAAGAAGCTGCTGATTGCCCTGAGTGCCACCCTGGCCGCCGGTGCCGCCCTGGCGGAGTACCCGGAAAAGCCCATCACCATCGTCGTGCCCTTCGCGGCCGGCGGCCCGACCGACAAGGTCGCCCGCGACCTGGCCGAAGCGCTGCGCAAGCCGCTGGGCGCCACGATCGTGATCGAGAACGTCGGCGGTGCCGGCGGCACCCTGGGCGCCGGCCGCGTGGCCAAGGCCGCCAACGACGGCTACACCCTGCTGCTGCACCACATCGGCATGGCGACCGCGCCGGCCCTGTACCGCAACCTCAGCTACAAGGTGCAGGACGACTTCGAGTACCTCGGCCTGATCAACGAGGTGCCGATGACCCTGATCGGCAAGCCCACGCTGCCGGTGGCCACCTATGCCGAACTGGGCAAGTGGCTGGAGGCCAACAAGGGCAAGGTCAACCTGGCCAATGCCGGCCTGGGTTCGGCATCGCACCTCTGCGGCCTGATCTACCAGAGCACGGTCAAGATCGACATGACCACCGTGCCCTACAAGGGCACCGGCCCGGCCATGACCGACCTGATCGGCGGCCAGGTCGACCTGATGTGCGACCAGACCACCAACACCACCGCGCAGATCGAAGGCGGCAAGGTCAAGGCCTATGCCGTGACCACGCCGCAGCGCCTGAGCACGCCCTCGCTCAAGGGCCTGCCGACCCTGGACGAAGCCGGCCTGAAGGGCTTCAACGTCAGCATCTGGCACGGCCTGTATGCGCCCAAGGGCACGCCCAAGGCGGTGCTGGACAAGGTCAATGCCGCACTGAAGGTGGCCCTGAAGGATGCCGAGTTCCAGAAGCGCGAAGAGGCGCTGGGTGCGGTCATCGTCACCGACAACCGCGTGAACCCGGCCGAGCACAAGGCCTTCGTCGCGGCCGAGATCGCCAAGTGGTCGCCGGTCATCAAGGCCGCCGGCCAGTACGCCGACTGATCGATCGTCCGCGTCCGGCGAGCCGCTCGGCCCGCCGGCCCCTGCCGGATGCAAAAAGGCCACCCTCGGGTGGCCTTTTTGCTGGGGCTGCGGCGGCGGCCGCCGGCTTCAGACCCGGCGCGCCAGCGCCTCGGCCAGGCCGGTGTAGCTGCCGGGGCTCATGGCGAGCAGGCGGGCCTTGGCCTCGGCCGGCAGGTCCAGGCCCGCGATGAAGTCGCGCAGGGTCTCGGCGGTGATGGCCTTGCCGCGGGTCAGGGCCTTGAGCTGCTCATAGGGCTGGGGCAGGCCGTGGCGGCGCATCACCGTCTGGATGGGCTCGGCCAGCACCTCCCAGGCAGCGTCCAGGTCGGCGGCCAGGGCGGCTTCGTTGACCTCCAGCTTGCCCAGGCCGCGGGCCAGGCTGTCCCAGGCCAGCAGGGCATAGCCCAGGGCCACGCCCATGTTGCGCAGCACGGTGGAATCGGTCAGGTCGCGCTGCCAGCGGCTGATGGGCAGCTTCTGGCTCAGGTGGGTGAGCAGGGCATTGGCCAGGCCGAGGTTGCCTTCGGCATTCTCGAAGTCGATGGGGTTGACCTTGTGCGGCATCGTGCTGCTGCCGATCTCGCCCGCCTTGAGCTTCTGCTTGAAATAGCCCAGGCTGATGTAGCCCCAGACATCGCGCGAGAAGTCGATCAGGATGGTGTTGGCGCGGGTCAGGGCGTCGAACAGCTCGGCCATCCAGTCGTGCGGCTCGATCTGGATGGTGTGCGGGTTGAAGACCAGGCCGAGCTGCTGCTCGACCACGCCGCGGGCGAAGGCCTCCCAGTCGATCTCGGGGTAGGCGGCCAGGTGGGCGTTGTAGTTGCCGACCGCGCCGTTCATCTTCGCCAGCGGCTGCACGGCGGCGATGCGCGCCCGCGCAGTGGCCAGGCGGGCGACGACGTTGGCGATCTCCTTGCCGACCGTGGTGGGGCTGGCCGTCTGGCCGTGGGTGCGGCTGAGCATGGGCAGCGCCGCGTGGCTGCGGGCCAGGCCGGCCAGGGTGGCGATCAGGCCGTCCAGCGCGGGCAGCAGCACCTCGCCGCGGGCGGCGTGGAGCATCAGCGCGTGGCTGGTGTTGTTGATGTCCTCGCTGGTGCAGGCGAAGTGCACGAACTCGGCCGCCGCTTCCAGCTCGGCCTGGCCGGCGAACTGGGCCTTCAGCCAGTACTCGACCGCCTTCACATCATGGTTGGTGGTCTTCTCGATGTCCTTGATGGCCTGGGCGTCGGCCTCGGCAAAACCCTTGACCAAGGCCTGCAAGTGAGCGCGCGCCTTCGCGGAGAGCGGCTTCAGCTCGGGCAGGCCCGCATCGGACAGGGCGATGAACCAGGCCACCTCCACTTGCACGCGGCGGTGCATCAACCCGAACTCGGACAGCAGCGGACGCAGCGCAGCCAGCTTGCCGGCGTAGCGGCCGTCAAGCGGCGACAGGGCGGTCAGGGCGCTGAGGGCGGGGGTGGAGGTCATGACAGGCGGTGACAAGGAGCAGGCCGGCACAAGCCGGGACAACCCGCAAGTTTAGGCGGCGCATCCCCCGGCCGGGCGTGGGCCCAGGGAGACAGCGGCGTCGGCTTGCCGTCAGGCTGAATGGCAGAATGAAATGGACCCTGGCATCCGCCATCGCCGCCCTCTGCCTTCCCATGAAACTGATCGGTTCCCTCACCAGCCCCTACGTCCGCAAAGTGCGTGTCGTGATGGCCGAGAAGAAGCTCGACTACAAGTTCGTGCAAGACAACGTCTGGGCCGAAGACAGCACGATCAGCGAAGCCAACCCCCTGGGCAAGGTGCCCTGCCTGGTGATGGAAGGGGGCGAAGCCATCTTCGATTCCCGCGTCATCGTCGAATACGTCGACACCCTGTCGCCGGTGGGCAAGCTGCTGCCCGCGGCCAGCCGCGAGCGCGTCGAGGTGCGCACCTGGGAAGCCCTGGCCGACGGCCTGCTCGATGCCGCGGTGTCGGCCCGGCTGGAAGCCACCTGGCCCGGCCGCAGCGAGACCGAGCGCTCGCAAGCCTGGATCGACCGGCAGATGGGTAAGGTGCATGCGTCGCTCAAGGCCATGAGCCAGGGCCTGGGCGACCGGCCCTGGTGCATCGGCGGCAGCACCCACCTGGGCCTGGCCGACATCGCGGTCGGCTGCGCGCTGGGCTACCTCGATTTCCGCAATCCGGAAATCGACTGGCGCGACCGCCATCCCAACCTGGGCAAGCTCTTCGAGAAGCTGGCCCAGCGGCCAAGCTTCATCGACACCGCGCCGCCGGCCGCCTGATCCGCCGGCACCGCGCCCCGGCGCGGCATGCGGCTTGTTCAGCCGCGCGGCGGCAGGCGCAGCTCCACCGCCCAGCCTTCTTCGGATGGCCCGCTGCTCAGGCGGGCGCCCAGGGCGGCGGCGCGCCGCTCCATGTTCGCCAGGCCCCGGCCCTTGTGCAGGCCTTCGGGCACGAAGTGCGGCAGGTCGCTGCCTTCGGCGAGCTGGCGGCGTTGCAGGCCGTTGTCGATCACGCTGAGGCAGACGCCGAGCGAGGGCGCCGGCTCGGTCTCGGCTTCGGGCGCGGCCCCGGTCTCCGGCGGATCGATGTCGCGGTCGGCCTCGGGCCGGGCGCCCTCGGTCCAGGGGGCGAGGACTCGCTCGGAAGGCGCCTCGCTCGGCAGCCGGGCCGAGGCCTCGGGCAGTTCAGGCGATTCCGGCGGCAGCGGCGCCAGGCGCAGCCACACGGTGCTGGCCTGGGCATGCTTGATGACATTGGTCAGGGCCTCGCGGACGATGCGCAGCACCTGCAGGGTGTCGGTGGCTGGCAGCGACCAGTCGATCACCGCATCGCTGGGCTGCCAGACCAGGCGGATGCCGGCCGCGCGCAGTGAGGGCTCGACCCGGAAGCGCAGCTCGGCCAGGGCCTCGACCAGCGGGCGACGGTCGGTTTCCAGGGAATCCAGCGCCAGCCGCAGCTCGACCAGGCAGTCGTCCAGCGCGGCGCGCAGCTCGCGCAGGGTCTCGGCGGGCGGCGGCGGGCCGGTTTCAGCGGGCAGGCGGCTGCCGGTCGGCGGGGTCGTCTCGGCCGTCTCGACCCGCTGCACTTGCTGGGTCAGGGCCATGGCGGCGACCAGGCGACCGCCTAGGCCGTCGTGCATCTCGCGCAGGATGCGGTCGCGCTCGGCGCGGGTGGCCTGCTCGCGTTCGCGCTCGCGCGCGCCGTCGAAGGCCCGGGCCAGCTCGGATTCCTTCTGCGCCACCCGCTCGGCCAGGTTGCGGTTGAGCGCCTGCAGGCCGCGGGCCGAATGGGCGAAGTCATCGACCACCGTCCAGGCCAGCACCGCCAGCAGGGCCAGGATGGTGTAGCGGCCCCAGGACACGGCGCCGTAGTCGTACATCACCCGGAAGACCCAGAGATCGCGGGCGCCGACCACCAGGCAGGCCAGGGCCGCCACGGCAAGCAGCACGGCGGCGAGCTGGCGGTCGCGTGCGGCGCGCAGGATCAGCGCCCCGCCGACGAGGATCAACACCCCCTGGCTGCCCGCCAGCACCGCGGTGCGCAGACCGGGCTGCACGCTGAGCCAGCCCAGCACGGTCAGCACCAGGGCCACCACCGCCCAGCCGGCCAGCAGTTGGCGCGCGCGCGGTCCGTCGCGGCCCACCACGGCCAGGGCATACAAGCTCATCAGCACGACGAACCAGGGGTAGGACACCTGGAAGAGCACGGCCAGGATGGGCGACCAGGCCTCGCTGCCGCCCGGCTCGAAGGCCGTCACCCGCCAGGCCCACAGCAAGCTGCCGACGCCGAAGCAGGCGTAGCCGAAATGCCGCACGCGCGAGGCCAGCAGCAGGGCCAGCGCGCCCATCACCGCGGCGGCCGCGCCCACCGCCCAGGCGCCGCGGCTCTGCAACTGGCCCAGGGCCACATGGCGCGGCTCCAGCAATTCCAGCGGGCCGACCCAGAGGCGCGACAGGCCGGCTTCGCGGCGCGGCTCGCCGTGCACCTCCAGCTCCAGCACATTGCCGCGGCTGCGCAGCAGGGCCGGCGGCAGGGCCACCAGGATGGGCTGCTGCGAGACATCGGGCAGGGGCTGGCGCTGGGTGCTGCCGAACTGGGCGATGGGCTCGCCATTGAGCACCACCCGCAGCACCAAACCGACGCGCGGGATGAAGAGCGCCGCCGGGCCGGCCTCCAGCGCGGCCTGTTCCAGGTCGATGCGGTAGCGCACGCCGCCTTCGCGCAGCGGTGCGCTGCGCTCCCAGGCATCGGGCAGGCGGGTCTCGCGCGGCGGCTCGCCGGGCAGCAGCAGGGTTGCGCGATCGACTTCCTGCACCAGCGGCCCGAGCGGCTCGGCCAAGCCGCTGCAGGCCGCCAGCATGCAGGCCAGCAGCAAGCCGGCCAGCCGACGCGCGATGCGCTTCACCGGCCGGCGTGGCGGTCGGTGCGCTGGCTGAGCTGCAACTTGCGGTAGACGTTGCGCACTTCCAGCGCCACACCGCGCTCGCTCAGGCCGAGGCGCTCGGCAATCTCCTCGGGCACGAAGCCCTGGGCGACCAGGCGCAGCACCTGCACCTCCAGGGCCGTCACCTCATGCCGGCTGGCGACCAGGGGGCCGTCCAGGCCCAGGCCGGTGTCGAAGCCGGGGTCGGTGTCCAGGCCGAGCAGGTCCAGGGCATCGGGCGGCGCCGGTTCGACCGGTGCCGGCTCGGCACGGCCCTCGAAGCGCTTGAGCAACTGCCGCGCGATGGCCGGCGAGATCGGCGATTCGCCCCGCGCGGCCTGCTCGACGGCGACGACCAGCTCCTCGGTCGTGCATCCCTTGAGGAAGTAGCCGTCGGCACCCGCCTCGATCGCGCGCAGCACGCGGATCTCGTCGCCGAAGACCGAGAAGACCAGGATGTGCGGATGCCAGACGCCCTCGATGGCCGGGGCGGCGCTGAGCTCGGCGATCAGCTCGGTGCCGTCGCCATCGGGCAGGCCCAGGTCGGACAGCAGCACATCGGGGCGCAGGCTGGGCAGCTCCTCGCGCGCCTGCGCCAGCCGGGCGGCATGGCCGACGCAGCGCAGGCGGGCCGTCTGGTTCAGAGCCTCGCGCACATGCTGGGCAATCAGGGGATCGTCTTCGACCAGGTAAACCGTCAGCACCTTGACTCCTCGTATGGTTCTCGCGCGTCGGGCCCCCTGCCCTCGCGATGCGCGACGGACTCCCCACGTGAAAGCCGCGATTGTCGCGTCGCGCGGCCGGGCCGGCACGCCAGCCCCGCGCGGCGGCGGACAGCCCCGCGGGGCTGCGGCTAAACTCAAAGCACAGCGCCGATTTGTTCCGGCTTGCGGGCGCTCAAGAAATGCAGCTAAACAGGGGCCGCGATCCCAGCACCGCCCGGCCTCGCTAGCGCAGCGACGCCGGGTTTTCGTTTTTCTGGACGCCTGAACACCGTGGATTTCCCGAGCAGCGTGGGCGAGGTGACGCCCCGGACCCTCCGGCTCGACAGCCCCCTGCTGCTGCGCAGCGGGGCCTCGCTGGCGCCGGTCGACCTGGTCTACGAGACCTACGGCACGCTCAGCCCCGCGCGCGACAACGCGGTGCTGGTCTGCCATGCCCTGAACGCCAGCCACCATGCCGCCGGCACCCACGCCGGCGTGGCACGCAGCAATGGCTGGTGGGACAACCTGATCGGCCCGGGCAAACCGCTGGACACGCGGCGCTTCTTCGTGATCTGCATGAACAACCCGGGCTCCTGCTTCGGCTCGACCGGGCCGACGCATCCGAACCCGGCCACCGGCCAGCCCTGGGGCGCCGACTTCCCGGTGGTGCAGGTGGAGGACTGGGTCGATGCGCAGGCCCGGCTGCTCGATGCCCTGGGCATCGACACCCTGGCCGCGGTGATCGGCGGCAGCCTGGGCGGCATGCAGGCCCTGGCCTGGACGGTGCAGTACCCGGAGCGGGTCCGGCATGCGGCGGTGATCGCCTCGGCCCCGGCGCTGTCGGCGCAGAACATCGCCTTCAACGAGGTCGCGCGACGCGCCATCGTGACCGACCCCGACTTCTACGAAGGCCACTACCTGAGCCACGGCACGGTGCCCAAGCGCGGCCTGCGCGTGGCGCGGATGATCGGCCACATCACCTACCTGTCCGACGACGTGATGGCCAGCAAGTTCGGCCGCGAGCTGCGCAACGGCCACCTGGCCTACACGACCCAGGGCATCGAGTTCCAGGTCGAGAGCTACCTGCGCCACCAGGGCGACAAGTTCAGCGAGTACTTCGACGCGAACACCTACCTGCTGATCACCCGCGCGCTCGACTACTTCGACCCGGCGCGCGCCCACGGCGGCTCGCTGCGCCGGGCGCTGGCCGCGGCGCGGGCCAAGTTCCTGGTCGTCAGCTTCACGACCGACTGGCGCTTCACGCCGCAGCGCTCGCGCGAGATCGTCAAGGCCCTGCTCGACAACCGGGCCGAGGTCAGCTACGCCGAGATCGATGCGCCGCACGGCCACGACGCCTTCCTGATGGAGGACCCGCGCTACCACGGCGTGCTGCGCCAGTGGTTCGACCGCATGGCCCGGAGCCTGTCGGGCGCGAAGGAGTTGCAGGCATGAATCCGCGCGGAGACTTCGAACAGATCGCCCGCATGGTGCCGGCCGGCGCCCATGTGCTGGACCTGGGCTGCGGCGACGGCAGCCTGCTGGCCCTGCTGCGCGAGACGCGCGGCTGCACCGGCTACGGCATTGAGCTTGACGATGCCAAGGTCGAGGCCTGCGTGGCCCGCGGCGTCAACGTGATCCAGCGCAACCTGGACGAAGGCCTGTCGCTGTTCCAGGACAACGCCTTCGATGTGGTGCTCCAGCTCGAAACCCTGCAGCACCTGCGCCGCACCGAGCTGATGCTGCAAGAGACGGTGCGGGTCGGCCGCATCGGCATCGTCAGCTTCCCGAACTTCGCGCACTGGCCGAACCGGCTGCGGGTGCTGGCCGGCCGCATGCCGGTGACCCGGGCCCTGCCCTACCAGTGGTACGACACGCCCAACATCCGGGTCGGCACCTTCGCGGAGTTCGAGATCCTCGCCCGCCAGCAGGGGCTGCGGCTGCGCGAGGCCTTCGGGCTCGACGGCGGCCGGCGCATCGACTGGCGGCCCAATCTGCGCGCGCCGACCGCGGTCTTCAGCTTCGAGCGCGGCTGAGCTGCCACGGCCGGCCGGGCGCCGGGGCGCCGTGGGCCGCTCGCATGCGGCGGCTCAGCGCCCGCCCGCGGGCGCGGCCGCCTGCGGCGCGGCCCCCGGCAGGCTGGCGGCATCCCAGCCGCCACCCAGGCTGCGGTAGACGCTGACCAGGGCGGTCGCCACCTCGGTGCGGGCGGCGGTTTCGGCCTCGCGGCTGGCCAGGGCCTCGCGCTGGGCATCGAGCACGCTCAGGTAGTCGTCGATGCCGGCGTCGTGGCGCAGCGTCGCCAGGCGCAGGGCCTCCTGGTTCTGGCGACTGGCCTCGGCCAGGCGCTGCACGCGCTCGCTGCCGCGGCTGTAGTCGCTGAAGGCGGCCTCGGTCTCTTCCAGCGCGGCGGCCACGGCCTGGTCGTAGCGCGCCAGGGCCTGGGCGCTGCGCGCCTCGGCCGCGGCGATGCGGGCGCGCAGCGCGCCCGAATCGAAGGGCGCCCATTGCAGGCCCGCCCCCAGGCTGTAGACACCCGCCCCGGCCCGGGCCAGGCCGCTGACGGTGGCGGCATTCAGGCCCAGCAGGCCCGAGAGCGAGACCTTGGGGAAGAGATCGGCCGTGGCCACGCCGATGCGGGCGGTGGCGGCGGCCAGCTCGCGCTCGGCGGCGATCAGGTCGGGCCGGCGTTGCAGCCAGGCGGCCGGCGTGCCGACCGGCAGCGCGCCGAGGTCGGTCAGCGGCAGGGCGGGCAGCGGGGCCGGCGACGCCAGCCGGGCCAGCAGCTCGCCATGCGCCTGGCCGCTGAGGGTGGCGATGCGGAAGGCCTGGCGCTCAATGCCGGCCCGCAGCGCGGGCAGGGCTGCCTCGGTGCCGGCCAGCAGGCCGCGGGCGCGGGCCAGGTCGAGATCGCTCGCCCGACCGGCCTCGCTGCGCAGGCGCAGCAGCTCGACCGAGGCGCGCTGGGCGCGCAGGGCCTCCTCGGTCGCGATCAGGCGCTGTTGCAGGCCGCGCAGGCTGAGGTAGCTGCCCGCCAGCTCGGCCACCAGGGAGACCTGCACCGCCTGCAAGCCGGCTTCGCTGGCCGCGACGGTGGCGGTGGCCGCCTCGCGGCTGCGGGCCAGGCCGCCGAAGAAATCCAGCTCCCAGCTTGCGACGAAGCCGGCGTTCAGGATGTTGCCGGTGCGGGCCTCGCGTGAAAGGCCCTGCGCCTGGGTCAAGGGAATGACCGTACGGTTCGCGCCGGCATCAATGCCGCCGCTGGGGCGCTGCGCCGCCTCGGCCTCGCGCAGGCCGGCGCGGGCCTCCTGCAAGCGGGCCAGGGCCAGGCGCAGCTCGGGGTTGGCGGCCAGGGCCTGCTCGACGAGACCGTCGAGCACCGGGTCCTGGAAGCCGCGCCAGAAGCGGGCGATGCGGGCCGGGTCGACGGCCTGGGTGTTGGGCGCCGCCGCGGCACCGGCCTGGGTGAAGCCGGCCGGCAGGCGGGTGACGGGCGGCTTGGCGTCCGGGCCGACGGTGGTGCAGGCAGCCAGCAGGGCGGCAGCGGCCAGCGGCGCCAGGCGCTGCAGGGGGCCGGGACCGCGGCGCAGGATGGACTCAGTCATGGGAGGCTCCGGCGGTCGGGCTGTCCGCGCCGTGGCCGTGGCCATGGCCGGCGCGAACCGGCATGGCCCGGCCGCGGCCGCGCATCAGCACATAGAATACGGGGGTCAGGTAGATGCCGAAGATCGTCACGCCGATCATCCCGCTGAAGACGGCGATGCCCATGGCCTGGCGCATCTCGGAGCCCGCGCCGCTGCCGAAGATCAGCGGCGTCACGCCGGCGATGAAGGCGATCGAGGTCATCAGGATGGGGCGCAGGCGCATGCGGCAGGCGTGGATCACGGCATCGAGCACCTTCTCGCCCTGCTCTTCGAGCTCCTTGGCGAACTCGACGATCAGGATGGCGTTCTTGCATGCCAGGCCGACGAGCACGACGAAGGCGATCTGCGTGAACAGATTGAAGTCGCCCGGCTGGCCCCAGAAGCGCGAGAGCCAGACGCCGGTCAGCGCCGACAGGATGCACATCGGCACGATCAGCAGGATCGCGATCGGCAGCTTCCAGCTCTCGTACATCGCCGCCAGCACCAGGAAGACCAGCAGCACGCAGATCGGGAAGATCAGGACCATGGTGTTGCCGGCGATCTTTTCCTGGTAGACCAGCTCGGTCCACTGGTAGCCGACGCCGCGCGGCAGCGCCTCCTTGAGCAGCTTCTCCATCTCGGCCTGGGCCTGGCCCGAGCTGAAGCCGGGCTTGGGCGAGCCGTTGATGTCGGCCGAGTAGTAGCCGTTGTAGCGGCTGACCGCCGAGGGGCCGAAGGTGGGCTGCACGTCGACGAAGGCGCCCAGCGGCACCATGTCGCCGCGGTCGTTGCGCACGCGCAGGGCGGCGATGTCCTCGGGCTTGTTGCGGAAGGGCGCATCGGCCTGGACGATGACCTGGTAGGTCTTGCCGAAGCGGTTGAAGTCGTTGACGTAGAGCGAGCCCAGGTAGGTCTGCATGGTCTCGTAGACGTCGGACAGGTTCACGCCAAGCTGCTTGGCCTTGGTGCGGTCCACGTCCGCGAAGAGCTGCGGCACATTGATCTGATAGTTGCTGTAGGTCAGACCGATGCTGGACTGCGGGTTGGCATAGATGCGGCCGATGGCGCCCCAGACCGCGGCATAGAGCGCCTGCTCGCCGACCGAATCGCGGTCTTGCAGCTCCAGGCGGAAACCGCCGGCATTGCCCAGGCCGTCCACCGCGGGTGGCGGCACGACGAACATCTGCGCATCCTGGATCTGCTGGATCGCCCCGTTGACGTTGCCCAGGATGGCCTGGAGCTGGGTCTCGGCGGTCTTGCGGTCCTCGAAGTCGTGCAGGCCGAAGAAGACGATGCCGGCGTTCGGCTGGGCCGCGAAGCCATTGATCGACAGGCCAGGGAAGGCCACCGAATCCTTGATGCCGGGTACCTTGAGCGCGATCTCGCTCATGCGGCGGATGACGGCCTCGGTGCGGTCCAGGCTGGCGCCGTCGGGCAGTTGGGCGATGCCGATCAGGTACTGCTTGTCGGGCGCCGGCACGAAGCCCGGCGGCACGCGGGTGAAGAGGAAGCCGGTCAGCGCCAGGCCGATGGCATAGACCACCAGGGCCGCCGCCTTGTGCCGCACCAGACCGCCGACCTGCCGGCTGTAGCCCGAGGAGCCGCGCTGGAAGACGCGGTTGAACCAGGCGAAGAAGCCGCCGAAGACCTTGTCCATGCCGCGGGTCAGCCAGTCCTTGGGGGCGTCATGGCCCTTGAGCAGGATGGCGCTGAGCGCAGGCGACAGGGTCAGTGAGTTGAAGGCCGAGATCACCGTGGAGATCGCGATCGTCACCGCGAACTGGCGGTAGAACTGCCCCGACAGGCCGGAGACGAAGGCCAGCGGAATGAAGACCGCGCACAGCACCAGGCCGATGGCGATGATGGGCCCGCTGACCTCGCGCATGGCCTTGATGCTGGCCTCGCGCGGGCTGAGGCCGGACTCGATGTTGCGCTCGACGTTCTCGACCACGACGATCGCATCGTCGACCACGATGCCGATGGCCAGCACCAGGCCGAACAGCGTCAGGGTGTTGATGGTGAAGCCCATCGCCAGCAGCACGGCGAAGGTGCCGACCACCGAGACCGGCACGGCCAGCAGCGGGATGATCGAGGCGCGCCAGGTCTGCAGGAAGACGATGACCACCAGCACCACCAGCAGCACCGCCTCGATCAGGGTCTGCACGACCTTGTTGATCGAGGTCTGCACGAAGCGGGTGGGGTCGTAGACGATGCTGTAGTCCACGCCGGCCGGGAAGTCGGCCTTGAGCCGCTCCATGGTCTGGCGCACCGCCTCCGACAGCGCCAGCGCATTCGCGTCGGGCGACTGGAAGATGGCGATGGCCGCAGCCTCCTTGTTGTTCAGCAGGCTGCGCAGCGAATAGCTGTTAGACGAAAGCTCGACCCGGCCGACGTCCTTGAGCCGGACGATGGAGCCGTCGCGGGTGTCGACGCGCAGGATGATCTCGGCGAACTCCTCGGGCGAGCTGAGCCGGCCCTGGGTGTTGATCGAGAGCTGGAATTCGGTGCCGCGCGGCGCGGGCGGCGCGCCGACGACACCGGCCGCGACCTGCGCGTTCTGCTCGCGGACCGCTCGGGTCACGTCGCCCGCGGTCAGGCCGCGCGCGGTGAGCTTGTCCGGGTCCAGCCAGATGCGCATGGCGTAGTCGCCCGAGCCGAAGGCCTGCACCGAGCCCATGCCGGGGATGCGCAGCAGCTCGTCGCGGATGTTGAGCGTCGCGTAGTTGCGCAGGTAGAGCGCGTCGTACTTGTCCTCCGGCGAGACGAGGTGGACCACCATCGTCAGGTTGGGCGAACTCTTCTCGGTCGTCACGCCGATCTGCCGTACCACCTCGGGCAGGCGCGGCAGCGTGCGGTTGACGCGGTTCTGCACCGCGGTCTCGGCCGCATCGGCATCGGTGCCGATCTTGAAGGTGACGGTCAGGGTCATCGCGCCGTCGGCGGTGGCCTGCGAGGACATATAGAGCATGTCCTCGACGCCGTTGACCGCCTCTTCCAGCGGCGTGGCCACCGTCTGGGCGATCACGCGCGGGTTGGCGCCGGGGAACTGGGCGCGCACGACGACCTGCGGCGGCGCGACCTCGGGGTATTCGGAAATCGGCAGCCGGAAGATCGCGATCAGGCCGACGAGGAAGACCATGATCGACAGCACCGCGGCAAAGCGCGGCCGGTCGATGAAGAAGCGTGAGATGTCCATGGCGCGGGCTCCGGCAGATCAGGCGCCGGCCGCCGAGGCGGCGGAGGCCGGGGCGGCGGCCGGCGCCGCGCCCGGGGCGGCTTCGACCGGCAGGCCATTGGCATCGACCGGCAGTTCCAGCGGCTCCAGCGGCGCGCCGGGGCGCACGCGCTGCAAGCCGCTGACAACCACCTTCTCGCCCGCGGCCAGGCCCTTCTCGATCACCCGCATGCCCTCGCGCAGCGCGCCGGGCTGGACTTCGCGGTACTGCGCGATCTTGTCCGCGCCGACCACGTAGACGAACTTCTTGCTCTGGTCCGTGCCGATCGCGCGGTCCGGCGTCAGCACGACCTTGCGCGGCTCGCCACCCGCGAGCTGGATGCGTGCGAACAGGCCCGGCGCGAAGCGGCCGTCGCGGTTGTCGAAGACGGCGCGGACGCGGATCGCGCCGGTCGCCGGATTCAGGCGGTTGTCGACGAAGTCGACCGCGCCGGCATGCGGCAGGCCGCGCTCGTCGGCCAGGCCCATGCGGGCCTGCAGCGTCGCCGGGGCCACCTTGCGCAGGCGCAGGAAGGCCTGCTCGCTCACGTCGAAATAGGCATAGACCTTCTGCAGGCTGACCAGGGTGGTCAGCACCTGCTCGGGGCCGACGAGGTTGCCGGTGGTGATCTCGGCGCGCGAGAGCTTGCCGGCGATGGGCGCGCGGATTTCGGTGAAGGCCAGGTTCAGGCGGGCGCCCTGCAGCGCGGCCTCGGCCGCGCGAAGCTGGGCTTCGGCGGTGCGGGCGGCGGCGGCGAGCTGGTCGACCTCCTGGCGCGAGACGGCGCGCGATTCCAGCAGGCCCTGGGCGCGGCCCAGGTCGGCCTGGGCGATGGCGAACTGGGCCTGGGCGGCCGCCTGCTGCGATTCGAAGCGGGCGACCTCGGCGGCATAGGTGCGGCGGTCGATGGTGAAGAGCAACTGGCCGGCCTTGACCACCGCGCCGTCGCGGAAATGCACCTTGTCGATGGGGCCGCCGACGCGGGCGCGGATGTCGACCGATTCGGGCGCTTCGAGGCGGCCGGTGAAGTCGAGCTGCTCACGCACCATGCGCTCGACCGCGGGCGCCACCGCCACCGGCGGCGCACCCGGCGGGCCGCCCTGGGCCTGGACGCCTTCGCTGCAGCCACTCAGCAGGCTGAGGCTGCCGAGCACGGCGACCAGGGTGGTCGTGGCCGCCAGGGCCCAGGGGCGGCGGCCCAGGGGCTGGGTGGTGGCGTCGGCGTTGGCGTCGGGGGGGGTGCCGGCGTCGGACGATAGGGGACGGATGGAGGGCGTCATGGTCGTGCAGCTTCTTTGGCCCGGGCGGCCGGAAGGGGGAGGCAGGGGCCCGGCGCACAGCGCCCGGCCCTTGACCCGCAGTGCAGCAATCTTAATGACCAAACGGTCAGTCAGGTGTGACAGCCCAAAGGCCTTAGGCCCCATGAGCCCAAAACGCGGCCCGCTTGCGCGGCAGCGGCGAAGCGAGGCGCAGCCCGCCGCCGCGGCTTTGGCATGATGGGCCGATGCCCGAACTGCGCAGCCTGCCGCCCGCCCCGCCGCCCCCGAGCGAGCCGCGCCGCCACGGCCCGGCCGCCTATGCCGTGCGGGTGGCGCCGAGCCGCATCGACGGCCAGGGCGCCTATGCCGACGAGGCGGTGCCGGCGCGGCGCAAGATCGGCGAGATCCGCGGCGAGCGCATCAGCGTGCGCGAGGCCCGTCGGCGCGCCAAGGGCCTGGCGCGGATCATGATCGTCGAGCTCGATGCGCATCACGCGATCGACGCAGCGGGCTCCTCGGATCCGCTGCGCTTCGTCAACCACAGCTGCGCGCCGAATGCGGTGCTGCGCATCCGCCAGGGCCGGGTGGAGTTCTACGCCCTGCGCGCGCTGAGCCCGGGCGAGGAGATCACCGCCGACTACGGCGAGTCGCACCACGCCGGCCAGTTGCGCTGCGGCTGCGGCGCGCCCAACTGCCGCGGCGCGATCTGAACCGGGCCCGCCCCCGGGCCGGCGGGCTTCGCGGAAAATCCACGGTTTCCTCCGCGAGGCCCCGATGAACGACGACACCCCCCGCGAAGCCAGCGCCCCCGTGGCCGAGGCCCCTGCCGCTGCCGGCAAGAAGGTCTACATCAAGACCTTCGGCTGCCAGATGAACGAGTACGACTCGGACAAGATGGTGGACGTGATGCGCGCCGCCGAAGGCTACGAGCCCACGCAGGACCCGGAGCAGGCCGACCTGATCCTCTTCAACACCTGCTCGGTGCGCGAGAAGGCGCAGGAGAAGGTCTTCAGCGACCTGGGCCGGGTCAAGCACCTGAAGGCGCGCGGCACCAAGATTGCCGTGGGCGGCTGCGTGGCCAGCCAGGAAGGCGCGGCCCTGCTGGACCGTGCGCCCTATGTGGACGTGGTCTTTGGCCCCCAGACCCTGCACCGCCTGCCCGAGCTGCTAAAGCGCCGCGACAGCCAGCGCCGGCCGCAGGTCGACATCAGCTTCCCCGAGGTCGAGAAGTTCGACCACCTGCCGCCCGCCCGGGTGGAGGGCGCCAGCGCCTTCGTCTCCATCATGGAAGGTTGCAGCAAGTACTGCAGCTACTGCGTGGTGCCCTACACCCGCGGCGAGGAGGTGAGCCGGCCCTTCGACGACGTGCTGAGCGAGGTGGCCCACCTGGCCGAGCAGGGCGTGAAGGAAGTGACGCTGCTGGGCCAGAACGTGAACGCCTACCGCGGGCCGATGGGCGGCACGGCCGAGATCGCCGACTTCGCCTTCCTGCTGGAAGTGGTGGCCGAGATCCCGGGCATCGAGCGCATCCGCTACACGACCAGCCATCCCAAGGAGTTCAGCGCGCGGCTGATCGAGCTCTACGGCCGCTGCGACAAGCTGGTCAACCATGTGCACCTGCCGGTGCAGCACGGCAGCGACCGCGTGCTGATGGCGATGAAGCGCGGCTACACCGCGCTGGAGTTCAAGAGCATCGTGCGCCGCCTGCGCGCGCTGCGGCCGGACATCGCCATCGGCAGCGACTTCATCGTCGGCTTTCCCGGCGAGACCGAGGCCGACTTCGCCCTGCTGATG
The DNA here is from genome assembly GCF_016735685.1 of Piscinibacter lacus. NCBI lineage: Bacteria > Pseudomonadati > Pseudomonadota > Betaproteobacteria > Burkholderiales > Sphaerotilaceae > Aquariibacter > Aquariibacter lacus. Next base: position 703,446 of record NZ_JAERRA010000002.1, read on the forward strand.
AAGCTGGTCGAGGAGGTGGCCTTTGACGCGAGCTTCAGCTTCATCTACAGCAGCCGGCCCGGCACGCCCGCCGCGGCGCTGGCCGACGACACGCCGGCGGAGGTGAAGCTCAAGCGCCTGCAAGTCCTGCAAGCGGCGATCGAGGCCGAGGCGCAGCGCCGCAGCCAGGCCCTGGTCGGCTGCATGCAGCGCGTGCTGGTCGAGGGCCCGAGCCGCAAGGACCCGACCGAGCTGATGGGCCGCACCGAGTGCAACCGCATCGTCAACTTCGCCCCCGGCCCGCAGCCGCAGCGCCTGGTCGGCCAGTTGCTGGACCTGCGCATCACCCAGGCCCTGCCGCATTCGCTGCGCGCCGAGCTGCCCACGCGCGAGGCCGTGCTCAGCGCCTGAGCCTGGGCTCTGTCCTGAAGCCCAAAGCCCGAAGCACGCATCCCCCGGCGGCCTGACGGCCGCCACTTGCCGGAGCCCCATGCCATGAACGCCCCCGAACGCCTGCTGCCGTCCCCGGATGCCGAGGCCCTGCGTGCCCATGTGGACCGCGCCTGGGCCGAGCGCATCGTGCCCGCGCTGCGCGACTACATCGCCATCCCGGCCAAGAGCCCGCTCTTCGATCCCGACTGGGCCGAGCACGGCCACCTGGAGAAGGTGCTGCGCGACGCGTCGACCTGGGTCGAGGCGCAGGGTCTGAGGGGCCTGCGGCTGGAGATCGTCCGCCTGACGGGCCCCGACGGCCGCCCGCGCACGCCGGTGATCTTCTTCGAGCTGGCGGCGAGTACGCCGGCTGCTGCGGTGCGTGCGCAGGACGATCCGACCGTGCTGCTCTATGGCCATCTGGACAAGCAGCCCGAGTTCGATGGCTGGAGGACCGGCCTCGGTCCGTGGACGCCGGTGCTGCAGGGCGAGCGGCTCTACGGCCGCGGCAGCGCCGACGATGGCTACGCCGTCTACAGCGCCGTCACGGCGTTGGCCGCGCTTCAGGCCCAGGGCCTGCCGCACCCGCGCTGCGTGGGCCTGATCGAGAGCTGCGAGGAAAGCGGCTCGGGCGACCTGCCGGCCTACCTGGACGCGCTGCGCCCGCGCCTGGGCGATGTGCAGCTCGTCGTCTGCCTGGATTCGGGGGCCGGCAACTACGAGCAGCTCTGGCTGACCAGCAGCCTGCGCGGCAACGTGACCGGCACGCTGCGGGTGGAGGTGCTGGACGAGGGCGTGCACTCGGGCGACGGCAGCGGCCTAGTGCCCTCGAGCTTCCGCATCCTGCGCCATCTGCTGGACCGGCTGGAGGACAGCGGCAGCGGTCGCGTGCTGCCCGAGAGCTTCCATGTCGCGATCCCGGCCGAGCGGGTGGCCCAGGCGCAGCAGGCCGCCGCCATCCTTGGGGCCGAGGTCTGGAAGCGCTACCCCTGGGCCTGCGGCGCCGACGGCGGCTTCGTGCTGCCGGTGACGACCGACCCGGCCGAGGTGCTGCTCAACCGCACCTGGCGCCCGACGCTGAGCGTGACCGGCGCCGACGGCTTTCCCGCCACCCGCAGCGCCGGCAATGTGCTGCGGCCCTTCACCGCCTTCAAGCTCAGCCTGCGCTTGCCGCCGGGCGTGGATGGCCATGTCGCCGCCCAGCGCCTGAAGGCCCTGCTGGAAGATCAGGCGCCCTACAACGCGCGGGTCACCTTCGAGCCCGATGGCCGGGCCGGCCCCGACGATGACGGCCAGGGCTCGGCGCGCTGGGGCGCGACGGGCTGGAATGCGCCCTCGCTCGCGCCCTGGCTGGATGCGGCGCTGGAGGCCGCCTCGCGCACGCACTTCGGCGCGTCCTATGCCCACATCGGCCAGGGCGGCACCATCCCGCTGATGAGCTTGCTGGAGGCGGGCTTCCCCAAGGCGCAGATGATGGTCTGCGGGGTGCTGGGCCCGAAGAGCAATGCGCATGGCCCCAACGAGTTCCTGCACCTGCCCTATGCGCAGCGGCTGACGGCCAGCGTCGCCGAGGTGATCGCGGCCTTCGCGCGCACGAAGGCTGAGGCTGTGGCGGGCTGAGCGGGGGCCGGTTTTCACGGCCGGGTCATGCAAGGCGCTTAGGGTCCGGTCCACGCCGCGACCTGTCCCGCGGACGCAGGAAGCCGACCATGACCCGCCCCGACGACGACCGCGCGACCGGCGCCGAACCCGACCTGGCCGAGCGCCTCTTCCTGGACCGGCTCGACAGCCTGGACGAGGAACTGGAACTGGAATTCGACGACCGCGACGCCGGCCGCAGCGCGGAAAGCCGCGACGAACGCCGACGCTACTTCCAGGAGTTGTTCCGCTTGCAGGGCGAGCTGGTCAAGCTGCAAGACTGGGTGCAGCACACGCGGCACAAGGTGGTCATCCTCTTCGAGGGCCGTGACGCGGCCGGCAAGGGCGGCGTGATCAAGCGTATCACCCAGCGGCTGAACCCGCGCGTCTGCCGCGTGGCCGCGCTGCCGGCGCCGAACGACCGCGAGCGCACGCAGTGGTACTTCCAGCGCTATGCCGCCCACCTGCCGGCTGCGGGCGAGATCGTGCTGTTTGACCGCAGTTGGTACAACCGTGCGGGCGTCGAGCGGGTGATGGGCTTCTGCACCGAGGCCGAGGTCGAGGAGTTCTTCCGCTCGGTGCCCGAGTTCGAGCGCATGCTGGTGCGCTCGGGCATCCAGCTCATCAAGTACTGGTTCTCGATCACCGACGAGGAGCAGGAAGCCCGCTTCGTAGCCCGCATCCAGGATCCGCTCAAGCAGTGGAAGCTCAGCCCCATGGACCTGGAAAGCCGGCGCCGCTGGGAGGACTACACCGTGGCCAAGGAAGCGATGCTGGAGCGCACGCACATCGCCGAGGCGCCTTGGTGGGTGGTGCAAGCCGTCGACAAGAAGAAGGCACGACTGAACTGCATCGCCCATCTGCTGGATCAGATGCCCTATGCCGAGGTGGAGCGTCCCGCCATCCAATTGCCGCAGCGGGTGCGGCATGCGGATTACCTGCGGCATCCGGTGCCGCAGGATCTAATCGTGCCTGAGCGTTACTGAACTGCCGGACCGGGCGGCCTGCCGAGCGGCTGCCTTGCCGATGCCGAACGAGCCGGCGCGGGTCGAGCCGGGCCGCGCAAGTGCTCAGACTGGCAGCGGACCGCGACGCAACCAGCAACGCAGGATGGCCGCGGCCATCGGCGCCGCCACTTCGGCCAGGTAGCGCAGGAAGTCGCCATGGGCGGCGTCGTCGGCCCGGTCGGAGATGCTGCGGATCACGGCATAGGGCACATCGCAGTCGTGGCAGACCTGGGCCAGGGCAGCGCCCTCCATCTCGACCGCCAGGGCATCGGGAAGCTCGTGGCGCAAGGCCTGACTTTCTGCCGCGGTGGCGACAAAGCGATCGCCGCTGACGATCAGGCCCTCGTGCAGGCGCGGCTGCGAGACGCCCAAGGCCTCCAGCGAGGCGGCCAGCGCCAGCCGCTCGACCGCCAAAGCCTCGGCCGCGGCGGCCTGCAAGCCATCACTCAGCTCGGCATCGGTCGGGAAGCGGGAGCGTCCGGTCAGCGGCACCTCATGCCGCGGAAACAGGGGGGAGACGTCCAGATCGTGCTGCAGCAGCTCGCGGGCGATGACGATGTCGCCCACCCGAGCCTGCGGATGCAGGCCGCCCGCCACGCCGGTGAAGACGATCGCCCGCGCCTTGAAACGCTCGATCAGCAAGGTGGCCGTGGTTGCGGCTGCGACCTTGCCGATGCGCGAAAGCACCAGCACCACGTCCTGTCCTTCGAGACGACCTGCGTGAAAGGCACGGCCGGCATGGTGATGCACGGTCGGCGAGTCCAACTGGGCCAGAAGCGCGGCAAGCTCCTCGGGCATGGCCGCCATCAGGGCCAGGGTCATGACAATCCTTGAACAGGGCGAGGGCGACGGGAGCGCATGAATCAGCGCAGCTCGCGTCGAAGGATCTTGCCGACCGGGGTCTTGGGCAAGTCGGCCCGGAACTCGATCTGGCGCGGACGCTTGTAGCCGGTCAGATTGGCATGGCAGTAGGTGCGCACTTGCTCCTCGGTGAGGGAGGGGTCCTGACGCACGATGACCAAGCGCACAGCTTCGCCAGATTTCTCGTCGGGTACCCCAACAGCCGCGCACTCAAGCACGCCAGGCATGCGCGACATCACATCCTCGATCTCGTTTGGATAGACGTTGAAGCCGCTGACGAGAATCATGTCCTTCTTGCGGTCGACGATCTTGAAGTAGCCGCGCTCATCGGCCACGCCAATGTCGCCGGTCCGCAGGAAGCCGTCCGCTGTCATCACGGCTGCCGTCTCGTCTGGCCGCTGCCAATAGCCCTGCATCACTTGCGGGCCGCGGATCGCGATCTCGCCGGGTTCGCCCAGCGCCACCTCCTGCCCGGCGTCGTCAAGCAGCTTGAACTCCGTCGACGGCAGGGGCAAGCCGATCGTGCCGGTGTAGCTCTTGGCATCGACCGGATTGCAACTGGCGGTCGGGCTGGTTTCCGACAGGCCGTAGCCTTCACAGATCGAACAGCCGGTCTTTTCTAGCCAAAGCTGCGCGACACCCGCGGTCACCGCCATGCCACCCCCGACGCTCAAACGCAGGCTCGACCAATCGACGGTGTTGAATTCAGGATGCCGCGCCAAGGCGCCGAACAAGGTATTGACCGCTGGAAAACTGTGGAAGCGATGCGGCTTGAGCGCCTTGAACACCGCAGGCAGGTCTCGGGGATTGGGAATCAGAATGTTGGCGCCACCGACTCGGAGGCTCAGCATCATGTTCACAGTAAACGCAAAGATGTGATAAAGCGGCAGTGCACAAACCGTCAACAAGGGCTCGTTGGCAGGCAACCCACCAAGGACCGGTCGATACCAAGCCTCGCATTGCAGAACATTTGCGATGATGTTCCGGTGGCTGAGAACCGCTCCTTTGCTGACCCCAGTGGTTCCCCCGGTGTATTGGAGCAACGCCACATCCTCAGCATCAACCTCAGGTCGCTGGTACGGCTGGGCTGCTCCTCGCTGCAAGGCCGTACCGAATCGAACAAAACCCGTCGAGTCGAAAGCCGGCACGAGCTTCTTGACGTGCCGCACCACCGCATTGACCACAGCGCCCTTGGCAACTCCCAGCATATCGCCCATGGCGGCAAGAACCACTCGGTTCGGCGGAATGGCATGCTTGGCAGCGCGCAAAGTCGCTGCGAAATTCTCAAGAATGACGATCGCTGACGATCCGGAATCGCGAAGCTGATGCTCAAGCTCGCGCGGGGTGTAGAGCGGGTTGACGTTCACCAGCACACAGCCGGCTCGCAGGATGCCTGCAACGACCACAGGATACTGCGGAACATTGGGCATCATCACGGCAACGCGATCACCCGCCTGTAAACCCAGCGACTGAAGGTATGCCGCAAAAGCGCGCGATCGAACATCAAGATCGTGAAAGCTGAAGCTGCGCCCAAGAAAGTGACAGGCCGGACGGCCTAAGAACTTGGCAAAGCTCTCGTCAATCAGTGTCAGCAGTGAGCCGTAGGCACTAGGATCAATGGTAGCCGGAACACCTTGGGGATAGTGCTTGAGCCAGGCAGCGGTCATGATCGTCTCCTTGCAACGGGACTATTGTCCCCAACCCGAGTCATCCCGTCATCAGGTGAAACCGCAGCGCCTTCGCCGCATTCGAAAACGGCAATGAGAAAACCCCCGACCTCATGGAGGACGGGGGTTTCAATGTATTAGCCTGACGATGTCCTACTTTCACACGGGCATCCGCACTATCATCGGCGCTGAGGTGTTTCACGGTCCTGTTCGGGATGGGAAGGGGTGGGACCACCTCGCTATGGTCGTCAGGCTTAA